>NZ_WBMR01000366.1 GCF_008923365.1 Actinomadura montaniterrae
GGGCCGCAGAGGCTCCAAAGTCAAGGGTGGACGAAGTCCATCGCGAAGCGACGCCGAAGGCGCCCTTGACTTTGGAGGGGCGGCCCCGTACGCAAGCGCCACCCCACCACCCGAACACCCCTCTTGTAGTTCTCCCGAACACCTGAATTAGGGACTCCCGAACTACCTAACCTCCCCGAACACTTTCTCGCTCGATGACCTCGAGCACTTTCCACGCCTGAACACCCACTCTCGACGATCACCGCACCCAACACCCCAATCCACACCCCTCAAACCGCACCACGCCCCCGCACACGTCCACGCCCCCGCACACGTCCACGTCCACGTCCCCACACCACGTCCCCACACCACGCACCCTCACGTCCGCCCAGCCCGCTGTGCCGACGCCGCGTGCATCAACGCATCCGACCGACAGCAACCACCACGCTTCTCACCACCTGCAACACCCTCCACCCCCGGCTCTTCAACACCCACCCATCCGTGCCCCCTCAGCGTCAGCGCGGCCGCCCACCAAGACAGCCTGGGCGTGCGGCAGGCGTCGACACGTCTGCGCCCGCATTTCGGCTCGTCAGGGCGTACGACACCCCCATCCGGCTGCTCACCGCGCCACGCGAACGCGCGGCGTGGTGAGCAGCCTCGCGAGCGTTGCAGATTGCGGTGCGGCTGCGGCGATGAGTTCTGGCGGCGGCGATGGTCGAAGCCCCTGAACACCATGAGTCATCGCCAGCGGCCAAGGAGCACCAGGATGCGGAAGATCACGGCGGGGCTGTTCATCTCGCTCGACGGAGTCGTCGAGAACCCCCAGGACTGGCACTTCCCCTACTTCAACGACGAGATGGGCCAGGCCGTCGACGCGCAGATGAGCTCGGCCGACACCCTCCTCCTCGGCCGCCGGACCTACGACAGCTTTGCGAGCGCGTGGCCGGACCGCGAGAAGGCCGGCGCCGAGGACGCGGCCTTCGCGAAGAAGCTCGGCGACGCCCGCAAGATCGTGGTGTCCACCCGGGAGCTCGAGTTCACATGGCGCAATTCCGAGCAGCTTCAGGGCGACCTCATCGAGGCGGTGACGGCGTTGAAGGCGGAACCGTCGACGGCGGACATCGCGATGAGCGGGTCGGTGTCGCTCGTCCGGCGGCTGCTGGCGGCGGGGCTCCTCGACGAGCTTCACCTGCTGGTTCATCCGATCGCCGTCGGCGAGGGGATGCGGCTGTTCGAGGACGCGGACGCCCCGCTGCCGCTGAAGCTGATCTCCTCCGTGACCTTCGCCACCGGCGTCGTCCACCTGGTGTACCGCCTGGACGACGGCGCTCCGACCGGCGACTACGCGAAGGCCAAGGCGAGCCTCCCGCAGACCGCCGACTAGGAGCCCGCCCCCAAACCGGCTCAGCCGCCCCCGAGCCCGCCCCCAAGCCGGCTCAGCCGCCCGCAAGCCGGCCGCCCCGCAAGCCGGCCGCCCCCAAGCCGGCCGCCCCGTAAGGCTGAACCGGCTCCGGTCAACAACGCGCCGACAGGGCCAAGCCGGCCGGCGAGGCGAAGCCCGCGCGGGCCTTCCGGCGCCGGGGCGAAGGGCCGCCACGGCGCCGGAAGGCGAGGTCGGCTCAGCGGTGGGTGCGGAGCCCGTATCCGTAGGGGAACAGCGGGTCGTAGTTCTTGTCGCCGATGTTGATCGGCTCCTGCGCCTCGCTGCGCGGCCACGTGTAGGACAGCCGCCCGGTGTAGGGACGGTTCCCGAAGAGGGTGTCGGAGACGCCGGCGCCTTCGCTGCCGGGCAGCCACGACATCACGAACGCGTCCATCTTCGGCAGTTCGTCGGTGACGATCTGCGGCCGCCCCGCGACGTCCAGCACGACGCACTTCTCGATGGCGGAGCAGACCTTGTCGATGTTGGCCTTGTCGGTGTCGGACAGGTTGAGGGTGTGCCCGTTGCCGACGTCGCCGACGCCTTCGGCGTAGGGCGTCTCGCCGACGACGACGACTCCGACGTCGCTTCCGGCCGTGGGCGCGGAGGCGTCGGCGCTGTAGGTGACGTTCTTGGCGTTCTGTTGGATGCCCTGGAGGATCGTGGTCCCGGGGATGGTGTTCCCGGAGGCGCCCTGCCAGGTGACGGTCCAGCCGCCGGCCTGGTTGCCCATGTCGTTGGCGTTGACGCCGGCGACGTAGATGTGCTGCGACTTCTTCAGCGGCAGCGTGCGGCCGGAGTTCTTCAGCAGCACCTGCGACTCGGCGACGGCCCGGCGGGCGACGGCGCGGTGCGCGGGCGAGCCGACCGTCTTGATGTTGGTCCGGTCGGTATACGGGTGCTCGAAGAGGCCGAGTTCGAACTTGGCCTTGAGGATGCGCCGGACGGCGTCGTCGATGCGGGACGTGGCGACGCGTCCGGCCTTCACCTCGGCGAGGAGGGCCTGCTCGAACTGGGGCGCGCTGTAGGGCTCCATGAACATGTCCATGCCGGCGTTGACGGCCGTCCGGACCTGGGTGGCGTAGTCGCCGGGGAGCTGGTGGATGGCCTCCCAGTCGCTGATGAGGAACCCGTCGAACCCGATCTTCTTCTTGAGGACGTCGGTGAGCAGTTCCTTGCTGGCGCTCATCTTGACGGGGTTGCCGACGCCGTCCTCCGTCCAGTCGACGCTGGAGAACGACGGCATGATGCTGCCGACGTGGTACTTGCGCACGGCGGGGATGTACGGCGCGAGGTCGATGGCGTTGAAGTGGGCGCGGTCGGTGACGGTGACGCCCTGGTCGATGGTGTAGGTGCCGCTGGTGGACGACCCGTACTTGGTGTCGCCGTCGCCCGCGTAGTGCTTGGCGGTGGCGAGGACGTGCGTGGGGTCGGCGAGGTCCTTGGTGCTCCGGCCCTGGAATCCTTCGAGCGCGGTCTCCATCTGCATGACGAGCGCGGGGTCCTCGCTGAAGGACTCGTAGGTGCGTCCCCAGCGCAGGTCGCGGGAGACGCAGATGCAGGGGGCGAACACCCACTGCGGGCCGGTCGCGCGCGTCTCGGTGGCGGTGATCCGTTCTTCCTCGCGGACGAGCGCGGGGTCGCGGGTCGCGCCCATCGCGTTGTTGTGCGGGAAGACGGTGGCGCCGACGAGGTTGTTGTCGCCGTGGACGGAGTCGATCCCGTACAGCAGCGGGATCTTCAGCCGGGTCTTGAGCGCGGCGGACTGGTACCGGTCGACCATGTCGGCCCAGCCGGACGGGGTGTTGTCGGCCGGCACGGACCCGCCGCCGGACAGCACGGACCCGAGCGCGAGCGAGGTGATCTGGCTCGGGTCGGAGTCGATGGCGCCGCGTTCGGCCTGCGTCATCTGGCCGATCTTCTCTTCGAGCGTCATCCGGCCGAGCAGGTCGGTGACGCGCTGGGCGACGGGGAGCCGCGGGTTGAGGTAGGCCGCGGAGGCGGGCGCGTCCGCGAGGGCGGGGCCGCTCGCCGCGGGGACGGCGGCGGCCGCGACCGCGAGGGCGGTCAGCGAACGCCTGATCCGGGCGGACGTTCGGGTGTGGGGGTGTCGCAAGGTCCCTCCTGGGTCGTGACGGCGACGGCGCCGCGCGGCCCGGTCGGGGCCGCGCGCCCGCCCGTGTCCGCGGGTGCGCGGACGGGGTCACGGCGGCCCGGACGGCCATGACCCCTGCGGCGGGTTCAGCGTCATCAGGAACCTCTCCCGACCTTGATCACCTGTCAAGCGTTCCCGGCCCGCTCTGGATGATCTTGGTCGAAGCATGGGATCGGGGGCTTGACGGCGACTAAATTCACTATTTAAATCATGGGGCGAATTAAGCCGGTCGGACGGGTCGGGCGACGAGCGCCGGGCCCGCCGCCGGCGCTGCCCGCCGCGCACCGGCCCGGCCACCCGTCCCGCCACGGTGGCCACACCCGGCCGCGGCCGCCCCGGAGCTCACCGCGGCGCGCAGGCGGGTCCGCCCTGTCCGGATCCCTGTCCGGATCCCCGCGCCCCGGGCCGTCCGGCACCGCGTCCGAAACTGCGCGCACCTTGTCGTTCCAGCCGCTCGTGCGGGAACGCCGCGCCGCAGAGCATGGCGCCATGAACGACCGCACCATGAACGACTTCGGCATCGGCGGCCGGGCCTGGTGGAGGGCCGGGCTCGCCGTCGCGACGGTGGGGTGGGGAGCGCAGCAGTTCGCGCCGCTCCTGCCGCTGTACCGCGACAGGCTCGGCCTTTCCGCGACGACCGTGCAGGCCACGTTCGGCATGTACGTGCTCGGGCTCGTCCCCGGCCTGCTGCTCGGCGGCCCGGTCTCGGACCGGCTCGGCCGCCGCCGGGTGCTCGTCCCGGCGATCGCCGCGTCCGCCGCCGGGACGGTCCTGCTGATCCTCGGCGGGACGGACCCCGGGTGGCTGTTCGCGGGACGGCTCGTCGCGGGCGTCGCGAGCGGCGCGGCGTTCAGCGCCGGCTCGGCCTGGATCAAGGAGCTGTCGGCGGCCGCGGCGGGGTCGGGGCCGCGCCGCCTGACGATCGCGATGAGCGTCGGATTCGGGCTCGGGCCGCTGGTCGCGGGGGTCCTCGCGCAGTGGGCGCCGGCCCCGGCCGCGGTCCCGTACGTCCCGCACCTGCTCCTCGCCTGCGTCGCGCTGCCGCTCGCCGCCCGCGCCCCGGAGACGGGCCGCCGGGCGGGCGCGCCGGGCCGGCTGCGGGACGCGCTGCGCGTCCCCGAGGCGCGCGGGCACCGGTTCCGGACGGTCGTCGTGCCGCTCGCGCCGTGGGTGTTCGGGTCGGCGTCGGTCGCGCTCGCCTACCTTCCGGCGCTGGTCGTGGACCGTCTCGGCGGGCACGCGCTCGTGTTCGGCGCGGCCGTCACGACGCTGACGGCCGCGGCGGGGATCGCCGTCCAGCCGCTCGCCCGGCGGGTCCCCGCGCCGCGGCGGCTGCTCGTGACGGCGATGGGCCTGGTCGCGGCGGGGATGCTCGTGGCGACGGGCGCCGCGGCGGCGTCGAGCCCGGCGCTGGTGGTCGTGGCGGCGCTGGTGCTCGGCGCGGCGTACGGGTGCTGCCAGGTGTGCGGGCTGCAGGAGGTGCAGCGGCTCGCCCGCCCGGAGCGTCTCGCCGCGCTGACGTCGGCCTACCAGGCCGTCTCCTACCTCGGCTTCGCGGTGCCGTTCCCGCTGGCGGCGGCCGGACGGCTCGCCTCACCGCCCGTCCTCCTGCTGGTCGTGACGGGCCTCGCCGTCCTCACCCTCGGTTCCGTGGCCCGCGCCGCGCGGCCCCGCGTCACGGAACTCCGCGCCGCCGCCCCGGGACGGCCGGACGGTCAGCCGGGGATGGCCGAAGCGCGGAACGTCCGGCGGTAGGCGTCCGGCGACACGCCCAGGGCGCGCTGGAAGTGGCGGCGGAGCGTGGCGGCGGTGCCCATCCCGGTCCGGTCGGCGATCAGGTCGATGCCGTCGTCGGTGGTCTCCAGCAGCTCCTGCGCGCGGTGGACGCGCTGGGCGTGCAGCCACTGCAGCGGCGTCGTCCCGGCGACCGCGTGGAAGTGCCGCGCGAGGTTGCGGGAGCTCATCCCGGCGCGGCGGGCGAGGTCCTCGACGGTCAGCGGCTCGTGCAGGCGGGCGAGCGCCCACGGGAGCAGCCCGGCGAGCGCGTGCTCGCGGCCGGGCCCGACGGGCGCGGGGATGTACTGGGCCTGCCCGCCGGGCCGGTGCGGCGGGACGACGAGCCGCCGCGCCAGGTCGTTCGCGACGGCCGCGCCGTGGTCGAGGCGGACGATGTGCAGGCACAGGTCCATGCCGGCGGCCTTGCCCGCCGACGTCATGACGGACCCGTCGTCGATGTAGAGGACGCCGGGGTCGACCTCGACGCGCGGGTACAGCTCGGCGAGGCGCGCCGCGTGCATCCAGTGGGTGGTGGCGCGGCGCCCGTCCAGCAGCCCGGCGGCGGCCAGCACGAACGCGCCGGTGCAGATCGACACCACCCGCGCGCCCGCCTCGTGCGCGGCGCGGACCGCGGCGACGAGGTCGGCGGGCGGCTCCTCCAGGACGTTCCGGCAGGCCGGGACGATCACGGTGCCGGCGGCGGTCAGGGCGTCGAGCCCGCGCGGGGCGTCCACCTGGAACCAGCCGCCGAGCCGGACGGACGCGGGGGCGCAGACGGTGAGGTCGTACCAGGGGTCGGCGAGGCCGCGGTCGACGCCGAACACCTCGCAGGGCGCGGCGACCTCGAACAGGGTGATCCCTTCGCTGACGGCGAGCGCGACGGTGGACATGTCCGGAATCGTACGCCCACCGGCGTTCCGGACGGCAGCGCGCGCATGCCCGGGGCCGCACGCCGGGCTGCGCGGCGGGCACGCCGGGGCCGCACGCCGGGGCACGCGGTGCGCACGCCGGGGCACGCGGTGCGCACGCCGGG
>NZ_WBMR01000367.1 GCF_008923365.1 Actinomadura montaniterrae
CCGCCCTGGCCGGGCCGCGCGCCCCGCTGGCGATGGCGCCGGGCGCCGAGCCGCCGGCGGCGGCGCGGCTGGCGCTCACGCAGTTCCGGCAGGCGGTGCTGCTGCGGTTCGCGCTGGCCGAGGGCGTGATCCTGCTGGGCCTGCCGCTGGCGATGATCGCGCACGCCGTGGTGGTGTTCGCCGCCGGGTTCGCCGTCGGCTACCCGCTGCTGCTGTGGCTGGCGCTGCCGACCAGGGGCGGGGTGGAGCGGGTGCGCCGCCGGCTGGAGTCGCAGGGCGCCGAGTCGCACCTGTGGGCCGTGCTGCTGGCCGCGCCGCCCCCCGAACTGCTCCCCGGCAGGACGCCCGGCCGCGACGCCGCGTAGCGGCCCCCGGCGTGTCTTACAGCCAGCCGCTCTTGCGGAGCCTGAGGTAGAGCAGGACGCACACGGCCGCCATCACCAGCAGGACGACCGGGTAGCCCCACGACCATTTCAGCTCCGGCATGTGCGTGAAGTTCATGCCGTAGATCCCGGCGATCGCGGTCGGCACCGCGATGATCGCCGCCCACGCCGAGATCTTCCGCATGTCCTCGTTCTGCCGCTTGCCGAGCAGCGCCAGATGCGCGTTCAGCACGCTGTTCAGCAGCTCGTTGTGCGCGTCGACCTGCGCGTCCACCCGCAGCAGGTGGTCGAGGACGTCGCGGAAGTACTCCCGGGTCCCGGCGCACTCGGAGACCCGGCCCTTCACGATCTCCTGCAGGACCGGGACCAGCGGGTCCTCGGCGGTGCGGAACTCCAGCACCTCCCGCTTGAGCGAGTAGATGTCGGCGGTGACGTCGCGGGCCCGCGGGTCGAACACCGCCCGCTCCAGCCCGATGATGTCCACCTCGACCTCGTGCGCGACCAGCCCGTACCGGTCCACCACCTCGTCGCACACGGCGTACAGCACGGCGGTCGCGCCGTGCTTGAGCAGGTCCTTGTCCTCCTCCAGCCGCTTGCGGACGGGCCCGAGCGGGTTCCCGGCGCCGTGCCGGACGGTGACCGCGAAGTCCGACCCGAGGAACACCATGATCTCGCCGACCTCGATGTCGGAGGTCTCGTCGACGTAGGCGAGCGTCTTCAGCACCACGAACAGGGTGTCGTCGTAGCGCTCCATCTTCGGCCGCTGGTGCGCCGACACCGCGTCCTCCGCGGCGAGGGGGTGCAGCCGCAGCTCGTCCTTGACGAGCTCGAACTCCTCCTCGTCCGGCTCGTAGAGGCCGATCCACAGGAAGCAGTCGCCGTTCGCCCGCGCCAGGTCGAAGGCGTCGCTGATGTCGCCGTCGATGTCGCTGCGGACGCCGCCCGCGTAGATGGCCTTGTCCACGATCACGCTAGGCATTGTCGCGCATGCGGCGCGCCGCGCCGAATCGCGCCGGTGATCACATCCGGTCCGCGCATCTCCTACAGTGGCCAGTTGTGACGACCCTTCTCCTGGTAAGGCACGGCCTGACCGCTATGACCGGGCCGGTGCTCGCCGGCTGGACTCCCGGCGTGCGGCTGGACGAGCGCGGCCGCGCGCAGGCCGCCGCGGTCGCCGGGCGGTTGGCGGCGCTGCCGCTCGCCGCGGTCGTCTCCAGCCCCCTCGACCGGTGCGTCGAGACCGCCGAGTCGGTCGCCGCCCCGCACTCCCGCGACGCCGGCGGCACCGTGGACAAGGTGGAGATCGACGAGCGGTTCGGCGAGGTCCGCTACGGCGACTGGACGGGCCGCCCGCTCAAGGAGCTGGCCGAGGAGCCGCTGTGGCGGGTCGTGCAGGCCCACCCGAGCGCCGCCCGGTTCCCCGGCGAGGACGGCGAGGCGATGGCGGACGCCCAGCACCGCGCGGTCGCCGCCGTCCGCGACTGGAACGAGCGCGTCGCCGCCGCGCACGGCCCGGACGCCCTGTACGCGGTATGCAGCCACGGCGACATCATCAAGGCGATCGTCGCCGACGCGCTCGGCCTCCACCTGGACCAGTTCCAGCGCATCCAGGCCGACCCCGCGTCGGTCACCGCGATCCGCTACACCGAGCTGCGGCCGTTCGTCGTCCGCGTCAACGACACCGGCGGCGACGTCGCCGGTCTGCTGCCCAAGCCGGACGAGGGCGATGACGGGAAAACCGGATCCGGGGCGAGTGACGCGGTCGTCGGCGGCGGCGCGTAGGGTCGATGCCATGCCCGTCATCTCCTACGACCTGCCGGAGCGGTTCGTCGCCGGCGCCGTCGGGCGCCCCGGCGACCGCGCCTTCTACCTGCAGGCCCGCGCGGGCCGCCGGGTCACCAGCGTCGGCCTGGAGAAGTTCCAGGTGACGCTGCTGGCCGAGCGGCTCGAGGAGCTGCTGGACGAGGTGCTGCGGCGCAGCGGCGGCGAGGCCCACGTCCCCGCGGTCACCCCGTCGGAGCTGCGCGACGACGGCCCGCTGGAGCAGCCGGTGGAGGAGGAGTTCAAGGTCGGCACGATGGCGCTGGCCTGGGACCCCGACGACGAGCGGGTCGTCATCGAGGCGCAGGAGGTCACCGAGGCCGAGGAGGACGCCGAGGTCGGCGAGGACGACCCGGCCATCGCGGTGCTGCGGGTGCGGATCAGCGCCGCGCAGGCCCGCGCGTTCGCCGAGCGGGCGCTGCAGGTGGTCGCCGCCGGGCGGCCCCCGTGCCCGCTGTGCGGGCTGCCGCTGGACGCCGAGGGCCACGTGTGCCCCCGCCAGAACGGATACCTGGGCTGAGATGGGCGCGGTCGGCACGCCGGGCCGGGTCGCGGCCGCCCCGGACCGGGACCCGCACTGGATCAAGGACGGGCCGCCCGGGAGAATGAGCGCATGACGCAGTCCTCCCGGGACCGGGCCCCCGCCGGCGAGCCCGCCGGCGACCGGGTCTCCCCCCGCGACGTCCCCGCCGCCGAGCGGCTGCTGCTGGGCGGCCGGCTGGCGATCGAGGGCCGCCTCGTCCAGGCCTCCAACGCCACCCTGTACTGCACGGTCGAGCTGGACGGCGTCAGCGCCGCCTGCGTCTACAAGCCCGTCGCGGGCGAGCGGCCGCTGTGGGACTTCCCCGACGGCACCCTCGCCGAGCGCGAGGTCGCCGCCTACGAGGTGTCCAAGACGATGGGCTGGGGGACCGTCCCCCCGACCGTCCACCGCGACGGCCCGTACGGGCCGGGCATGGTGCAGCTGTGGGTGGAGCCCGACCCCGACATCGACCTGGTCGCGCTGTCGCGCTCCGACGACGACGCGATCCGCCGCATGGCGGTGTTCGACGCCGTCGTCAACAACGCCGACCGCAAGATCGGGCACCTGTTGCCGCCCGGCGACGGCCTCGTCTACGGCTGCGACCACGGCGTCTGCTTCTCCGTGGAGTACAAGCTGCGGACGGTGCTGTGGCAGTGGCGCGGCAAGCCGCTCACCTCCGAGGCGGTCGAGGCCCTCACCCGCGTCGACCGCGCGCTGCGCGACGGCCCGCTCGCCGCCCGCCTCGCCGAGCTGCTCACCGAGGAGGAGGTCGACGCGACCGGCCGCCGCGTCGAGCTCATGCTCAAGCACCGCATCCACCCGTACCCGCCCGAGGACTGGCCCGCCATCCCCTGGCCGCCGCTGTAGTCCCGGACCCCGGCGTTCGGGTGGGTTCGGGGGAAGTGCTCCAATTGGGGGCATGTGCACGGCGATCATCAGTGTCGACCCCTCCGCCGCCGTCCCCGTGCTCGTCGCGGGCGTGCGGGACGAGTTCATCGCCCGCGAGTGGGAGCCGCCGGGACGGCACTGGCCCGACCGGCCCGGCCTCGTCGCCGGCCGCGACCTGCGGGCCGGCGGCACCTGGTTCGCCGTGGACCCGGCCGCCCCGCGCGTCGCGCTGGTCCTCAACGGCCGGGGCCGGATGGCGCCCGAGGACGGCCGCGCCACCCGCGGCGGGCTGCCGCTGCGGATGGCCGCCGACGGCAAGCTCGGCGAGCTGGAGCTCGCCGCGTTCGACCCGTTCCACCTCGTCGGCGCCGAACCGGACCGGGTGCGGCTGTGGAGCTGGGACGGCCGGGACCTCACCGAGCGCGGCCTCGGACGCGGCCTCCACCTGATCGTCAACAGCGGGCTCGAGGGCGAGGGCCAGCTGGAGGGCGAGACCGAGGACGCCTACATGGCGGCCCGCCTCGCCCACTTCCGCCCCCGCCTGGCCGCCGCGGCCAGGCCCGAGCCCGGGCCGGGCGAGGACGTGCGGGCGGCGTGGGGCGAGTGGCTCCCGCTGCTGGAGGGCGACGGCCTGCCGCGCGCCGACCACCGCGCCCTGCTGCCGATGCTGGACCTGGGCGACGGCCGCGTCTGGGGCACCACGTCCGTCAGCCTCGCCGCGCTCACCCCCGCCGCCATCCGCTACGACTTCTCCGCCGCCCCCGGCGACGCGGCGGCCTGGTCGCGCGTGCTCTGACCGGCGCCCCGCCGCGGCGTTTTCCTCCCCGCATCCTCGCGATCATGACGCTGGGTGCTAATTTGACTACCTAAAGCGATCTTCGCGGCCGCCCGCGCGGGCCCGGCCGCGGATCGCCCGGGGCAGTCGGTCATCAGCAGACGGGGGAGTGCGCAGATGACAGCAGTGAGACGGGGGGCGGCGGTCACCGCCGGGCTCGGCGCGGTGGTGCTCGCGCTGGCGTCCTGCGGAAGCGGCGGCGGTGGTGGTGGCGGCGGGAGCGCCGGCGGCACGCTGAAGGTCGTCGGGTCCTCCGACGTGGACCACCTCGACACCTCCAGCGTCTACACGACCTGGGGCAACATGCTCGCCCGCCAGTTCGCCCGGACGCTGTTCGGGTTCAAGGCCGCCAACAACTTCGACGACGCCATCAAGGTGCAGCCGGACGTCGCGCAGGAGCTCCCCACCACCCAGAACGGGGGCCTGAGCCAGGACGGGAAGACCTACACCATCAAGCTGCGCACCGGCGTGCTCTGGAACACCAACCCGGCCCGCGAGGTGACCGCGCAGGACTTCATCCGCGGCATCAAGCGGGTCTGCAACCCCGCCAAGCCGTCCGGCGGCAAGGCGTACTACAGCGAGACCATCGTCGGGATGAGCGCGTTCTGCAAGGGCTACGGGAGCGTCGACCCGAAGAGCGCGTCCGCCATGGCCGCCTACCAGAACGACCACGACGTGCCGGGGCTGACGGCCAAGGACGACAAGACCCTCGTCATCAAGCTGACCCAGCCCGCGAGCGACTTCACCAACATCCTCGCGCTGGAGTTCGCGGCGGCGGCCCCGGCCGAGTACGACGGGTACATTCCCGACAGCCCCCAGTTCCGCCAGCACACGGTGTCCGACGGCCCGTACCAGATCGTCTCGTACACGCCGAACAAGCAGTACGTCCTCGACCGCAACAAGAACTGGAAGGCCGCCTCCGACCCGACGCGGGCGCAGAACCCCGACCGGATCCAGGTCACCATGGGGCAGGACTCGCCCGACGTCGTCCAGCAGCAGATGGAGCAGGGCTCCGCCGACCTCGCCTGGGACCAGCCGGTGCCGACGTCGCGGATCCCGAGCCTGAAGTCCAACCCGAACTTCAAGATCATGGAGGGGTCGACGAGCAACCCCTACATCGTCTTCAACACCCTCAGCCCGAACAACAACAAGGCGCTGAGCAAGGTGCAGGTCCGGCAGGCGATCAACTACGCGGTCGACAAGACCGCGCTGATCCAGATCTACGGCGGCCCGGACGTCAGCGAGGTGCTGAACCAGGTCATCCCGCCGCGCAGCGTCGGCTACCAGCCGTTCAACCTGTACCCGACGCCCGGCAACGCCGGCGACCCGAACAAGTGCAAGCAGCTGCTCGCGCAGGCCGGGTACCCCAACGGGCTGACGCTCAAGTTCCCCTACCGGGTCTCCAGCAACCACCCGAAGGTCGCGCAGTCGGTCCAGGCGAACCTGAAGGCGTGCGGGATCACCGCGAACCTCACGCCCGACACCAACGGCACCTTCTACAACACGACGCTGGTGACGCCCGCCGACGCCAAGGCCGGCAAGTGGGACATCGCCGGCCCCGGCTGGGTGCCCGACTGGTACGGCAACAACGGCCGCACCAACATCGTGCCGCTGTTCGACGGCCGCCAGTACGGCCCGAACTCCACCAACTACGGCGACTACAACAACCCGAAGGTCAACGCGCTCATCGACCAGGCGCTGAAGGCCAAGGACGTCAACACGGCGGCCGGGTTCTGGGCGCAGGCCGACAAGCAGATCATGCAGGACGCCGCGGTGGTGCCGCTGATGAACCAGAAGTACCCGATCTTCCACTCGTCGCGGGTGAAGAACGCGCAGTACCTGCCGCAGTACCAGGCGTACGACCTCAACCAGGTCAAGCTCTCGTAGCCGGCGGCGCCCGGG
>NZ_WBMR01000368.1 GCF_008923365.1 Actinomadura montaniterrae
CGCCGCGCGCCAGGCGAGCGCGGGCAGCGCGGCGGCGACGCGGGCGCGCGGCCACCGGCGGTCCGCGCGCGCCTCGCCGGTGATGCCCATCCCCTCTTCCCAGCCCGCCCGGATCAGGTCGAAGACGGGCAGTTGCCCGTGCAGCTCCTGCCAGTCGTCCAGCCGGTAGTAGACGCGGCCGTCGAGGAGCCCGACCATCCGGGCGAGGCGGTGGCCGCGCGCGCGCAACCGCCGAGCGGGCACCCCCATCCGCCGGTACAGGTCGGTGAAGGCGAGCTGGTAGAAGGCGCGCGCCTGCGAGTACGTCAGCGCGCCGGACACGCCGGGGAAGCTCTCGGTGATGTTGTGGTTGCCCCAGTGGACGCGCGGTGCCCCCTCCTGGTCGGGCGGGGCGGCCAGCGGGCGGGCCTGCACGAGATGGACGGCGCCGTCGGGCGTGATGGTCCCCTCGATGTCCTGCGGGCATCCGAACAGCCGCTCGACGCGCGCGGCGAGCCCGGCGATCTCCCGTGCCCGCTCGCCGGTGAGCACGGGCGCGGTGCGCAGGTCGCCGGGGACGGGAACGGTGCGCGGACCGTCCTCGCCGTCTCTCGGCGGGCCGACCATGCGGTGCTTGGCGACGACCTCGGCGTCGACGCGCCCGGTCTCCGGGTCGACGAAGAAGTGGTCGACGTCGGCCTTCTCCTGGACGACGCCTTCGCCGATGCCGTGCGCGGCGGCGATGACGTGCCGGTGCGCCCCGTCGCGGGGGTCGCGGGTGAACGCGACGAACGAGCGGGTCCCCGGGACCATCCGCTGCACGCCGACCGCGACCCGCGCCGCCGCCGGGTCGATGCCCCGGAACTCCCGGTAATGGACCGCCTCGGGCTTGAACGCCGACGCCCAGCAGCGCGCCACCGCCTCCAGCAGCCCGTCGCGCCGGACGTACAGGAAGCTGTCGCTCAGCCCGGCGAAGGGGTCCTCGGCCGAGTCCTCGGCCGCACCGGCCGAGCCGTCCGGGCCGTCCGGGTTGGGGACGACGCAGGCGCGCACGGCGACGGTGCCGTCCGCACCCGCGAGCTCGTCGAACCCCGCCAGCAGCCGCGCGGCGAGAGGGCCGTCCGGGACGGCCGCGGCGAGCGCCGAGGCGGCGAACCCGCACCACTGCGCGGCCGGGACCGCCGGGCGCGGCGGCAGGGCACCGCTCAGGCCGTCCAGCGCCCGGTCGAACTCCGCCGCGGGCACGCAGAAGAACTCCGGCACGGGGAAGCCCGCGTCGCGCAGCGTGTCCAGCCGGGCGAACTTGTGCCCGACCTCGCCCGTGCCCATCGATCCGGCAGGCACGCCGCTCACCACACCTTCGGCAGCACGCGCGCCCGTCCGGCGGCGTACGGCGGGTAGCCCGGAACGTCCCACAGCGCGCGTTCCTCCACCCGGATCCGCCAAGCGACCGCCGCCGCGAGCAGCGCGAACGCGGCGGCGGTGAGGGGCGCGAGGAAGAAGCCGGCGAAGGCGAGGTTGGCGAGCAGCATGCCCGCGTACGCCGGATGCCGGACGACCCGGTAGACGCCGCCGGTCACGACGCGATGGCCGTCCTGCCGCATCACGTGGTGCGAGTAGAACCGCCCGAGCGTGCGGATCGCGGTCTGCCGCAGCGCGACTCCGGCGACGAAGGCGAGAGCGGGGGCCGCCGTCCACGGCGACGACGCCGGCCACGGGAACGGCCCGAGCGAGGCGGACGCGACGAGCAGGAGGCGGGCGAGCGCGTACGGCAGGAGGGTCCGCGTGTCCGCCGGGGACGCGGCGGCCCGCCGGAACGTCACCGGCGCCTCCAGCAGCAGCCAGCCCAGGTACAGGGCGAGCATGACCACCGGCCCTGCGCCGTCGCGCGCCGCGTGGACGGCGATTCCCGCCACCAGGAAGCCCGCGCCCGCGGCGAAGGCGGCGCGCGGTGCGAGCAGCAAAAGCGTGTCGCGGAGGGGGAGGTTCATGACGACCGGGTCCGCTCGTAGCGCTCCGGGTCGACCGCGTACGCCTCGTAGGCCAGCGACCCGAGGTCGGCGCCCGTCGAGGCGTCCGCGAGGGTCGCCGTGCACCGGGACCGGGGGCCGGGCACGCGGGCGACCGGCCAGCGCAGCAGCAGCGGGACGGATCCGGCGAGCCGGAACGGCACGTCCAGCCGCAGCGACACCCACAGCAGGCGCGCGTCCATCGGCCTGCCGTGCTCGCTGTGCTCCAGCAGCGTGGCGAACTGGCGGCCCGCCTCGACGATCTCGACGGGAGTCCAGGCGTCCCGCTCCCTGCCCGGCGGCCTCAGCACGGCCGCCTCCACGACGCCGCGCCCGCGCCGCACCGGCTCCCCGACCAGGATGTTCTCGGGGCGGTGCCGGTGCACGAGGTCGGCGGGCGCGTGCCGGGACGGCGGGATCGCCGCGGGCGCCGCGGGCGGCGCCGGCGAGGGCGAGGTGTCGTCGGTGAATGCGATGGTGCCGGCGCACACCTCCTTCGCGCCCTGCCGGGCGGCGACCGTCCAGGCACGGTTGCGGCCGGGGACGGGACGGCACGACAGCGTGGTGCCGCGGTCGAGCTCGCAGAACCGGGTGAAGTCGAGCCCGGCCACGACCCGTCCGGCCCGCCGTCCGCGCGATCGCGCCGAGTCCGCGCGGACGGCGAGGTCCAGCGTGCCGCTGAACAGCAGCATTCCCGGCACGTGGTCGAGGGGGTGGTCGAAGTAGAAGGGATCGGACTCGTCGACGACCAGCTCGCGGAATCGTTCAATGACGGACGCGGCCATGCGCCCTCCCTCCATAATCGGACCCATGCCCTTGCCGGGCGGCCGGCGAAAAAGCCGCCCGGCGCCCTTACCGGAAGCACAGGAAATCCAGCGAGACGGCCGTCATCTTGCTACAGAAATGCGCCCGGATGAACTGCACCCATGGGCAGTCCGGGCCGTGCGGGTCTTCCCAGACCGGCAAGGACCGGCGCGCCGGACGCGCCGCGCGGCGGGCGCGGGCCGCCCGGAATCCGCATGTCAGGACCCACTTGCACGGACGGTCACGACGGTCCGGCGGCGGTGGCCCGGCCGCGTCCAGCCGTAATGCGGGCGGAATGCGCGCGATTCCCGCGTACCGGGTCGCGCGTTTTAACCGGCGAGTCGCACAAGATATATTTTCAGATCATGATTCAATCATTCGGCGCGGCCGCCGTTTTGTGACGTGGCCCACAATTGATTTGGCAGAAAGCGGCCACACGCCACGGGGCCCGGCGCGGTGCCCGCCCGAAGCGTGCTACCGCGCCGGGCCCCGCCCGGCTCCGTCCTGCGCTGTCCCGCGCCGTCCTGCGCCGTCCGGTCAGGCCGGCACGTGGTCCTTCTGCCGCCGCCAGTGCCGGTGCTTGGCGATCGCCTCGATGAGCGCGGCGCTGAAGTCGCCGCCGGGCCCGCGGCCGGTGACGACGCCGAAGTCCTCGACGGTGCCGTCCTCCGAGGTCTTCACCCCGGTGATCCCGGCCCGCTCCAGCAGCGCGACGCCCTCGTCCAGCGCGCCGATCGCCTTGCAGTGCACGAACGCCTCCGCGACGAAGTGCACCGCGTCGCCGTCCTGCGCCAGCGTCCGCACGCTCGCCTCTCCCCCGGGCACCAGCACGGCGTCGTACAGCACGGACGCGACGGTCGGCATCGCGCGGGTCACCGTGACCTGCGCGCCGTTGGCGGCCTGGACGTGCCCGTCCTTCGCGGCGAGCACGTCGCACACCGCGCCCGCCTCGGCCAGCGCGTCGCCGACCGCGCCGACGGCCGCCGAGTCGACGCCGTCCGCCACCAGGATCGCGACCTTGCGGCCCTTGACCGAGCCCGGCTGCTCGTCCTGGCTGAGCGCGGGCGAGGTGCGGCCGTGGTTGGCGATCGGGGCGTCCGACGGCGGCTCCACCCCGACGCCCTCGGCGACCTGCACGGCGAGGTCGTGGTCGACGTGGTTGAGCTGCGCGACGACGCCCTCGCGGATGTGCTTGTGGTCGCACTTGCCGAGCTCGAACCGGAACGCGCCGACGATGTGCTCCTTCTCCCAGTCGGCCATGCTGTTCCAGAACAGCGTCGCCTGGGAGTAGTGGTCCTTGAAGCTCTCGCTCCGCTTGCGGATCTTCTCGCCGTCCACGCGCTCCTGGTAGTGGGTGAACGACCCGGGCCCGCCGACGGCCGGGCAGCCGCCGCCCAGCGAGTTCTTGTGGTAGCTCGCCTGCCCCTGGTGCAGCTTCATCTGGTGGTAGCCGTCGCGCTGGTGGTTGCGGACGTCGGCGACCGGCTGGTTCACCGGGATCTGCGGGAAGTTCGGCCCCCCGAGCCGGATCAGCTGGGTGTCGAGGTAGGAGAACAGGCGCGCCTGCAGCAGCGGGTCGTTGGTGAAGTCGATGCCCGGCACCACGTTGCCGATGTGGAAGGCGACCTGCTCGGTCTCGGCGAAGAAGTTGTCGGGGTTGCGGTCCAGCACCATCCGGCCGACCGGCCGCACGGGGACCTCCTCCTCCGGAATGATCTTGGTCGGGTCGAGCAGGTCGAACCCGAACCTGTGCTCGTCCTCCTCCGGCACCAGCTGCACGCCGAGCTCGTACTCGGGGAAGTCGCCGTCCTCGATGCGGTCCCACAGGTCCCGCCGGTTGAAGTCGGGGTCCTTGCCCGCGATCTTCTGCGTCTCGTCCCAGGCGAGCGAGTGGGTGCCGAGCTTCGGCCGCCAGTGGAACTTCACGAACGTGCCCCGGCCCTCGGCGTTGACGAGCCGGAACGTGTGCACGCCGAACCCCTGCATCATCGCGTAGCTGCGCGGCAGCGCCCGGTCCGACATCAGCCACATCATCATGTGCATCGTCTCGGGCTGGAGCTGCACGAAGTCCCACAGCGTGTCGTGCGCGGACGACGCCTGCGGGATCTCGTTCGGCGGCTCCGGCTTCACCGCGTGCACGAAGTCGGGGAACTTGATGCCGTCCTGGATGAAGAAGACCGGCATGTTGTTGCCGACCAGGTCGAAGTTGCCCTGGTTCGTGTAGAACTTCGTCGCGAAGCCGCGGACGTCCCGGACGGTGTCCGCCGACCCGCGCGACCCGGCGACGGTCGAGAACCGCACGAACACCGGCGTCGTCAGCGACGTGTCGCACAGGAAGTCGGCGGTCGTGTACTCGGCGAGCGACTCGGTCAGCGTGAAGTGCCCGTACGCGCCGGAGCCGCGCGCGTGCACGACCCGCTCGGGGATCCGCTCGTGGTCGAAGTGGGTGATCTTCTCGCGGAGGTGGAAGTCCTCCATCAGCGACGGGCCCCGCTCGCCCACCGTCAGCGAGTTGTCGGTGTCGTCGACCCGGACGCCCTGGTCGGTGGTCAGCCCGGCCGCCCCGTCCGGGCTCACCCGCCGCCGCTCCAACTGCTCCTGCTTCCGGTCCTCGTGGCCGGCCGGGTTGGCCATGATTCGGCTCCTCGTGGCTGCTCGATGATCGCACTCCGTGGAGCCGCTACCCGGCGAACCCTCCGCCATGCACGCTTTGACCCGAACTTGAGCACGCCCGGCGGCACCGCCGCGAGACGGCCGCCCCCGGCCCCGGGACCCTTGTCAAACGGCTGACAATCGGCCCCGCCCGGCGGTGCGGACGAATGAGTGTCGCGCGCCCGCCCCGATGCCTAGGTTGAGACGACCGGGACCTCGGTCGAGGAGGTGTCGCCATGACGACGGCATACGAGGACGCGCACACCGGATCGCCGGTGCTGGACGGGCTGACGGAGGAGCCGTGGCGGGACGTCCCCGCCGAGGAGGCCCGCTGGATGCGCCCGCGGCTGCCCGAGCTCCTCGGCCCGATGGTGCAGGGCGTGCTGCGGCACGTCCCGGAGTACGACCGCCCGGGCGACGCCGCCTACGTCCGCGTCGCCGAGGCCGCGGTCGCGCACGCGATGGAGCACTTCGTCCAGATGATCGCCGACCCGGACGCCTCCTGGAAGGAGGTGTACCAGGTCTTCTTCGACGTCGGGTACGGCGAGGCGGTCGAGGGCCGCAGCCTGGAGCACCTGCAGAACGCGATGCGGGTCGCGTCGCGGCTGGCCTGGCGGCACCTGGCGGTCGAGGCGGAGCGGCTCGGCCGCCCGCGCGCCCTGGTCAGCCTGCTCGCCGAGGCCAACTTCGCCTACCTGGACGCGCTCGCGTCCGCCGCCGCGCACGGGTACGCGCGGGCCCGCGAGAAGGCCGCCGGGGAGCGCGAGCAGCGCCGCGGCCGGCTGCTGGCGCTGCTGCTGTCGGACCCGGCCGCGCCGCCCGAGGTCGTCGGCGAGCAGTCCGCGCGGGCGGGCTGGCCGCT
>NZ_WBMR01000369.1 GCF_008923365.1 Actinomadura montaniterrae
ATGGTCACCGACGAAGAACGCGACTACATGTACACCGAATACGCCAAAGACCCCCGCATGAAAGCCAACATCGGCATCCGCCGCCGCCTGGCCCCCCTCCTGGACAACGACCGCAACCAGTTGGAGTTGTTCACCGCCCTGCTGCTGTCCCTGCCCGGCTCACCCGTCCTGTACTACGGCGACGAGATCGGCATGGGCGACAACATCTGGCTCGGCGACCGCGACGCCGTCCGCACCCCCATGCAATGGACCCCCGACCGCAACGCCGGCTTCTCCCAATGCGACCCCGCCCGCCTCTACCTCCCCGTCATCATGGACCCCATCTACGGCTACCAAGCCGTCAACGTCGAAGCCCAGGTCAACAACCCCGGATCCCTCCTGCACTGGACCCGCAAGATGATCGAGATCCGGCAGCGCCACCCCGTCTTCGGCGTCGGCACCTACGTCGAACTGTCCGCCTCCAACCCCTCCGTCCTCGCCTTCACCCGCGAGATCGACGAGGCCGACCAGGACCGCTGGGGCGGGATGGACACCGTGCTGTGCGTGGCGAACCTGTCGCGCTTCCCGCAGCCGGTCGAACTCGACATGCGGCGGTTCGAGGGCTACTCCCCCGTCGAGTGCATGGGCGGCGTGCAGTTCCCCGCCATCGGCGAACTCCCCTACCTGCTCACCCTGCCCGGCCACGGGTTCTACTGGTTCCAGCTCATGCCACCGGACGCCGCACCCGCCGACCCGCTCGGCGGCCTGGCGGCGACCCCGCCCGCCGACCATGCGGAGGACGGCCCCGGGCCGGGGACCGAGGCCGGGCCCGGAACCGGCGCGGAGAAGGACGGCTGACGGTGCTGCCACCCGAAGACGTCCTCGCGCGGGACCTCGCGGAATGGCTGCCGCGGCAGCGCTGGTTCGGCGGCAAGGACAGCCCCATCGAGGATCTGGCGATCGGCACCGCCACCGAGCTGCGGGCCGGCGACCCGGGCCTGTACCACCTCGTCCTCGACGTCCGCCAGAACGGCGCCACCGAGCACTACCAGGTCCTCCTCGGCGTCCGCCGCGATCTGCCCGGACGGCTCGGGTACGCGCGGATCGGCCCGCCGGGCGGCGGCGCCGCGAAGCAGCAGACCTACGACGCCGCGCACGACCCCGACCTGACCCGGACCCTGCTGGAGCACCTGGCGGCGGGGGCGTCCGCCGGCCCGCTGCGCTTCCGGCACGTGCCCGGCGCCCGCATCCGGACGGACCTGACGAGCCTGCCCATCACGGCGGAGCAGAGCAACACGTCGCTGCTGTTCGGCGACGCGTACATCTGCAAGCTGTTCCGGCGGCTCGGCGACGGCGTCAACCTCGACCTGGAGGTCAACCTCGCGCTGACCCGCGCCGGCTGCGAGCACGTCCCCGCCGTGCACGGCTGGATCGAACTCGCACCCGGCGGCGACGGCGGCGAACCCGTCACGCTCGGCCTGCTGTCGGACTACCTGCGCACGGGCGCGGACGGGTGGAGCCTGGCGATCGCGAGCGTCCGCGACTGGTTCGCGCACGCGACGCAGCCGGAGGACGACGAGTGGGCGGAGCTGGACGCGAGCGCCGCCGGCGGCGACTTCGCCGCCGAGGCCGAGCGGCTCGGCGCCGCGACCGCGCAGGTGCACCGGGCGCTCGCCGACGCGTTCGGCGTGACGGTCGTCCCGGCCGACGAGATCCGGGGGCTCGCCGCGCGGATGAACGCGGAGCTGACCGGGACGTGCCGCGCCGTGCCCGGGCTCGCCCCGCACGCCAAGGCGCTGACCGGCGCCTTCATCGACCTGGCCGCGCAGGCGGGGCCGCTGCCGGTGCAGCGGGTGCACGGCGACTACCACCTCGGGCAGGTGCTGCGGTCCGAGTCGGGCTGGTCGCTGCTGGACTTCGAGGGCGAGCCGGCCCGCACGCAGAGCGAGCGCCGCGCGCTGTCGCATCCGCTGCGCGACGTCGCCGGGATGCTGCGGTCGTTCGAGTACGCGGCGCGGTTCCTCATCACCCGGTCCGGGACGGTGCCGCTGGAGTCGGGCGGCCACCTGGAGACGCGGGCGCACGCGTGGGCGGCCCGCAACCGGGCCGCGTTCTGCCGGGGCTACGCGGCGGCGGGCGGCGCCGACCCGGCCGCGCACGCGGTGCTGCTGCGCGCGTTCGAATTCGAGAAGGCGGTGTACGAGGTGCGGTACGAGGCGCGGAACCGGCCGGCGTGGCTGCCGGTGCCGCTGAAATCGCTCGCCCATCTGACCGCCTGATCAAAGACACCGAATTCCGGCATCAATTCCACTCCATGATCACGCAAAATCGGCCGGTTCTCCCCCATTCAAGCGCGGCCACCGGGTACCCGAACTGTCGGCGGGATGATCAACCGACGAGGGAAAACGGAGAGCACGCTAATGTGCATCGCACGTCACTCACATCGGGGCGGCGCCGCCCGTACGGCACGGACCGGACGGTCCGTCCGCCACACCGGGCCGGCGGTCCGAAAACACCGGACGATCGCCGTCGCCGTCACCGCGACCGCCGCCGGATTCGCTTTGGCGGTCCCGATGGGCGCCCCGGCCGGCGCGCAGCTCAACCCGACCGTGCTGAGGCGGCTCAACCTGGACGCCGCGACATTGAGCAAGGTCAAGGCCTACGACCGCTACCGCACCAGGACCGCCGAGCAGCGCAGCGACGCCAGGCGGGCGCTGGCGTTCGCGCGCGAGCAGATCGGCAAGCCGTACCGGTGGGGCGCGGCCGGGCCGTCCAGCTACGACTGCTCGGGCCTGGCGATGGCCGCCTGGCGCCGGGCGGGCGTGCGGCTCCCGCGCATCACCTACGCGCAGTACCGGTCGGTGGAGCGGAAGGTGGGCCTCGGCGGCCTGAAACCCGGCGACCTCGTCTTCTTCCACGGGCGAAGTCACGTCGGCATCTACGTCGGCCACGGCCGCTTCCTGCACGCGCCGCATACCGGCGCCCGGGTCCGGATCGACAAGCTGGGCGCGGCCCGAAAACGGCAGTTCGCCGGGGCGGTACGGCCCGGCGCTCCGGCAAAACAGACATTTTCCCCGTCCATCCGCGAGCTCGTCGACAAGATAGACAGAATGGCGGCGCAGGATCGCGAGGCCCGGCGAAAGCCGCCAGATAAGCGGCGGACCCCCCATCTTCCGCCACCCGACGACATGCCAGTCCAGCACCCAGCAAAGCCCCCGGCGAACACCCCCGCGCATCCCGCGGCCCAGGCACCGCGAAGCGACCACGCGTCGAACCACATCAAGCCTGGCAGACCGGACAGAGATCCGGCCCCGCGGCCGAGGCACGTCAGGCCCGCCGCGCAGCACCCGCACCACGCGGACGCGGACCACGCGAACCACGCGAGACCGCACCACGCGAACCACGCGAACCCGGCGAAGCCGCCGCACGGACGCGCCGGGGACGGCTCCCGGCCCGGCTCCGGCTGGCGGTCCTGGACACCGTTCGCGCAATCCGGGGCCATGACGGCGCCCGGCCACGTACCCGGCTGATCCCGGCCGCACCACCGCATCGCGACCGGCGCCGCCCCGGCCCGCCACTGCTCGACACTGCTCGACACGGCCCGCCGCGGCGACGCCGGCCCGCGCGCCGCCATGGACCGCAGGACGTCCATGGCGGCGCACCGGTTGATCTGGAGCGCACTCCAGGTGCTTGGCTTGTCCCCATGAAGTACACGCAGCTCGGCCGGACCGGCCTGAAGGTCAGCCGCCTCGTCCTCGGCACGATGAACTTCGGCCGCCACACCGAGGAGGCCGACGCCCACGCCATCATGGACTCCGCGCTAGACGCGGGCGTCAACTTCTTCGACACCGCCAACATCTACGGCGGCAAGGGCCGCACCGAGGAGATCGTCGGCGCCTGGTTCGCCAAGGGCGGCGGGCGGCGGGAGAAGACCGTCCTGGCGACGAAGGTGTACGGCGACATGAGCCCCGAGGGCGACCCGTGGCCCAACCGGGACCGGCTCTCGGCGCTGAACATCCGCCGGGCGTGCGAGGCGTCGCTGAAGCGGCTCGGCACCGACCACATCGACCTGTACCAGTTCCACCACATCGACCGGACGACGCCCTGGGAGGAGATCTGGCAGGCCGTCGACGTCCTCGTGCAGCAGGGCAAGGTGCTGTACGCCGGGTCGTCGAACTTCCCCGGCTGGGGCATCGCGCAGGCGAACGAGACGGCCGCGCGGCGCGGCTCGCTCGGCCTGGTCAGCGAGCAGTGCCTGTACAACCTGGTCGAGCGGCGCGCCGAGATGGAGGTGATCCCGGCGGCGGAGGCGTACGGCCTCGGCGTCGTCCCGTGGTCGCCGCTGCACGGCGGCATCCTGGGCGGCGTGCTGCGCAAGCAGAGCGAGGGCAGGACGGCCCGGTCCGGGTCGGGGCTGTGGGCGAAGATGCTGGAGGAGCCGACGGAGCGCGCGCGGATCCAGGCCTACGAGGACCTCTGCGACAAGCACGGCGTCGAGCCCGGCGACGTCGGCCTCGCCTGGCTGCTGACCCGTCCCGGCGTCACCGGCCCCATCGTCGGGCCCCGCGTCCAGGAGCAGTTCGACTCCGCGCTGCGCGCCGTCGAGCTGGAGCTGTCCGGGGAGTTCCTGGACGCGCTGGACGAGCTCTTCCCCGGCCCGGGCCCGGCGCCGGAGGCCTTCGCCTGGTAGGACGCCGCCTGGTAGGACGCCGCCCGGTAGGGCGCGTCAGGAGCCGCCGAGGAGCCGGCCGACGATCAGCGCGTACATGCGTTCGGGGCTCGGCGCGGAGGCGGGCTCCAGGAAGCCGGGCAGCACCGGCAGGTCGGTCGCGAGCGGGCGCAGCCGCTCGTAGAGGGCGGCGGCGTCCGCCGGCCGGTTCTCCGGCTTCTTCTCCAGGAGCTCCTGGAGGAGCGCGTTCAGCTCGGCGGGCACGCCGGGGACGGCGGGCGGCCGTTCCCGGACGTGCTTGTCGAACACCGCGTACGCGGTCGGCCCGGCGAACAGCTGCCGCCCGGTGAGCATCTCGTGCAGGACGCAGCCGAGCGCGTACAGGTCGCTGCGGGCGCCGGCGACGCCCTGCTCGATCTGCTCGGGCGCCATGTAGGCGGGCGTGCCGAGGATCTGGCCGTGCCGGGTGAAGTGCGCGAGGTCGGCGTCGCCGAGGATCGCCAGCCCGAAGTCGAGCACCTTGACGCTGCCGTCCGGGCAGAGCATGAGGTTGGTCGGCTTGAGGTCGCGGTGCCAGATCGACAGCGCGTGCGCGGCGGCGAGGACGGCGGCGGCCTGCGCGGTGATCCCCGCGGCCCACGGCACCGGGACGGGCCCGTGCTCGGCGATCAGGTCCGCGACGGTGACGCCGTCGATGAACTGCATGACCTGGAAGAGCCGCTGCTCGAACGTGCCGAAGTCGTAGAGGGTCGGGGCGCCGGTGTGCTCCAGGCGCGCGAGGATCCGGGCCTCGCGGATGAACCGCCGCTCCAGCTCGCCGTCGGGGCCGCCGGGCATCTCGAGGAACTTCACCGCGACGCGGCGGCCGAGCCGGGTGTCGTGCGCGGCGTAGACGGCGCCCATGCCGCCGCGGCCCAGCGGAAGGTCGTCCAGCTCATACCTGTCGGCGATGAGCATCGTTCTCCCGGGGGCTATCGGCGGGGGTGAGGCGGCCGTCGAGCAGACCGTCGAAGCCTAGCCGAACGAGGTCCTCGCCGAGGGCCGACATTTCGCGCAATGTCGCGGTGAGCGCGGCCATCTCGGCGAACGCGCGGCCGTAGGCGCGCTGCCGTTCGGGCGGCAGCCGCGGGATCCGCATCCGGCGCAGGTCCATCCGGCTGGACCCGGTGCCGGTGCGGGTGTGCGCGAAGGTCAGGAACCCGGCGAGGAAGCCGGGGTCGAGGCGCGCCGGGTCCGGTCGGTAGAGGGTGAGGTAGGGGCCGAGCGCGGCGTGCTCGTCGCCGACGACCCGGGCGGTGCCGGCGGCGGTCGCGACCACGTCGCCGGGCTCCAGCATGATCAGGTCGGGGTCGGCGGCGGCCGCGCCGGACGGCGCCGACCCCGCGGTGAGGTCGGCCGCGGTCAGCACCGCGACGTCGCCGCCGGCGGGCAGCCGCGCGGGGGCGTGCCGGACCGCGACGGCGCCGGTCCGGGACAGCTCGGCGATGGTGGTGAACGGCAGCGGCCGCGGCTCGGGAAGCAGGTCCAGTGCGGGCGGGACGGGCGCGGCGGCGGCCAGCCGGTCCAGCGCGGCGGTGAAGCGGCGGCCGAACGCCGCGCCGGTCTGCCGGGGCCGGCGCCGG
>NZ_WBMR01000037.1 GCF_008923365.1 Actinomadura montaniterrae
CGGAGAGGTGCCGCCGCTGCTGCGCGCCCTGGCCCCCGCCCGGCGCCGCCGGCCGGAGGCGCCCGCGCCCCCTGGCCCGGACGTGACCGCGCCCGCCGACCTCCTCGGTGTCGTCCGCGCGACGGCCGCCGCCGTGCTCGGGCACAGCGGGGCCGACGCCGTCGAGCCGGGACGCGCCTTCAAGGACCTCGGTCTCGACTCCCTCACGGCGGTCGAGCTGCGCAACCGGCTGGCCGAGGCCACCGGCCTCCGCCTGCCCGCGACCCTGGTGTTCGACCACCCCACGCCCGCCCGGCTCGCCGAGCGGCTGCGATCCGAACTGTCCGGGACGGCGCCCCAGGCGGAGACACCGCGGCCCACCACGGCCGGCGCGGACGAGGACGCTATCGCCATCGTCGCCATGGCCTGCCGCTTCCCCGGCGACGTGGACTCGCCCGACGACCTCTGGCGCCTCGTCACCGCCGGCGGCGACGCCATCACCGGCTTCCCGGCGGACCGCGGCTGGGACCTCGACGGCGTCTACGACCCCGACCCCGACGCGCCCGGCGGAACCTACGTGCGGGGCGGCGGTTTCCTGCGCGGCGCGGCGGACTTCGACGCCGGATTCTTCGGCATCAACCCCCGCGAGGCGCTGGCCATGGACCCGCAGCAGCGGCTGCTGCTGGAGGTGTCGTGGGAGGCCCTGGAACGCGCGGGCATCGATCCGACGTCCCTGCGCGGAACGCCCACCGGTGTCTTCGTCGGGACGCACGGCCAGGACTACGGGACCGGCGGCGCGCGCGGCCGCGCGGACGAGGGATACCTCGTCACCGGGAACGCGGCGAGCGTGCTGACCGGCCGCGTGTCCTACACCCTCGGTTTCGAGGGCCCGGCGGTGACGGTCGACACGGCGTGCTCGTCGTCGCTGGTTGCGTTGCATCTGGCGGCGCAGTCGCTGCGGTCGGGGGAGTCCTCGCTGGCGCTGGCGGGCGGCGTGTCGGTCATGTCCACGCTGGAGGGCATCGTCGGGTTCAGCCGTCAGCGAGGGCTGGCCGCCGACGGGCGCTGCAAGGCGTTCGCGGAATCCGCCGACGGCTTCGGCATGTCGGAGGGCATCGGTGTCCTGGTGCTGGAGCGGGTGTCGGACGCGCGCCGCAACGGCCACGAGGTGCTGGCGGTGCTGCGGGGGTCGGCGATCAACCAGGACGGCGCGTCCAACGGCCTGACCGCGCCGAACGGGCCGTCGCAGGAACGGGTGATCCGGCAGGCGCTCGCCGGCGCGGGCCTGACGGGCGCCGACGTCGACGCCGTGGAGGCGCACGGCACGGGCACACGGCTGGGCGACCCGATCGAGGCGCAGGCGCTGCTCGCGACCTACGGCCAGGACCGTCCCGACGACCGGCCGCTGTGGCTGGGGTCGGTCAAGTCGAACATCGGTCACACCCAGGCGGCGGCGGGCGTGGCCGGTGTGATCAAGATGGTGCAGGCACTGCGCCACGGCGCGCTGCCCCGGACCCTCCACGCGGAGGAGCCGACGTCGGAGGTCGACTGGTCGGCGGGCGGCGTGCGGCTGCTGGACGAGACGCGCGACTGGCCCGCGGCCGATCGGCCCCGCCGGGCGGGCGTGTCCTCGTTCGGCGTGAGCGGCACCAACGCCCACGTGATCATCGAAGAGGCCCCCGGCGTCGGCGCGGACGCCTCCGCTCCGGACGAGGAGCCCGCCGCCGTGGTGTGGCCGGTCTCCGCGCGCGGCGCGCGAGCGCTGCGGGCGCAGGCCGCGCGGCTCGCCTCGTTCGTCGCCGACCGCGGGGACCTCACGGCTGCCGAGATCGGGCACGCCCTGGCCACCGCTCGCGCCGCGCTGGACGAGCGCGCGGTCGTCGTCGCGGCCGACCGGGAGGAGGCCGCGGCAGCACTCGAAGCGCTGGCCCAGGGCGCTCCCGCACCGGCCGCCGTCACCGGGACGGCGAACGTCACCGGCAAGACCGTCTTCGTCTTCCCCGGCCAGGGAGCGCAGTGGGCCGGGATGGCGGACGAGCTGGCCGGCGCGTCGCCGGTCTTCGCCGATGCGCTGGCGGAGGTGGGAGCGGCCCTGGAGCCGCACGTGGACTGGTCGTTCGAGGAGGCGCTCACCGGCCCGCTGGAGCGGGTGGACGTGGTGCAGCCCGTGTCGTTCGCGGTGAACGTGGCCCTGGCCCGGTTGTGGGAGTCGTTCGGTGTCCGTCCTGACGCGGTGGTGGGGCATTCGCAGGGTGAGATCGCGGCGGCGTGTGTTGCGGGTGCGTTGTCGTTGGAGGATGCGGCGCGGGTGGTGGCGTTGCGGAGCCAGGCGATTGCGCGTGGTCTGGCGGGGCGTGGCGGGATGGTGTCGTTGGCGGTGCCGGCTGAGGCGGTCTCGTCGTGGTTGGCGGGTGGGTTGGAGGTCGCGGCGGTCAACGGCCCGGGGTCGGTGGTGGTCGCGGGTGAGCCGGGTGCGCTGGACGATCTGGTGGTTAGGGCTGAGGCCGAGGGTGTGCGGGTGCGGCGGATCCCGGTGGATTACGCCTCGCACACCTCGCACGTGGAGGCGATCGAGGCCGAGCTGGCGGGTCTGCTGGACGGGCTCGCTCCGCGAGCATCGAAAGTCCCGTTCTTCTCCACGGTCGAAGGGCGCTGGCTGGACACTGCTGAGTTGGACGGGGGCTACTGGTACCGCAACCTGCGGCGCCAGGTCCGCTTCGCCGATGCGGTGCAAGCGCTGGCCGAGGACGGGTTCCGGACGTTCGTCGAGGTCAGCGCCCATCCCGTCCTGGTGCCGAGCGTGCAGGAACTCGTGGACGAGCGCACGTCGGTGGCCGCCGGGACGCTGCGCCGCGACGATGGCGGCCTGCGGCGCTTCCTGCTCTCCCTCGCCGAACTCCAGGTCCGCGGCGTGGCCGTCGACTGGTCGCCGGTCCATGTGCCTCGTGGTGGACGGCGGGTGCCGCTGCCGACGTACGCGTTCCAGCGCCGCCGCTACTGGATCGAGGAGGCCGACCCCCTTCTGGACACCATCGCTCCTGACCCCGACACCGGAGGCGTAATCGCCGGAGGCCGGCTGTCACTGGGAAGCCGTCCCTGGCTCGCCGATCACACGGTGGCGGGACGCGTGCTGCTGCCGGGCGCGGTCTTCAACGAACTGGTGTTCCAGGCCGCCGCCGAGACCGGGACGGCGACCATCGAGGAACTGGTCATCGAGACGCCGCTGGAACTGCCTGAGCACGGGACCGTCCGCGTCTCGGTCACGGTCGGGGAGGAGGACGGGTCCGGGCGGCGCCCCGTGAGCGTCCACTCGCGTCGCGAACCGGACGGCCCGTGGACGCGGCACGTCACGGGCCGCGTTTCGGCGGACGTCCCCGACGCCGCGCCGGCGCCTTCGCAGTGGCCGCCGGCAGGTGCCGAACCGGCCGCCGTCGACTCCTTCTACGCCGGTCTCGCCGAACGCGGGTACGAGTACGGTCCGGCCTTCCGCGGGCTGCGCGCCGCCTGGACGCGCCAGGACGAGGTGTTCGCGGAGGTGGAACTGCCCGACAGGGTCGAGGCGGAGGGCTACGCCTTGCATCCGGCCCTGCTGGACGCCGCCCTGCAAGCGGCCAACCTCGGTGCAGTGCCGCGTCCGGCCGGCGGCGGAGCGCTCCTCCCGTTCGCCTGGAACGACGTCGCGCTCCACGCGACCGGCGCCACCGCGCTCCGCGTGCGCGCCGCACGGGCGGGCGACGACGCCGTCACCTTCGCGATCACCGACCGGTCGGGCCGGCCCGTCGCCGAGATCGGGTCGCTGGTGCTCCGGCCGGCGTCCCTGCCCGCCGCCGGCGCGGACTCCGACGCGCTCCACCGCATCACGTGGACGCGGGTCCAGGCGGCATCGGACGCGGCGCCGCTCGCGGCCGGCGACGTCCTGGACCTCACCGGCGTCCCGGCGGGGCCGCCCGCCGAGGCGGCTCGCGACCTGGTCGTCCGGGCGATGCGGCGCATCGCCGAGGACCCGCCGAAGGCCGTCCTGACCGCCGGAGGGCCGGCGGGCGCCGCCGTGGCGGGTCTGGTCCGCACGGCCCGGCTCGAAGTCCCGGACCCGATCACGCTGGTGGAGGCCGACGACCCGGGCGCCGCGCGGGCGCTGCTGCCCGCGGCGGTCGCCTCGGGGGAGCCGGAACTCGCGGTCCGCGAGGGCGGCCTGTACGCGCCCCGCCTGGCCCGTGCGCGCGCCACCGGGGAGCCGGTCCGGTTCGACCCGGACGGCACCGTGCTGATCACGGGCGGCACGGGGACGCTGGGCGGGCTGGTCGCCCGCCATCTGGCGGCCTCCCACGGCGTCCGCCACCTGGTGCTGGCCGGACGGCGGGGCCCGGCGGCCCCGGGCGCGGGTGAACTGGCGGACGACCTGCGCGCGGCGGGCGCCGACGTGCGCATCGTCGCCGCCGACGTCTCCGACCGGGACTCGCTGGCGGGCGTCCTCGCGGAGATACCGGCCGAACATCCGCTGACCGCCGTCGTCCACGCGGCGGGCGCGCTGGCCGACGGGGTGCTCGCGTCGCTGAGCCCGGAGCAGGTGGAGGCGGTGTTCCGTCCGAAGGCGGACGCCGCCTGGCACCTGCACGAGCTGACCCGCGACCTGGACCTCGCCGCGTTCGTGCTGTTCTCCTCGGGCGCGGGGATTTTCGGCAACGCCGGGCAGGGCAACTACGCGGCGGCCAACGGGTTCCTGGACGGGCTGGCCCGGCTCCGGCGCGCCGAGGGGCTGCCCGCCCTCTCCCTGGCCTGGGGTCTCTGGGAGCAGGCCAGCGGGCTGACCGGCCGCCTCGGGGAGGAGGGCCGCGACCGTCTGGCCCGTGGCCTGCAACTGGCGCTGCCGACCGACGAGGCGCTCTCGCTCCTGGACCTGGCGCTGCGCGTGGACGGCGAGGCGGTTCTCGTCCCCACTCGCCTCGACCATGCGGCCCTGCGCGGCCGGGCCGGCGAGGGCACGCTCCCGGCGCTGCTGCGCGGCCTGGTGCGGATCGCTCCGCGCCGGACCGCCACCGCGACCACGACCGACGACGCGGCGGAGCCGGCCCGCGAGACCCTGGCCGACCGGCTGGCCCGGCTGCCGGAGCCCGACCAGCGGCGCGAGCTGGTCGGGATCGTCCGCGCCGCCGCCGAGGACGTGCTCGGCCTGCCCGCCGGCGAGACCCTGCGCGCGGACCAGGCGTTCAAGGACGCCGGATTCGACTCGCTCACGGCCGTGCGGATGCGCAACCGCCTCGCCGAGGCGACCGGCGTGCGGCTCGCGGCCACCGCGGTGTTCGACCACCCCACCCCCGCCGCGCTCGCCGAGCACCTGCGCGCCGAACTCGGCGTCGCACCGCGCGAGGCCGTCCCGCCCGCGCTGGCGGAGCTGGAACGGCTGGAACGCGCGCTCGGCGAGCCGCCCGAGGACGGCGCGCTCCGGGACCGGATCGTCGCGCGGCTCGACGCGCTGACCGCCCGCCTCGCCGGGCCCGCCGAGCCCGGCGCCGACCTGGAGGCGGCGACCGACGACCAGCTCTTCGCGCTCATCGACCATGAACTCGGACACGGCTGAGGAAAGGCACATGGCGAACGACGAGAAGCTGCGCGAGTACCTGCGCCGGACCCTCGCCGACCTGCAGCGCACCCGCCGGCGGTTGCACGACGCCGAGGCGCGCCGCACCGAGCCGATCGCGATCGTGGGCATGGCCTGCCGCCTGCCGGGCGGGATCGCCTCGCCGGAGGACCTGTGGCGGCTGGTCGCCGGAGGGCGCGACGTGATCGGCCCGTTCCCCCGCGACCGCGGCTGGGCCCCGGACGACCTCTACGACCCCGACCCCGACCGCGCCGGGCGGACCTACGCGAAGGAGGGCGGCTTCCTCGCCGAGCCCGGCGGGTTCGACGCCGCGCTCTTCGGGATCTCGCCGCGCGAGGCCCTCGCCATGGACCCGCAGCAGCGGCTGCTGCTGGAGGTGTCGTGGGAGGCCCTGGAGCGCGCGGGCATCGACCCGACCTCCTTGCGCGGCACGCCCGCCGGGGTCTTCACCGGGCTGATGTTCCACGACTACCGGGACAACCTCGGCGCCCTCCCGGAGGGACTCGAAGGCTACTTCGGCATCGGCAACTCCGGCAGCGTCGCCTCCGGCCGCGTGTCCTACACCTTCGGTCTGGAAGGGCCGGCGGTGACGGTCGATACCGCGTGCTCGTCGTCGCTGGTGGCGTTGCATCTGGCGGCGCAGTCGCTGCGGTCGGGGGAGTCCTCGCTCGCCCTGGCCGGGGGAGTGGCGGTGATGGCGACCCCCGAAGTGTTCATCGACTTCTCGCGGCAGCGCGGCCTGGCCCCGGACGGTCGCTGCAAGGCGTACGCCGACACCGCCGACGGGACGGGCCTCTCCGAAGGCGTCGGCGTGCTCGTCCTAGAGCGGTTGTCGGATGCGCGCCGCAATGGTCATGAGGTGCTGGCGGTGGTGCGTGGTTCGGCGGTGAACCAGGACGGTGCGTCCAACGGCCTGACCGCGCCGAACGGGCCTTCGCAGGAGCGGGTGATCGGGCAGGCGCTGGCCAACGCGGGTCTGAGCGCCGCCGATGTCGATGCCGTCGAAGGACATGGGACCGGGACGCGGCTGGGGGATCCGATCGAGGCGCGGGCGCTGCTGGCGACCTACGGCCGGGACCGTCCCGCCGACCGGCCGTTGTGGCTGGGGTCGTTGAAGTCGAACATCGGGCACACCCAGGCGGCGGCGGGCGTCGCGGGTGTGATCAAGATGGTGCAGGCGCTGCGCCACGGCCTACTGCCCGAGTCGCTGCACGTGGACGCGCCGAGCACGCAGGTCGACTGGGAGACCGGGGCCGTCCGCGTGCTGACCGAGGCGCGCGCGTGGCCCGAGGTGGACCGGCCGCGCCGGGCCGGGGTGTCGTCGTTCGGCGTCAGCGGCACCAACGCCCACGTGATCATCGAACAGGCCGCCGAAGAGCCCCGGCCGGAAGCGGGGGACGGCGCGGCACCCGGCGCGGTCCCGTGGCTCCTCTCGTCCCGGACGGCCGAGGGTTTGCGCGCGCAGGCGGAGCGGCTCGCGTCGTTCCTGCGCGAGCACGGCGACCTCGCCCCGGCGGAGATCGGTTACGCCTTGGCCACTGGGCGAGTGACGCTGGAGCACCGGGCGGTCGTGGTGGCTGCCGACCGCGCCGAGGCGATCGCGGCCCTGGCCGAAGTCGAGTCCGCCGGCCCGGCGGAGGTCGACGGCAAGACCGTCTTCGTCTTCCCCGGGCAAGGCGCGCAGTGGACGGCGATGGGCGTGGCGCTGGCCGAGTCGTCCCCGGTGTTCGCCGCCGCCCTGGCGGAGGTCGAGGCGGCGTTGGAGCCGTACGTGGACTGGTCGCTCGCCGAGGAGCTGCGCGGCCCGCTGGAGCGGGTGGACGTGGTGCAGCCGGCGTCGTTCGCGGTGAACGTGGCCCTGGCCCGGTTGTGGGAGTCGTTCGGTGTCCGTCCTGACGCGGTGGTGGGGCATTCGCAGGGTGAGATCGCCGCCGCGCACGTCGCCGGCGCGTTGTCGTTGGAGGACGCGGCGCGGGTGGTGGCGCTGCGGAGCCAGGCCATCGCGCGCGGCCTTGCCGGACGCGGCGGCATGGTGTCGGTGGCGCTCCCGGTTGGCGAGGCCGCCGCCCGCCTGGCGCCCGGCCTGGAGATCGCCGCGGTCAACGCGCCCACCTCGGTCGTCGTCGCCGGGGAACCGGAGGCCCTGGACACCCTCCAGGCGGCGCTGGAAACCGAGGGCGTGCGAACGCGCCGGATCCCTGTGGATTACGCCTCGCACACCTCGCACGTGGAGGCGATCCAGGGCGAACTGGCGGATCTGCTGGACGGGATCGCTCCGCGAGCGTCGAACATCCCGTTCTTCTCCACGGTCGAAGGACGCTGGCTGGACACCACCGAACTCGACGGCGGCTACTGGTACCGCAACCTGCGGCGCCAAGTCCGCTTCGCCGACGCCGTCGAGACCCTCGCCGACGACGGTTTCCAGGCGTTCGTCGAGGTCAGCGCCCACCCCGTCCTGGTACCGGGCATCGCGGAGATCGTCACGGAACCGTCCGTGGCGGTCGGGACGCTGCGCCGCGACGACGGCGGCCTCGACCGGTTCCTGCGTTCGGCCGGGGAGGCGCACGTCGCAGGGGTCGCCGTCGACTGGAGCCGCGCGTTCGGGCCCGGCCCGTTCAGGCGCGCGGACCTGCCCACCTACGCCTTCCAGCGCCGCCGCTACTGGCTGGAAGGCGGGCGCGGCCGGGGCGACCTGACCGCCGCCGGGATCGAGGACGCGCGGCACCCGCTGCTCGGCGCCGCCGTCCCGCTGCCCGACGGCGCCGTCCTCACCGGCCGCCTCTCGCTCCGCGACCACGGATGGCTCGCCGACCACGCCGTCGCGGGCACGATCGTGCTGCCCGGATCGGCGCTGGTCGAGCTGGCGCTGCGGGCCGGCGCCGAGACGGGCCGCACGACGCTGGACGAGCTCGTCATCGAGGCGCCGCTGACCGTCCCCGGCGACGACGACGTGCAGATCAGGGTCGTGGTCACCGATCAGGACGTGGCGATCCACGCGCGGCGCGGCCAGGGCGGCTGGACCAGGCACGCCACGGGCCGGCTGTCCGACGGGCTCCGCGCCGGGGAGCGGCTTCCGTGGCCGGTGGCGGACGCCGAGCCCGTCCCCGTCGAGGACTTCTACGAGCGCAAGGCCGCCGAGGGCTACGCGTACGGGCCCGCCTTCCAGGGGCTGCGGGCCGCCTACCGGCGCGGGGAGGAGATCTTCGCGGAGGTGGAGCTGCCCGGCGGGACCGAGGCCGGGGAGTTCGGCCTGCATCCGGCCCTGCTGGACGCCGCGCTCCAGGCCACCGGCCTGCTCGGTGCGACCACGCCCGCGGACGGGCGGATACCGCTGCCGTTCGCCTGGACCGGCGTCCGCCTGCACGCGCCGGGCGCCACCGCGCTGCGCGTGCACGCGACCTATCAGAACGATGCGTCCGGGTACGCGATCACCCTCGTCGACCGGGACGGGAAGCCAGTCGCCTCGATCGACTCCCTGCGGCTCCGGGACGTGGACCCCGGCCGGCTGGCCCCCGCGCACGACCTGCTCCACCGGATCGACCGGGTGCCGGTCGCCCTTCCCGGCCCGGCCGCCGCGCCCGTCCCCGGCGAGGACGTCCTCGACCTGACCGACCGCGGCGGCTGGACCCCCGGCGCGGCCCGCGAGCTGACCGCAGAGGCGATCGGCTTCCTGCGCGACCGGCTCGCCCGCGACGGCGGACCGGTCGCGGTGCTCACCGGCGACGCGCCCTACGACCTCGCCGCCTCCGCCGTCCGCGGCCTCGTGCGCGCGGTGCAGCGCGAGCAGCCGGGGCGGATCGTGCTGGTGGAGGCGGAGTCGGGGGAGGAGGCCGTCGAGCTGCTGCCGTGGCTCGTCGCCTCCGGCGAGCCCGAGGTCGCCCTGTACGCCGGACGCGCGCACGCTCCCCGGCTCGCCCACGCCGGTTCCGGCGCGGCGAACCGGGCGCCCCTCGATCCGGACGGCACGGTCCTGGTCACCGGCGGCACCGGGACGCTCGGCGGCCTGGTCGCGCGCCATCTGGTGGGGGAGCACGGCGTCCGCCGGCTCGTCCTGGTCGGGCGGCGGGGCCTCGCCGCTGACGGCGCGACCGAGCTGTACGCGGAGCTGCGCGAGGCCGGAGCCGAGGTGACCGTGACGGCGGCCGACGCCGCCGACCGGGAGGCGCTGGCGGAGGTGCTCGCGGCGATTCCGGCCGACCATCCGCTGACCGCCGTCGTCCACGCCGCCGGCGTCCTGGACGACGCCCTGCTGGACGACCTCGGCCCAGGACGGCTCCCCGCGGTGTTCCGCCCGAAGGCGGACGCCGCCTGGCACCTGCATGAGCTGACCCGTGACCTGGACCTGGCGGCGTTCGTGCTGTTCTCCTCCGGCGCCGGGGTCCTCGGCAACGCCGGGCAGGGCAACTACGCGGCGGCCAACGGGTTCCTGGACGGGCTGGCCCGCATGCGCCGCGCCGAGGGCCTGCCCGCCGTGTCGCTCGCATGGGGGTTGTGGTCGCAGGCCAGCGGCATGACCGGCCACCTCGGCGACGGCGCGCTGGCCCGGCTGTCGCGCGGCGGCCTCGGCGCGCTCTCCACGGCCGAAGGGCTGGCCCTGTTCGACGCCGCCCTCGCGGCCGAGGACGCCGTCGTCGTCCCGGCGCGGTTCGACGCCGCCGCGCTCCGCTCGCTCGCCGCCGACGGCGACCTGCCGCCCGTGCTCCGCGGTCTCGTCCGCGCGCCCGGCCGGGACGTGCCGCAGGCCGCCGGGCCGCCCGCCGCCTCGTTCGCCGAACGGCTCGCCGGGCTGTCCGCCGCCGAGCGGACGAGCACCGCGCTCGACCTGGTCAGGCGGCACGCGGCCGCCGTGCTCGGACACGACGCCCCGGACGACGTCGGCGCGGCGCAGGCGTTCAAGGACCTCGGATTCGACTCGCTCGCGGCGGTCGAGCTGCGCAACCGGCTCGCCAGGGCGGCGGGGGTGCGGCTCCCCGCCACGCTGGTCTTCGACCACCCGACCCCGGCGGACCTGGCGCGGCGGCTGCTGGCGGAGCTCGCGCCGGAACCGCCCGGCGAGCCGGACGGTACCGGCGGCATCGCCGCGGCGATCGCCGCGATGGACGTGGACGACCTGGTGGAACGGGCTCTGGGAGGGAACCGATGACCGACGACAAGGTCGTCCGCGCACTGCGCGCCGCGCTGGTCGACAACGAGCGGCTCCGCGAGGAGAACGACCGGCTGAGACGCACCGCCGCCGCCGACCCCGTCGCCGTCGTCGCGGCCGCGTGCCGCCTGCCCGGCGGGATCGCCTCGCCGGAGGACCTGTGGGACCTCGTCTCCGAGGGACGTGAGGGCCTCTCGCCCTTCCCCCGCGACCGGGGCTGGGACCTCGACGCGCTCTTCACCGACGACCCCGGCCGGCCCGGCACCAGCTACGTGCGGCAGGGCGGCTTCCTGCACGACGCGGGGGCCTTCGACGCCGCCCTGTTCGGCATCTCGCCGCGCGAGGCGCTCGCCATGGACCCGCAGCAGCGCCTCATGCTGGAGATCACGTGGGAGGCGCTCGAACGCGCCGGCATTGCGCCCACGGCGCTGCGCGGCGAGCGCGTCGGCGTCGTCACCGGCGTCATGTACCACGACTACGCCGCCGCGCTCGCCGAGGTGCCGGACGACCTCGAAGGGCTCCTCGGGACGGGGACGTCCGGCAGCGTCGTGTCCGGGCGCGTCTCCTACACGTTCGGGTTCGAGGGGCCCGCCCTCACCGTCGACACCGCCTGCTCGTCCTCCCTGGTGGCCGTGCATCTGGCGGCGCGGGCGCTGCGCGACGGCGAGTGCCGGCTCGCGCTCGCCGGCGGCGTCGCCGTCATGGCGCGGCCGTCGCCCTTCGTCGAGTTCTCCCGGCAGCGCGGCCTCGCGCCGGACGGGCGCTGCAAGGCGTTCGCCGACGCCGCCGACGGCACGGGCTGGGCCGAGGGCGCCGCGGTCCTCCTCCTGGAGCGGCTGTCGGACGCCCGCCGCAACGGCCATCCGGTGCTCGCGCTGGTGCGCGGCAGCGCCGTCAACCAGGACGGCGCCTCCAACGGCCTCACCGCTCCGAACGGGCCGTCCCAGCAGCGCGTGATCCGCGCGGCGCTGGACGCGGCGGGCCTGGCGCCCGGCGACGTCGACGCCGTCGAGGGCCACGGGACCGGCACCCCGCTGGGCGACCCGATCGAGGCGCAGGCCCTCCTCGCCGCCTACGGCCGCGACCGCCCGGCCGGCCGGCCGCTCTGGCTGGGGTCGCTGAAGTCCAACATCGGGCACGCGCAGGCCGCCGCGGGCGCCGCCGGGATCATCAAGGTGATCGAGGCGCTGCGGCACCGGACGCTGCCCGCCACGCTGCACGTGGACGCGCCGTCCGCGAACGTCGACTGGGACGCTGGCGCGGTCCGGCTGCTCACCGAGCCGCGGGACTGGCCCGACCCGGGACGCCCCCGCCGCGCGGGGGTGTCGTCCTTCGGCGTCAGCGGCACCAACGCGCACGTGATCATCGAAGAGGCGCCGGTGGGCACCGACGAGGCCCCGCCGCCGGACGCGGGCCCGGCGCCCCGGCCCTGGGAGATCTCCGGGGCGACGGCGGACGCGTTGCGCGCCCAGGCCGCGCGGGTCGCCTCCCACGTCCGCGAACGTCCCGCGCTGAACGCCGCCGACGTCGCCGCCTCGCTGGCGTCCGGCCGGGCGGCCCTCGCCCACCGCGCCGTCGTCGTGGCGGCCGAACGCGACGAGGCACTGGCCGGGCTGCGCGCGGTCGCGGCCGGAGAGCCCGCACCGGCCACGGTCACCGGCGTCGCGGACGTCGAGGGCCGCACGGTCCTGGTTTTCCCGGGCCAGGGGACGCAGTGGGCGGGCATGGGAATCGAACTCGCCGCCCAGTCCGACGTGTTCGCCGCCGCCCTGGCGGACGTCGAGGCGGCCTTGGAACCGTACGTGGACTGGTCGCTCAGCGAGGAACTGCGCGGCTCGCTGGAGCGGGTCGATGTGGTGCAGCCCGCGTCGTTCGCCGTGAACGTGGCCCTCGCCCGCCTGTGGGAGTCGTTCGGTGTGGTGCCCGACGCCGTGGTGGGGCACTCGCAGGGCGAGATCGCCGCCGCGCACGTCGCCGGGGCGTTGCCGCTGGAGGACGCGGCGCGGGTGGTGGCGCTGCGCAGCCAGGCCATCGCCCGCGGCCTGGCCGGACGCGGCGGCATGGCGTCGGTCGCCCTGCCCGAGGACCGGGTCGCCGCGCGGCTCGCGCCCGGCCTGGAGATCGCCGCCGTCAACGGGCCCGCGTCGGTCGTCGTCGCCGGTGACGCCGCCGCCCTGGCCGATCTGATCGAGTCCTGGGAGGACGAGGGCGTGCGGGTCCGCCGGATCCCCGTCGACTACGCCTCGCACACTTCCCACGTCGAGGCGATCCGCGACGAGCTTCACGACCTCCTGGACGGCCTCGCCCCGAAGCCGTCCCAGGTCCCCTTCTTCTCCACCGTCGAGGGGAGATGGCTGGACACCACGCGTCTGGACGCCGCCTACTGGTACCGCAACCTGCGCGGCACCGTGCGGTTCGACGCCGCCGCCCGCGCCCTCCTCGACGACGGATTCCGGTCGTTCGTGGAGGTCAGCGCGCACCCGGTGCTGGCGGCCGAGATCAAGGACGCCGCCGGCCGGACCGCCGCCGCGGTCACCGGCACGCTGCGCCGGGGCGAGGGCGGGCTCCGGACGTTCCTGCTCTCGGCGGCGGCACTGCGCGTCCGCGGCGGCGGCGTCGACTGGTCGCCGCTCCTCGCCGGGCGGCCCCGTGTCGACCTCCCCACCTACGCCTTCCAGCACCGCCACTACTGGCTGGAATCCGCGCCCGCCGCCCCCGCCCGCCCGGCCTCGTCCCCTCCGGAGGAACCGGAGGAAGCGCCGTCGCTGCTCGACGGGTTCGAGGGGCTCGACGAGGAAGGGCGCCGGAACGCGCTGCTCGACCTCGTCCGGACCGAGGCGTCGGCGGTGCTGGGACGGCCGCCCGCCGAGACGCTCGCGCCCACCGACGTGTTCTTCGAGGTCGGCTACGTGTCGCTGACCGCCGTGGAACTGCGCAACCGGCTCTCGGCCGCGACCGGGCTGGAGCTCCCCCCGATGCTGATCTTCGATCGGGCCACCCCGGCCGAGCTGGCCGACCACCTGCTGGCCGAACTGGCCGCCACCGCACCCGCCGAGACCGCACCCGCCAAGACCGCGGAGGACTGACCCATGGGCTTCGACGCCGGCACCTACCTGGAGGCGCTCGGCCATCGCGGGCCGGCCGCGCCCACGCTGGAGACGCTGCGCTTCCTGCACCACCGCCACCTGCGGACCTTCCCGTACGACAGCGCGCTCAACGCGGGCCGGGGCACCGCGCTGTGGGCGGGGGTCGACATCGACCCGGACACCGCGTTCGACGAGATCGTCGTCGGCGGGCGCGGCGGCGTCTGCTACGAGCTCAACGGCCTGTTCCGCCTCCTGCTGGAGGAACTGGGCTTCGACGTCGGCGTGTACGGCGCCGGCATCCGGCAGATGGACGGATCGTTCGGCCCCGACCTGGAGCACGTCTTCAACCACGCCCGCGTGGACGGCGAGCCGTACCTCGTCGACGTGGGCTTCGTCGGCCCGTCCTACCTGGAGCCGCTGAGCGTCACCGCCGAGGTGCAGCGGCAGCACGGCAGCCGGTTCCGCGTCGTCCCGGCGGACGGCTACCACGTGGTCGAGCGCAGCGGCCGGTCCGGGATCTGGCAGGCGGTGTACCGGTTCCGCGACAAGCCCCGCGACCTCGCCGAATGGCAGGACCCGTCGGCCGAGCTGGAGGCGTTCGCCCGGGCGCTGGCCGGGTCCGGGATCCTGGTGCGGGGCCGGTCCTCCGCCACGGGCCAGCGCGTCCTCATCGGCAAGCGCCTGCTCACCGTGGACGACGGCCACGAGACCGTCCGGGTGCTCACCGACCCGGCCGAGCACGAGCGCGTCGTCGCCGAGATCCTCGGCTCACCGGCGGCCGCCGCGACCAGGACCAGCGCGGGGAGCGGGCGGTGAGCGGGGCGGGCAGCGATGTCCTCGTCGTCGGGTACGGGCCCGTCGGGCAGGTGACCGCCACGCTGCTGGCGGCGCGCGGGCACCGCGTCACCGTCGTGGAGCGGCGGCCGGAGCCCTACCCGATGCCGCGGGCGGTGTCCTTCGACGGCGAGTCCGCCCGCATCCTCGCCGCGGCGGGCATCGGCGAGGCCCTGCGCACCGTCGCCGAACCGTCCCGCGACTACGTGTGGACGAACGGGGCGGGCACGACGCTGTTCGAGGTGGACGTGGCCGAGCGCGGCTGGTCCGGATGGCCGGACTCGCTGTCGATGTACCAGCCCGGGATCGAGGCCGCCCTGGCCGCGCGCGGTGCGGCGCAGCCCACGCTGCGCGTGCTGCGCGGCCACCGCGTGACTGGCCTGCGCGACGAGGGGGACCGGGTGGCGGTCACCGTCGACGGCCCCGAGGGCGGCGTGCTGACCGCCCGGTACGTCGTCGGCTGCGACGGGGCGAACGGCACCGTCCGCGACGCCCTCGACGCCGCCGCCACCGACCTGCGGTTCTTCGACGACTGGCTGACCTGCGACGTGCGGCTGCACGAGCCGCGCCGCTTCGTCCCGAACAACCTGCAGGTCTGCGACCCGGCGCGGCCGCGTACCGCCGTCTCGGCCGGGCCCGGCCACCGCCGCTGGGAGTTCATGCGGCTGCCCGGCGAACCGCCGGACGAGTTCGGCCGCGCCGAGAACGTGTGGCGCCTCCTCGCGCTGTTCGGCATCGACGAGGGCTCCGCGACGCTGGAGCGGCACGCCGTCTACACCTTCCAGGCGCGGTACGTCGACCGGTGGCGGGCCGGCCGGATCCTGATCGCGGGCGACGCGGCCCACCTGATGCCGCCGTTCGCCGGGCAGGGCATGTGCTCGGGATTCCGGGACGCGGCCAACCTGGCGTGGAAGCTGGACCTCGTCCTCACCGGCCGGGCCGGGGAGGCGCTGCTCGACACCTACACCGACGAGCGCCGCGAGCACGTCCGGCACGCCGTCACCATGTCCGTCGACCTCGGCCGCGTCATCTGCCAGACCGACCCGGCCGCCGCCCGCGACCGCGACGCGGTCATGATCGGCGTCCGGGAGCGGGGCCTCGCCGCGCCCCCGCCGTCGGCCGTCCACCCGCTGACCCGGGGGCTGATCGCCCGGGACGCCGCCGGCGGCCCGCGCGGCGCGGCGGGCGGGCTCACCCCGCAGGGCCGCGTCCGGATCGGCGGCCGCGAAGGACTCCTGGACGAGGTCGCCGGCGCCCCCGGCTTCCTGCTGCTCACCACCGAACCGCCCGGCGAGCTGCTCGACCCCGCCCGCGCCGCGGCCCTGGCACGGCTCGGCACGCGGTTCGTGCGGCTGGACGCGGCGGCCGACCTCGACGGGGTACACCTGCCGTACCTGGAGCGCGCCGGAGCGGTCGCGGCACTCGTCCGCCCCGACTTCTACCTGTTCGGGACGGCCGCCGACCGGAACGCCGCGAACGCCCTCGTCGAGGAACTGTTCGCCGGGCTCGGCGCGAGCACGGACCTTGGCGCGAGCGCGGACCTCGACGCGGGCGGCGCGGTCAGCCGGTCTTCCTGAGCCCCGCCCACAGGTCGGCGGGCAGCTCCTTGCGGCGCCGGATGCCGAGCTTGCGGTAGATGCGGGTGAGGTGCTGCTCGACAGTGCTGGGCGTGATGTAGAGCTTCGCGGCGATCTCCCGGTTGGTGTTGCCGACCACCGCCAGCGACGCGACCCGGCGTTCGGAGTCGGTGAGCGACGCGATGCCCTCCAGCCCGTCCGCCATCGCCTCCGCACCGCCCAGGTCGGCCTGCACCGACAGCAGCTCCCGGGCGAGCGGCCGCATCCCGCACATGTTCGCGACATGCAGGGCCTGGCGGAGCAGCAGGCGGGCGCGCCGCCGGTTGCCCGCCGCGTGGACGCGGCTGAGGTCGGCGAGGACGCGGGCCTGCTCGTACCGGTCGCCCGACGCCTCGGCGAGGTCGACCGCCTCCGTCAGCAGCGGCAGCCGCCGCCCGGCCGGGCTCGCGGCGGCGAGGACCCGCAGCGCGGGGCCGCGCCCGTCGGTCCGCGCGAGCTGCTCGCGGACGAGCCGGCGGGCCTGGTCGCGGTTGCCGAGCCGCAGCCACGCCTCGGCGGCGTCGGTGCGCCACGGCACTGGCCCGGCGGTGTCCAGGCCCCAGCCGCGGATCAGCTCGCCGCAGCTGAGGAAGTCGGCGAGGGCCGCGTGGGCGTGGCCGGACGCGAGATGGTGGTGGCCCCTAGCGTACAGGTAGTAGAGGCCGTGGCGGCTCTTGAACATCGCCTCGGGCACCGACAGCGCCAGGTACCTGGCGGCCTCGTCGTGCTCGCCGGCACGGGTCGCGGCCAGGACGCAGGTGCCCAGCGGGTACCCGATCGCCACGCCCCACGACTTGGGGCTGAGGCGCGCCAGCGCGTCCCGCGCCTCCCGCAGCGCGCTCGGCAGGTCGCCCGTCCGCAGCGCGACCTCCGCGCGCGCCGCCGCGAAGAACGCCGCCTGGGTGCCGCCGCCCCCGGCCTCGCCGTCCCGCCCTTCGCCGGACGCAGCCTCGCCGGACGGGGCCTCGCACCACGCCGCCGCGGCGTCGAGCCGGTCCGCGCGCAGCAGCACCTGCACGGCGAGCAGGGCCGCCTCGACCGTCCACGGGTTGCGGGGGTGCAGCGGGAGGTCGCGCAGCACCTGCTCGGCGCGGCCCGCCACCGCGTGGCTCCGGCGCCGGGTGAGCGCGTCGGCCAGGATCGCCGCCGCGTGCAGCTGCGGATCGCCGCCGAGGACCGGGACGGCGAACGCCCGCTCGGCGGCCAGCACCGGCGTGCGCCGGTCGCGGGCGAGCGGCGGGTGCGCATAGGCCAGCCACACCTCGGCGTCCCGCAGGCCGCCGCCCTCGGCGCGGGCGTCGGCGCGCAGCCGGTCCAGCACCCGGACCGCCTCCTCGCCCCGCCCGAACCAGAGCAGCCGGCCGGCGAGGGCCAGCCCGTCGGCGAGGCCGAGCCGGCCGCCGAGGGCCGCGGTCACCAGCGGGGCCAGATGCCGGGCCGCCGACGCCGGAGCGGTCTGCCACTCCGCGCCGGCGAGACGCGTCCGGACCGCGGCGCGCTCCCCCTCGTCGGACAGGCCGCGGTGCGCGAGGCGCAGGAAGCGCGCCCCCTCCTCGGCCCGGCCGTCGAGCAGCGCGTGCTCCGCCGCCTCCGACAGCACGGCCGCCGCCCACGGCTCCTGGGCATGGTCGGCGTGGACCAGATGCCGGGCGATCCGGGTGGCGGCCGCGCCCCGGTCGTGCAGCAGGCGCGCGGCACGGCGGTGCAGTTCGGCCCGCTCCGCCGGGGCCAGCTCGTCGAGCACCGCGTCCCGCGCCACCGGATGGCGGTACCGGCCGTCGTCCAGCAGCCGGGCCGCGTTGAGAGCGCCGAGGGCCCGCTCGCCGTCCTCGGGCTTCAGCGAGACGAGCCGCCACAGCTCCGCAGGCCCCGCGTCCTCGCCCATGACCGCCAGCGCGCGCGCCACCGCCGGTGTCGCGGGATCGCCGCGGTGCAGGCAGCCCAGGAACGCCAGCCCGTACCCCTCCGCGCGGGGGCCGCCCGCGACCCTGGCGTCCTCGGCCAGCGCGTCCAGCAGCAGCGGGTTGCCGCCGCTGATCGCGTGCAGGTCCGCAGCCGGGACCGGCGGGGCGCCGGACGGCCCCGAAGCCGCGCGGGCGGTACCGGCGGGCGACAGCGGTCCCACCCGCAGCCGGTGCAGCTCCGGCCTGCGGAACAGCTCCGCCAGGAACGTCAGGTGCCGCGGCCGCGGGACCGGCTCGTCGGCGAGCACGACCAGGACGGGCGCCGACGCCAGCCGCCGGACCAGGTGGAGCAGGAGGTGCAGGGACGGGACGTCGGCGTAGCGCAGGTCGTCCACGGTGATCAGGAGCGGCTCGCGCTCGGCGTGCCCGAGCAGGGCCAGCACGAGCTTGTGGTGTGTGCGCACCGCGTGCGGCGACGCGGGATCGGCGCCGTTCGGGCCGTCCGCCGCCGCGAGCCGTTCCAGGAGGCGGCCGGACGGGTCGTCCGGGCCGTCCGACCGGGGCGCGTCCCGCAGGAGCTGGCCGGCGACGCCGTAGGGGAGCTCTTGTTCGGCCGGGGAGCAGGAGGCGCGCAGACACCGGAATCCGGACCGTTCGGCGCGTTCGGCGAGCCCGCGCAGCAGCGCGGTCCGGCCGGTGCCGATCGGCCCCTCGAGGAGCGCGACCCGGCCGCGGCGCGCCGTGCAGTCCGCGAGCAGGCTGTCGAGTTGCTGGATCTGTTCGTCTCGTTCCACCAGTGCGACCACGGATCCGATGATCGAAGACGTCCGCCCACTGCCCGGCAATCGCCCGCCTATCGGACGACCGAATCCCGGGGTGGGACGCCGGCCGGCCCGCTCCGGTTCACCCGTGACGCGCACGTTGTTCCACTGTCCGGGCCGCCGTAAACCCGAGCGTCCGGCGTGCGAACCCCTGAATTCCGGTCCGCCGATGGAGCCGACGCCGGCGCGGGCGAAGGATCGGCTGCGCCGCCCATGCCCGCAGAGGAGTCCCCCCATGCCCAGCCGCCGTCAGTTCATCGCCGGATCGGCCGCCGGTATCGGCGTGGCCGTCACCGTCCAGGCGAACCTGTCCGCGTTAGCCGCCGCCTCCCGGGTGTTCCGCGGGGCTCCCGCCGACCTCGCCAAGTTCGCCGACCCGCTGCCCATCCCCGCGGTGCTGAAGCCCGACACCGCGCTGACCCTCCGACAGCGCGCCGGCACCGTGAAGCTGCACTCGCAACTGCCCGACACGCCCGTCTGGGGCTACGAAGGCGCCTTCCCCGGGCCGGTCATCGACGTGCGGCGCGGCCGGCGCGTCAAGGTGAGCTGGCAGAACCGCATCCAGGGCAAGTTCCCGGTGACCGCCGTCGAGGTCCCCTTCACCGGGCTCGACTCGATCCTCAGCCCCGGGCGCGGCGGCGCCGAGCCGCTTCCCGACGTCGCGGACCTCGAACCGTGGGTGGTCACCCACCTGCACGGCGGCGAGATCAGCGGCGACAGCGACGGCTGGCCCAAGAACGGGATCTCCTACGGCCAGGCCCAGGCCGCCGAGTACCCGAACGCCCAGCGGGCCGCGACGCTCTGGTACCACGACCACGCGATGGACATCACGGCCTTCAACGTGTTCGCCGGCCTCTCGGGCCTCTACCTCGTGCGCGACTCCGAGGAGAGCGCCCTGGGGCTGCCGTCCGGCGCCTACGAGATCCCGCTGATCATCGCGGACCGCAACCTCGACACCGACGCCGACGACGCCTTCAACGGGCGGCTGCTGCACAAGGTCGGCTACTACGACACCAACGGCCGGCGGGTCTCGCTCCCGTTCGCCGGCCCCTACAACCTCGTCAACGGGAAGATCTGGCCGTACCTGAACGTGGAGCCGCGCTGGTACCGGTTCCGCGTGCTGAACGGCGCGAACGGCCGCACCTACACGCTGGAGCTGAGCAAGGAGAACACCGACGGCACCAGCACGCCGGTGACCGGCGCGCTCGTCCAGATCGGCACCGAGCAGGGGCTGCTCGGCGCCCCGGCCAAGCTGGACCGGCTCACGCTGTCGCCGGCCGAACGCGCCGACATCCTGATCGACTTCTCCGCGTTCAAGGGGGCGCGGCTCCGGCTGTCCAACACCGACACCGTCACCTCACCGCTCGGCCCCGAGGTCATGCAGTTCCGGGTCGGCGGCGCGGCCGTGACCGACCCGTTCACCCTGCCGGCCAAGCTGTCGCCCTCGTTCACCCGGCTGACCGCCGCGAAGGTTCCGTCCGGTTACACGGAGCGGTACGTCGCGACCGCCACCCATGACGGCACGAGCAGCGGCCACCCCGAGATGTGGGAGCTGGCTGAGACGCCCGCCGGCTACGTCCCGCAGAAGGGCGACCGCATCGTCACCATCGTCAAGGACGGCAAGAGCACCACCTACCGGAAGGCGGCCAGCACCTTCGACGAGGCCGTGACGTTCCACGTCTCCCTCGACGGCTGGGAGGTCTGGAACTTCATCGACCTCGCCGGGCCGAACCACCCGATGCACATCCACCTGGTGTCGTTCCAGGCGCTGGCCCGCGACACCTACACGGTCGCCGTGACGTCGGACGCCGCCAACGACATCTACACCTACACCGCCACCTACAGCGCTCCGAAGGGCCTCGGGCCCGACGAGCAGGGGTGGAAGGACACGATCCGCATGGACGAGCACGAGCACGTGGCGGTCGCCGGGCGGTTCCATGGCGGGACGGGGAACTACGTGTACCACTGCCACATCCTCGAACACGAGGACCACGGCATGATGCGCCCGTTCGTCGTGGCGCCCAAGACGGTCCAGACCGCGATGGCGGCCAAGATGCGGGCGGCGGCCCGGCCCGCCTCGCCCCTCGGCCACCACCACGGCTGACCGCCCTGGCGGGCCGGCCCGGCGTCACTCCGGCCGGCCCGCCAGGCTGTGCAGGCAGGCGACCAGGCTGCGGGCCTCGACGTTGACGTAGTGGCTGTGGCGCAGCAGCCCGACGAGCTGGTGGAGGGTCAGCCACCGGTGGTCGGGGCCCGGGTCGGTCGCGTACCCGGCGTCCACCTCGATGATCGTGTAGCGGTTGCGGGCGTGGTAGAACCGGCCGCCCTCCTCCGACAGCACGCTCGAGAACCGGACCCGCCCGGGCGGCGCGGACAGCACATCGTCCAGGAAGGGCGGCCGCGCCGCGTCCGGCAGCCACGCGTAGTTGCCGGGCGTGCACCGGACGGTCGGGCCGAGTTCGAGGACGTCGAGGTAGCCGGGCTGGACACCGGCGTGGACCAGCGCGTGCAGCACGCCGTCCACCTGCTTCACCAGGAACGCGTTGACGCCGATCCCGATCGGCTCCACCAGCGGCTGGTGCCAGTGCGAGACCTCGCGGTGCCCGCTCCGCACACCGGCCCCGATCACCCGGAAGAACAGGCCGGACTCGTGCTCGATCGCGTCCTCCCCGCGGTGCCACAGCTCGGCCTCGCGCAACGGGACGCGGTGCGCCAGCACCTCGTGCCGGCTGCGGGATTCGGTGATCCAGCTCAGGATGTCGCCGATGCCGTGCAGCCCCGCGAACTCCTCGCTGCAGGAGCGCAGCACCGACTGCCGGAACTCCTGGTCGCGGAACGGCGAGGACGCCGACAGGCCGACGCCCGAGAACGGCAGGCACGACAGCACCGTGCGGGCGTCCATGTTGACGACCGTGTCGTCCGCCAGCAGCCGGTGGAGCTGGCCGAGCGTCAGCCACGCGAAGCCGTCCAGCGGCTCCACCTCGTCGTCGGTCTCGACGATGATGTTGCGGTTGCGCTTCTGGAAGAACCAGGCGCCCTGCTCCGACTGGAGCACGTCGGCGATCACGCGGTGCCGGCGGGTGTCGCGGAAATAGTCGAGATAGGGGACCGGATTGCCCTGGTGCACGCGCATGTAGTTGCTCCGCGTCGCCTGGACGGTGGGCGAGATCTCCACTCCCTCGGGGTTCCCGGGCTCGTTCTTGGCCTGCATGAGGAAATGCAGGACGCCGTCGATCTCCTTGGCGAGGATGCCGAGGATGCCGATCTCGGGTTGCAGCAGGATCGGCTGCGTCCACGCGGGGACCGCCGCGCCGGGGACCTCGGCCGACAGGCCCGTCACCGTGAAGAACCGGCCGCTGGCGTGGCGGATGTCGCCGGTGGCGGGGTCGGTGCCCCAGCGCTCCAGCCGGTCCAGCGGCACCCGGTCGACCCGGGCGAGGTCGCTGCGGCGGCGCTCGGCGAACCACGCCCGGACCTGCTCCTCCGTCAGCACCCCGCCGGCCGCCTGGGCCGACTCGGCGATCCGCACGGCCCTCCGGTGGTCGGTCGTCAACGCCGTGATGATCCCCGACATCGCTCCTCCTGGAAATGGTCGCGGCAAGGACTCCAATATGCCGATTCCGCTCCATTCCCAGGTGTCGAACAAGAATGGACAGGGGGTGTTCAGGGGGGTCATCCGGGGGCGATAAGGCCATGTCAGGGGTAACGCGTCCGCACGGCGTGCCTAGCCTCGTCCTGAATCGATGAATTCGTCAAAAGGAGAGGCGTGCCGGTGAATTCGGGACCGTTGAGAATCGGCGTCCTCGGATGTGCGGACATCGCCTGGCGGCGGGCCCTCCCCGCGCTGGCGGCCCACCCGGACGTCCGGCTGACCGCGATCGCCAGCCGGGACCCGGCCAAGGCGGCGCGCTTCGTCGAGCGGTTCGGCGGCGAGCCGGTGCACGGCTACGAGGCGCTGCTGGACCGCGCGGACGTCGACGCGGTGTACGTGCCGCTGCCCGTCCACCTGCACGCCGAGTGGGTCGGGCGGGCGCTGCGGTCCGGCCGCCACGTGCTGGCGGAGAAGCCGCTCACGGCGTCCGCGGTGGAGACCGAGGCGCTCGTCGCGCTCGCCGCCTCGCGCGGGCTGGCGCTGCTGGAGAACTTCATGTTCCTGTGCCACTCCCAGCACGCCCGGATCCGCGACCTGGTCGCGGAGGGCGTCATCGGGGAGCCGCGCACGCTCACCGCCGAGTTCGCGTTCCCGCCGTCGGCCGACGGCCGCAACCTCTACGATCCGGGCCTCGGCGGAGGCGCACTGGCGGAGGTCGGCGTCTACCCGCTGCGCGCCGCGCTCCTGCACCTCGGGTCCGCCCTGGACGTGCTCGGCGTACACCTGCGGGTCGACGAGGCGCGCGGCGTGGACGTGGCGGGAGCGGCCCTGCTGGCCGACCCGTCCGGCCGCACCGCCCACCTGACCTGGGGCGTCGAGCACGCCTACCGGTCGCGGTACGCGCTGTGGGGGAGCGCGGGACGGGCCGAGCTGACCTGGGCCTTCACACCGTCGGCCGCGCACCGCCCGGTCGTGCGGATCGAGCGCCAGGACCACGTCGAGGAGCTGACGCTCCCCGCCGAGGACCACTTCGCCAGCGCGGTCGGGTCCTTCGTCGACCGGGTCCGCGACGGCGTGCCCTCCGTCCTGGAGGGCGAGGCGGTGGTGGAGCAGGCGCGGCTGGTGGACCGGGTGCGCCGGCACGCCGCCGACGCGGGCGGGCCGGTCAGACCAGCGGTTCCCACCAGTGCCGGTTCTCCCGGTACCAGCTGACGGTCGCGGCCAGCCCCTCGGGGAAGGGGGTCTGCGGCTCGTAGCCCAGCTCCGCGCGGATCCTGGTGTCGTCGACCGCGTACCGCCGGTCGTGGCCCTTGCGGTCGGGGACGCGCTCGACCCTGTCCCAGCCCGTTCCGGTCGCCTCGAGGAGGAGGCCGGTGAGCTCCCGGTTCGTCAGGGACGTCCCGCCTCCGATGTTGTAGACCTCGCCCGGCGCCCCCTTGGTGCGCACCAGCTCCAGGGCGCGCGCGTGGTCGTCCACGTGCAGCCAGTCCCGCACGTTCAGCCCGTCGCCGTACAGCGGGACGCGCCGCCCGTCCAGCAGCCGTGTCACGAACAGCGGGATGATCTTCTCCGGGTGGTGGTACGGGCCGTAGTTGTTGGAGCAGCGCGTCACCCGCACGTCCAGGCCGTGGGTGCGGTGGTAGGACAGCGCGAGCAGGTCGGCGGCGGCCTTGGACGCCGCGTAGGGCGAGTTGGGGCTGAGCGGCGCGGTCTCCGGCGTCGCACCCGCGTCCACCGACCCGTACACCTCGTCGGTGGACACGTGCACGAACGTCCGGAGGCCCGAGCCGAGCGCCGCGTCCAGCAGCGTGCCCGTCCCGAGGACGTTGGTGCGCACGAACGCCCCGGCCGCCGCGATCGACCGGTCCACGTGGGACTCGGCCGCGAAGTGCACGACCTCGTCGTGCTGGGCGACCAGCCGGGCCGCGAGCTCGGCGTCGCAGATGTCGCCGTGTACGAACCGGAAGGCGGGGTGGTCCTCGACGGCGGCCAGGTTGGCGCGGTTGCCCGCGTAGGTGAGCGCGTCCAGCACGGTGACGGCCACGTCCCCCGGGCCGGCGGGACCGAGGAGGCGCCGGACGTAGTGCGACCCGATGAAGCCGGCGCCGCCGGTGACCAGGATCCTCGTCATGCGATCCGCACCCGGCTGTAGTCGCCCAGGACGAGGCGGTGGGCGGCGCGTGTGCGCGCGGCGGGGGTGACCTCGACGGCCCGGCCCACCAGGGACGCCTCGATGGGCCGCACGCCCTGGATGGTGGACCCGTCCAGCACGATGGAGTACTCGATCTCGCTGTCCTCGACGCGGACGCCGTCGCCGATGGAGGTGAACGGGCCGATGTAGGAGTCCACGATCCGGGCGCCGGTGCCGATGATCGCCGGGCCGACGATGCGGGTCCCCTTCACGATCGCGCCGGAGGCGATGCGCACCCGTCCGATGATCTCGGTGGCGCCGTCGACCTCGCCCTCGACGCCGTGCTCCAGCCCCTCCAGGACGGTGCGGTTGGCCTCCAGCATGTCGTCGACGTTCCCGGTGTCCTTCCAGTACCCCGTGATGACCGTCGACCGCACGTCCAGGCCCGCGTCCAGCAGCCACTGGACGGCGTCGCTGATCTCCAGCTCGCCCCGCGCGGACGGCGCGATCGCGCGGACGGCGCGGTGGATCGCCGGGCCGAACAGGTACACCCCGACGAGCGCCAGGTCGCTCTTCGGGCGCTGCGGCTTCTCCTCGATGCCGACGATCCGCCCGTCCGGCCCGAGCTCGGCGACGCCGAAGCGGCCCGGGTCGGGCACCTCGGTGAGCAGCAGCCGGGCGTCGGCCGGGTTCGCGCGGAACCCGGCGACGATGTCGGCGATGCCGCCGACGATGAAGTTGTCGCCGAGGAAGAGCAGGAAGTCCTCGCCGCCGAGGAAGTCGCGCGCGATGAGGACCCCGTGCGCCAGGCCGAGCGGCGCCTCCTGCCGCAGGTAGGTGACGCGCAGGCCGAAGCGCGAGCCGTCGCCGACCGCCCGCCGGATCTCGGCTTCCGTCTCGCCGACGACGATGCCGACCTCGGTGATCCCGGCTTCGGCGATGGCCTCCAGCCCGTAGAAGAGGACCGGCTTGTTCCCGACGGGCACCAGCTGTTTCGCGGACGTGTGCGTGATGGGGCGCAGCCGTGTTCCGGACCCGCCCGAGAGGACCAGGGCTTTCATGGTGCCCATCGTCGGGGGAGGCTCCGGTGCCCCGGCCCCTGACGTCCGCCCCGGAACCCCTAGACGGCCGGGCGGATTCCCCATTTAAACGGTAGGGACAATTGACTCCAGGTTCGGGCCGGTGATTCGCTGCGACTGCTCCCGTTCCTCCCCCTCGACCCCTTGGAGGCCCGTCCGATGACCGCGACGACCGGTGGTGCCGTGTACGCCGACCCTGTGGACCTGGACAAGCACGGTGTCTACGGGGCGACCGCGCTGAAGGTGGAGAACGGCGGCTGGAACCGGCCGCGCTACCCGTTCCAGGGGCGCATCACCGCCGACGGCTCCAGCGGGTACAAGGCCGAGCCGGGGCGCTACCACCTGTACGTCTCGCACCGCTGCCCGTGGGCGCACCGCACCGCGATCGTCCGGATCCTGAAGGGGCTGCAGGACGTCGTGTCGCTCTCTTACGTCGACGACGAGCGCGACGGGCGGGGCTGGGCGTTCCGGGAGAAGCGCGGCGCCGACCCGGTCAACGGCTTCCGGTTCCTGCGCGAGGCCTACGAGGCGACCGAGCCCGGCTACGAGGGACACGTGTCGGTGCCAGTCCTGTGGGACCGCGAGACGGGCCGGATCGTCAGCAACAACTTCTTCGACATCACCATCGACCTCGGCACCCAGTTCGAGGCGTACGGCGACCCCGGCGTCCACCTGTACCCGGAGGAGTTGCGCGGCGACATCGACGAGCTGAACGAGTACATCTACGTCAACTTCAACGACGGCAACTACCGCGTCGCCGGCGCCGCCTCCGACGAGGCCTACGCCGACCTGCGCGGCCGCGTGATCTCCGCGCTGGACCGGCTGGACGAGCGGCTCGCCACCCGCCGCTTCCTGTTCGGCGACACCGTCACCGAGTCCGACGTGCGCTTCTGGGTGACGCTGGCGCGCTTCGACCTCACCTACAACCCCTTCGCCAAGATCAGCGAACGGCGGCTGGTGGACTTCCCGAACCTGTGGCCCTACGCCCGCGACCTCTACACGCTTCCCGCCTTCCGCGACACCACCGACTTCAGCGCCTTCACCCACCTCGGCCCCCCGTTCCTGGACCCGGCGGTCACCCGCATCGACGTCGAACCCCACCGGGCCGACTGGGACGAACCGCAGGACCGCCACCGCCTCACCGCCTGAGCGGCGCGGAACGGACCCGACACCCCCGACGGGCGAAGGGAGGAGCCGCGAGTGCGGGTCATGTTCACCGTGTCCTCACAGGCGACCCACTACTCCGCGATGGTCCCTCTCGGCTGGGCGCTGCAGGCGGCGGGCCACGAGGTACGGGTCCTGTGCACGCCCGACCAGACGGCGGCGGTCGGCCGGACGGGTCTGCTCCCGGTGCCCGTGCTCGACGGTATGAAGGTCATCACCCGGCTCCGGTTGCAGGCCCACAGGGAGGCCGTCGAAGGGAAGCGGCCCTACCCGTGGCCGCCCCCGCACCCCCTCACCGGGGAACCCCTGAGGGATCTCGCCGACTTCGACGCCGCCGGCTTCCAGGACGACATCGCCCCCGTCCTGGCGGAGCGGGCCGCGCGCGGCTTCGACGCGGCCGTCGCGTTCGCCCGCGCATGGCGGCCCGACCTGGTCCTGCACGATCCGGGCAGCCTGGAAGGGCTGCTGGCGGCCCGCGTCACGGGCGTGCCGGCGGCGCTGTGCCTGTGGGGCCCGGTCGGCACCCGCGAACCCGAGCACATGCGGATCGTCCCGACCGACCACAGCGGGTCCTTCCCGCGCCACGGCCAGGGCGAGTTCGACCTGGACATGATCGAGCGCGTCCTGGACCCCTGCCCGCCGCCGCTGGCGCCGCCGACCACGGCCGAGCGCGTGCGCTTCGGCTACGTCCCCTTCAACGGGACCGCGCCGGTCCCGGCGTGGGCGCTCGAGCCGCCCGCGCCCGGCCGCCCGCGCGTCTGCGTGACGTGGTCGACGGCGCTGACCTCGACCGCCGGACCCGGCTCCTACCTGCTCCCGGCCATCCTCCGGGCGGTGGACGGCCTCGGCTGCGACGTGATCGTCCTGGCCACCGCCGCGGACGCGGCCGCCCTCGGCCCGGTGCCCGGCGGCGTCCGCGTCGCCGAGAACGCGCCCCTGCGGGCCGTCCTGCCGGGCGCTTCCGCAGTGATCCATCACGGCGGAAGCGGGAGCGCCATGACCGCGCTGTGGGCGGGCGTCCCCCAGCTGACCACCACGTTCGCTTCCGAGCAGGCGGCCACCGGCAGCCGCATCGCAGCCGCCGGCGCGGGCCGCCACCTGCCCGGCCACGAGGCCGGCCCGCACGCGGTGCGGGAGGCCCTCCACGACCTCCTCACCGACACCGCCTATCGCGACGCCGCCGCAGGACTTCGCGAGGAGATGCTGGCCCAGCCGACACCGGCCCAATGCGTCGGCACCCTGGAGCACATCGCGGCACTCGGTGTCGTGCCCGGTGCGTGTCAGGCGGGCACGGGCGGGGCACCGCCGCCGGGGACCGTGCTGAGCAGCCGGTCCCATTCGGGATAGGTCGCCAGCTTCTTCCGGTGCATCGCGACGATCCGGTCGTCCAGGTCCGGGTCGGCGTCGTCCGACAGCCGGACCTGCGTGAGCCGCGACAGGTGCGGCAGGATCTCGAAGTCGCCTTCGAGATGAACCGGGTCGTACATGTAGCGGTCGAGCGCGTCGAGGTCGTCCAGCGCGACGCAGTATCCGTGCGTATAGCCCTCCGCGGGGTCGCCCAAGTCCGCTCCGACGAACGAGAACGACGTCGACTCCACCTGCGACGTGCGCCTCATCGCCGCCAGCACGGACTCCTTCCGCTCGGGCGTGGTGCCCGCCTTGAAGCTGAAACGCAGCATCAGAACGATCATTCCGTCTCTCCCCTCAATGATGACGATCACGACCGTAGGACGACGGAGCGAGACGGCCAATGCGCCACGGTCTCGCTTTCATACGTGATCGTCTTTCCGGCTAGCCTCGGCGTGTGGACGTGCTCAGCGACGTGATCGCCGTCATGCGCACCGGAGAGCCCCGTTCCGCCCGCGTGGAACGGCACGCCCCCTGGGGGCAGCGGTTCCGGCTGCCGCCCGGAACCGCCGGCTTCGAAGTCGTGCTCGCCGGCTCCTACTGGCTGGTCCCACCGGACGCCGACCCGATCGCCCTCGGCACCGGCGACGTGCTGTTCCTCCCGCACGGAGGCGAGTACGGCCTGACCGACGCCCCGACCACGCGGTTCCTCGACCTTCCGTCCCACGCTCAGGAGCCCACCGATGGGGATGCCTCCGTCCGGCCGAGCGCGGTGGTGCTGTGCGGCGCCTACCGGCTCGACGCCGACCGCGGGCACCCGCTGCTGGACGAACTGCCCGGCGTCGTCCACATCCCCGCCGGCGTCGGCCGCCACACCCGCCTCCGCGCCGCGGTCGACCTGCTCGGCGCCGAACTGCAGGAGCCCCGCCCGGGCACTGCCGCGGTGGTGCCCTCGCTTCTGGACACGCTGCTCGTCTACGTCCTGCGCACCTGGCTCGACGAGCAGCCGGCATGCGGCGGGACCACCGGATGGGCCGCAGCCCTGGCCGACCCGGCGGTGAGCGCGGCTCTCGACGCGATCCACGACGACCCCGCCCGGCCATGGACCGTCGCGGAACTGGCCGCCCGCGCGGGGCTGTCACGGGCGGCGTTCGCGCGGCGGTTCGCCTCGCTCGTCGGTCGCCCGCCGCTGGCGTACCTGACCTGGTGGCGCCTGACCGTGGCGGCCCGGCTGCTCCGCGACTCCGACGCACCTCTCGCCGCGGTCGCCGAACGCGTCGGCTACGGCTCCGAATACGCCTTCGCGAACGCCTTCAAACGCGCGTTCACCATCGCCCCCGGCCACTACCGCCGAAAATAACGATAGGAGCGGCGGTTCGCCGACGTCACGCGATAAAACAGACCGCACTCTCATTGTGGGGCCCAGCCGTTTCCCAACTCGCCGGGGAGCGGCCATTTTCGTGCCCTCGCGTGCTCCAGGCCTGGTGATCTTCAAATGCGTGCGTGGCCGGGTGGTGACAGCGGTCTGGCTGCGTGGAGTGGGTACGCCCTACGGTACGTCGCATCAGCACTTCCCCGCACGAGGAGATCGCATGGCTGACGAGCCCCTGCGCGCCGACATCCAATCCGCCGCCGACCGCATGGACAACAAGCTCGGCGCCAAACGCGAGATCCGCAAGCTGGTCGAGTACCTGTGGCAGGGCGAGACCGTACGCCACATGGTGTCCGGCACCTACGGCGGCGGCACCGGCCTGGTCGTCCTCACGGACCGGCGGCTGCTGTTCGTCAAGGACGGATGGGTGTCGAAGACCACCGAGGACTTCCCCCTCGACAAGATCTCGTCCGTGCAGTGGTCGAGCGGGCCGCTGACGGGGAAGATGACCGTCTTCGCGTCCGGCAACAAGGCCGAGATCATCAACGTCGGCAAGCAGGGTGGGAAGGTCATCGCCGACACGATCCGCGAGCGCCTCGCGTCCGGGCCCGCCTACCCGCCGACCGCGCCCGTCCAGCAGGCGCCGGCGGCGCCTGCTCCCGCGCAGCCGCAGCAGATGACGCAGGACGAGGCGTTCGCCGCTCTTCGCCAGCTCGGCGAACTCCGCGATGCCGGCATCGTCACGCCGGAGGAGTTCGAGGCGAAGAAGAAGGAACTCCTCAACCGGATCTGAGAAGCCCCGCACCGCCCTTTGCCTGCCGAAATCCACGTCCGTACAGGTGAGAGGCGTAGGACGTGGCGGGCTCCGACGGCATCGACGCCCTCATCCGGCGGGCGCTTGAGCAACGGAAACTGCCTTTGAGGGATCAGCGGCGGCCGCGTCGGGAGTGCAGGAGCCTTTCGGCGACGAGGAAGCCGGAGCCGGCGCCGAGACCGGGGCCGGGGTGGGTGGAGGCGCCGATGTGCCACAGGTCCGGTACGCCGGTCGCGTGGCCGGTGCCTGACGACAGGGGCCGCCACAGGGCGTACTGGTCGATCCGGCAATCGCCGCCGTAGGGGTCGCCGCCGACGAGATTGACGTTCATCTCCTCAAGTTCGGCGGGTCCGAGTACCAGACGGTCGGTCAGAGCTGAGTCCAGGTTGGTGATGTGGGGACGGAGGAGGTCGAGAATTCTGTCGGCGTAGGCGTCACGCAGCCGTGGTGTCCAGGTGCCGTCGCCGGGGTCGATGACGCCGGCTGCGTCGCCGCGGACGTGGCGGGGCAGCTCCTGGAGTTGGAGCCACAGCAGACCCTTTCCCTCGGGGACGCGGCCCGGGTCGATGGTGGCGGGCTGGCCGACGGCGATGGTCGGCCGTTCGGGCAGCAGACCGCGCCAGGCGGCGTTCACCGACCCCGACAGGGAGTCCAGGTCGTCCAGGACGTGTACGAGAGCGACGTCCTCCAGCACCGGGTCACTCCACCGGGGCGGCTCGCTGAGGGCCAGATGGATCTGCATGGCGGCACGGCCGTGCCGGAAGGCTCGGGCCGCCTGAACACGATCCGCGGGAGCGGCACCGTTCAGGAGCTCTTCGTAGAGGGCGCGAGGGGTGACCGAGGCGAGGACGGCGCGGCGGGCGCGCAGCAGGCGTCCGTCCGCGAGCCGTACACCGGTGGCGCGGCCTTGGTCCAGGAGAATCCGGGTGACATCGGCACCGGTGAGGAGCTCACCGCCGGCATCGGTGACGATTGCGGCCAGTGCCTCGACGAGGTGGACGCCGCCGCCTTCGGGGACGGGCATGCCGCCGGTGGCGACGGCCGCGGCGATGACCTTGGTGATGAACGCGGAGGCGGCGTCGTCGGGGCCGAGGCCGCTGTGCAGGGCCCAGGGAGCCAGCATCGCGCGGGTGACGGGCGAGGAGAACGTCCGCTCCAGCCAGGGCCGCGCGGGTTCGAGGACTTCCGCGCCGGTCGCGACCAGGCCCCGGCGGCCCAGGCGCCGCAGCGCCCGCCAGCCGAGCCGCAGCGCGCCGGGGCGCCAGAAGTCGGTGCCGAGCAGGCCGAACGCCAGGTCGATCTTGCCGCCGAACTCGGCCATCATCGCCGACCAGGTCTCGGCGTCACCGACGGAGCTCAAGGTGGCGGTGAGCGTGTCGGAGTCGGTCGAAAGGACGGCCGCCCCATCGCGGCACGCGACGCCGGTGGGGCTCGGGGTGTTGCGGTAGACGACGCCGCGCCGGGCCAGTTCGTCGGCGAGGGCGGCGTAGGCGGCCCCTCCGAGGAACAGAGGGTGCCAGCTCGACAGCAATTCCACGGTGTAGCCGGGGAAGACCTCGCGGCTGGTATGGATGGCGCCGCCGAGCCGGTCCTCGCGCTCGCATATCGCCACGCGCCAGCCGCCGCGCGCGAGCTGCGCGGCGGCGACGAGGGCGTTGATGCCACTGCCGATGACGACGGCGTCGAATGCATTTATGGGCGGGGCGCCGCCGCTTTGCTCCATAGGTGTCTCCTTCATAGGCGACAGGTACCCACAATGTGGGCACCCGTGCGACCCGGCGGCGCGCAGTGATCGAGGCGTCCGTCTCGCTTGGCCTCTTGTTCGTCAGTCCGGCAGCCAGTGCAGCTCGTGCGCCAGGGTTTTGGCGACGGCACGGACGCGGCGGTGTAGTGGCGACTGCTCGCGTGGGAGGACCAGGTGGATCGTCAGGCCGGGCGCGCCCCGCAGCGGTCGCCAGGTGAGACCGGCCGGTTGTGTCGTGACCGCGGCTTCTCCGGACGGGGCGAGGGTGACCCCGTCGCGCAGGTCGCGCTGAGACATGTCGAAAGAGACTGCGGGCGTCCGGAATCGGGGGTGTGGCCGGGCGTCCCGGAACAGTGCGGACAGCTGATCGTGGATCACGGGGTTGGCCGTACGGTCCGGGAGCCGCAGCGGATAGGCGGCCGCGTCGGCGATCTCGATCTCCGGGTGTTCGGCCAGCGGATGGTGCCGCGCCAGCTGGACCCCGATGCGCTGACGCCGCAGCGGGAACCGGCGCACGCCGCGGCCCGGCTGTTCACCGCGGGTGATCCCGGCGTCGATGCGGCCGTCGGCGACCGCGGGGGTGATCTCCGGGGTCGCCATCGGGACCGCGCCGACCTCGAGTCCGCTGTTGCCGCGCATCAGCCTGTCCACCAGGGCCGGTACCGTCTCGGCCCCGGTGCTGAGGCTGTATCCGATGCGCAGCGTGCCCAGCTCACCGGCCGCCGCGCTCCGGGCGGTGTCCCATGCCCGGTCCAGCGCCGCCAGCGCGGGCGGCGCGGACTCCGCCAAAGCCGCACCGGCCGCGGTCAGGACGACGCTACGCGTGTTGCGGATCAGCAGGGCCGTCCCGAGTTCCGCCTCCAATCGGCGCATCCGGGCGCTGAGCGCGGGCTGTGCGATACCGATCCGTGCCGCCGCGCGGGTGAAGTTCAACTCCTCCGCCAGCACCAGGAAGTACCGCAGGCTCACCGTGTCCGGCGCCACGCGCCCTCCCCGCCGATTGATAACGATCCGTTCTAAGTCTATCCCGTACCGGTCTTTCCCTCGGCCGCACATCAAGCCCTAACCTGCGCATATGACGGTTCAACCGGCCGCGGTACCCGTCTTCGGGATCGATCGATCCGAGTGTCAATTCGAAGTCGGACGTGTCCGGCCGAACACAGGAGGTTTTCATGGCTAAGGGCTACTGGGTCAGTGTCTACCCCGCCATTTCCGACCCCGAGAGCCTGACCGCCTACAACAAGCTGGCACGTCAGGCCGTCCAGGCTGGGGGCGGGCGCACCCTGTCCCGTGGCGCTCGAGTCGTCGCCCACGAGGCCGGAATCACGCAACGCGTCGTTCTGGTCGAGTTCGACAGCTTTGAACAGGCCGTCGCGACATACGAGAGCGAGGCGTACCAGAAGGCGCTGGTCGCCCTCCCCGACGGCGTCGAGCGCGACTTCCGCATCGTCGAAGGCATCGACTGAGCGAACCCGACGAGATCGCCCACCTGAACCTCCGAAGAAGACAACGGCGGGGCGGAATCCTTAAGAAGTACGAACGTCCGCTTGACCTGCGCGGAGGTAGTTCTCCGCAACTGCAGAGCCGCCGGTCTGCCGTGTCCGCTCTCGTTTGCTCCGGTCGGCGCCGGGCAGCCCCCACACAGGGGTGATCAATATGACCGAGTTCGCCCGGACCGCGGACTTGGACATCGGCTACGAGGTGAGCGGCCCAGAGGACGGGGCACCCTTGGTGGCCGTACACGGCTGGCCAGACGATCCACATTGCTGGAGTGGACTGCTGCCGGCTTGGCATGACGCCGGGTACCGGGTGTACCGGCCGTACCTGCGGGGCTTCGGGCCGACCCGTTTCCGCTCCGATCGCAAAATGCGCAGCGGGCAGATCGGTGCGCTCGGGCACGACCTGGCCTGCTTCCTGGAGGCCCTCGACCTCGATCAGGTCCTGCTGGTCGGACACGACTGGGGCGCCCGAGCCGGTTACGTGGTCGGAGCGCTGTTCCCCCAGCGGGTCGCCCGCCTGGTGGCGATGTCCGCCGGGTACGCCACCAACCGGGCCGATGCGCAGTTGAGCTGGCCGCTCACCCACGCCTACTGGTACGAGTGGTTCGTTGCCACCGAGCGCGGCCGGCGCGCGATGCACGAAGACCGCCGCTCGTTCGCCCGCTACCTGTGGCGCTCCTGGAGCCCGGGATGGGAGTTCCAGGAGGCGGAGTTCGCGCAGGCGGCGGACGCCTGGGAAAACGATGACTGGCCTCACATCACCGCACACGCCTACCTGCACCGCTGGGGCGAAGCCCAGGGCGACCCGACGTACGACGACATCGAGCGGCGCCTGCTCGAACCCGCCCCCGTGCAGGTGCCGACGCTGGTCCTGCACGGCGCACGCGACGGCGACAACCTGCCCGAGACCTCCGCCGACAAAAGCGCGCTGTTCACCGCTGAATACGAACGGATCGTCCTGCCTGACGTCGGGCACTTCCCGCCCCGCGAAACACCCGACCAGGTAGCCGACCTGATCTTCAGCCACCCTGACGGCGGGTGAGAGCCGTCAAAGGGGCCGGTTGACGCGAATTGTGCCGCGGCGAGTGCTCGTCGGGCCTGGGGTGGTCGCGTGACGTGGAGCGCCGACCTTGCGGGGAAGGATGCGGGGGGCTACCGGCCAGAAGTGACCCTTTGCGAACGATGGATGATCATTTGCGATTCGGCGGGTAGGGGCGGGACGTCAGTGATCGTCATGCCGTTGTGGAGGGACTGCCATGCCGTACGGATCTGCCGCCACCGGCGGAACGCTCGCCTATACCGGGTTCGCGATGGGTCATGTCTGGCTGGCCGCGACCGGCCTCGGCCTGGTGCTGGTCGGCACGGTCCTGGTGAGGCTCGGGTTCCGGCGCGGGCGTGGGCCGCTTGAACGCTGAGTTCCGGGCACCGTCCGCGCGGTACGCGCCGCCGCGGATCAGGATCGTGCTGGCGGCGCTGCCGCTGGCCGGGTTCGCCGCCTGGGCCGTGGCCCATCTCGTGGCGATCGTCACCACCTTCCGGACGCCGTTGCAGGCGACCTACGTGGCCTGGACGGTGTCGTTCCTCGCGCTGTGGTGGCTCCCGGTCTCGTGGCTTGAGCGCCCGTACCGGGCGTCCCGTGAGCAACGGCCGGAACTCGACGAGCTGACCGTGACCGTCCAGGTCCCCGTCTACAACGAGGACCCGGTCGCGCTGCGGGCCTGCCTGCGGTCGGTGCTGGAGCAGAGCCGGCGAGTGGACCGCGTCCGTATCGTCGACGACGGCTCGGTGGACGCCGGCGGGAACTCCGTCACCTACGACGACGTGCGCCGCGACTTCGAGGCGGCCGCGTCCGTGCTCGGGATCGACACGTCCTGGGAACGCACCCCGAACCGGGGCAAGCGGTTCGCGCAGATGCACGCCCTGGCCGGGGACGACGCCGACGTCTTCGTCACGCTCGACAGCGACTCCGTCCTCGACCGGCACGCCGTCCGGGAGGGCCTGCTGCCGTTCGCGGACCCGCGCGTGCAGTCGGTGGGCGGGCACGTCCTGGTCCTCAACCGGACGGCGAGCCTGCTGACCCGCATGACGTGCGTGCTGTACCTGCCCTTCACGCGCGGCGTGCGCAGCGCCCAGTCGGTGCTGCGGCGGGTGACCATCAACTCCGGGACACTGGCCTTCTACCGAGGCGGCGTGGTCCGGCGCGCCGCCGGCGTGTACGAGCACGAGCGGTTCGCCGGCCGGCCGATGCAGATGAACGACGACTCCATGCTCACGTTCTACGCGCTCCTTGCCGGCGACACCGTCCACCAGCCGAGCTCGATGGCGTTCACGCTGGTCCCCGAACGGCTCCACCACTACCTGAAGCAGCAGCTCCGCTGGATGCGCGGGACCACCGTCCGGCATCTGTGGTGGCTGCGGTACATGCCGGTGACCGGCGCCGTGTTCTGGATGACGGTGAGCGAGTACCTGCACCTGGTGCTGGCGGTGCTCCTGCCGTTCATGCTGCTTCTCGACCCCTACTACCGGGAGCACCTCGGCTCGGTGGCGTCGTCGGGCTTGCAGGTGGGGGTCGTTCTGAGTTACCTGTCGGCCTTGCGCATCTTCGTCGTCCGGCGCAGTGACGAGTCCACCTGGTCGCGTGCGGCGCTGTTCGCCTGCACGCCGCTGATCGCGCTGTGGCGGCTGCTCGTCCTGCGGCCGCTGTACCTGTACGCGGTGTGCACCTGCCGCCGGGTCGGCCACTGGGGGACCCGGCAGGCGGTCGAAGTCTCCCTCGGGAATCCTGTGACCGCGTCCTCCTTTCAGGAGGGGCGAGGCCGCGAGGAGGCCCCGACCGGTGCTGGGCAGCAGCCCGGCAGATGACGACGTCCTACCCACCTGGCCGATCCAACCGTCACTGGGGCGCCTGCGGGATGGAACGTCCAGTGGCTAGAACCAGCCGTTGCGCCTGGCTTTCTGGATCGCCTCGATGCGGTTGCGCGCGCCGGTCTTCTGGATGATCCCCGACAGGTAGTTGCGGACCGTGTTCTCCGACAGGCTCAGCAGCTCGGCGATGTCCGCGGCGGTGGCGCCGTGGTCGGCCGCCGCCAGCACCTCGAGCTCGCGTTCGGTGAGCGGGTTCGGGCCGACCGCCAGGGCGGTGGTCGCGAGCTCGGGGTCGATCACCCGCTCGCCCGCCAGCACCCGCCGGATCGCGCCCGCGAGCTCGTGCCCGGGGCTGTCCTTGACCAGGAAGCCCGCGGCACCGGCGTCCATCGCCCGGCGCACGTAGCCGGGGCGGCCGAACGTGGTGACGATCAGCACCCGGCAGGTGGGCAGCCGCTCGTGCAGGTCGGTGATGACGTCCAGGCCGCTGCGGCCGGGAAGCTCGATGTCGACCACCGCGACGTCGGGCCGGGTCTCCAGTGCGCGCGGCACGACGTCGTCGCCGCGGTCGGTCTCGGCGACGACCTCGAGGTCCTCCTCCAGGTTCAGCAGCAGCACCAGGGCGTCGCGCATCATGCCCTGGTCCTCGGCGAGCAGCACACGGATCATGCCTTCTCCTTGACCGGGCGGTGCGCGGGGAGCGTGGCGCGAAGGCGGAAGCCGCCGCCGCGACGGGAGGACGCCTGCACGATACCGTCGGTGGCCGCCAGGCGCTCGCGCAGTCCGCGCAGCCCGTTGCCGGATGGCTCCTCGCCGTCCGGGGCGCCCCTTCCGTCGTCGCGGATCTCCACCGACAGCTCGTGGTCGTCGTTGCGGACGTCGATCTCGCAGCGGCCGGCGCCGCTGTGCCGGATGACGTTGGTGACGCCCTCCCGGATCACCCAGCCGAGGAGGGTGTCGGCGTCGGCGGGCAGCGCGGTGCCCGACTGGCGGATGACGCACTCGATCCCGGCGTCGCGCAGCGTCTCGAACGACTTGTCCAGCTCGGCGGCGACGCCGGACTCGCGGTAGCCGGTGACCGCCTCGCGCACCTCGCGCAGCGCCTCCCGGCCGATCTCCTCGATGTCGCCGGCGAAGCGCTCGGCGACGCCCGGATCCCGGGGCGCGACGCGGCGGATGCCCTCGGCCTTGACGACGATGACCGACAGCGTGTGGCCGAGCAGGTCGTGCAGGTCGCGGGAGAACCGGAGCCGTTCCTCGACCACCGCGTGCCGGGCGAGCTCCTCGCGGGCGTCGCGCAGCTCGTTGATGACGGCCATGAGCCTGGTGAGGATCGCCACCACGATGCCCGCCGACAGGCTCCCGTACCAGAGGGTGAAGACGTCGCCGCCCTGCCACCAGGCCATGAGGGCCGCGACGCCGGACACCGCGCCGACGACGATGGGCGGCAGGAAGTAGCGCCACGGGACGATGAGCCCGCAGGCGATCGACAGCAACGCGAACAGGGGATCGGTGTCGGGGCCGAACCCGGCGTTCATCGCGACGGTCAGCGCGGCGAGCGCCACGAGCGCGACCAGCGCCGGGACCTGGGCCTGGCGACGCAGGTGCAGGTGGATCGCCACCACGTCCAGCACGGCGAACGCGGTCAGCCCGAGGCCCGCCAGCCAGGTGGGCTGCAGATCGCCGTCCAGCACGCCGGAGGCCGTGCCGGTGGCGATGACGAGCCAGAAGTAGAACGGGAGGGGAGTGAGCTGGGTGTCGAACTGCTCGTGTGACGGGGCCTTGCCGCTCACCTTCACCGTCGTGTCGCTCCCTGCGGAATCGGTCCGGAAGGGGCGTGCGTGCCCGTTCAGAACTCTGCCCCAATCACGTCGCCCGCGCATCCTTTCGGCTCCGGCGGGTCAGGCGCGGCGGCCGGTGCGCCGGTAGGCGAACAGGGCCAGCGCCATCAGCGCGATGGTCCAGGCGGCGAGCGCGCCGATGTCGAGGGCGTGCGGGGCCCGGTCCCAGCCGACGCTCCGCGGGATCTCGGCGTAGCTGTAGACCGGTGTGATCTTGGAGACGACCTGCAGCCAGCCGGGGAAGTCGGAGACCTCGATCCACAGCCCGCCGATCATGGACATGCCGACGAAGAGGGCGAGGCCGATCGCCTGGGCCTGCTGCGGGGCGCACAGGTAGCCGATGCCGAGGCCGAGCAGGGCGACCGGCGCGATGCCGATCCAGAGCAGGGCTGCCACCCCGGCCCACTGCGCGACGCTCAGGTCCACTCCCTTGAACGCGCCGGCGACGCAGACGATCACGATCGGCGGCAGCGACAGCGCCATCGCGCACAGGCCGCGCGCCACCACGACCTTGGCGGGTCCGAGCGGGAGCAGCCGCAGCTGGCGCAGCCAGCCGCGCGCCCGGTCGTCGGCGATGCCGGTGCCGCTGTTCAGCGTGATGCCCACCGCGCCGAAGCCGGCCATGCCGACCATGAGCTGGACGAGGTCGTGGTTGGTCGCCTCGTCGCCGAGGCTGGAGAAGAGCAGGAACATGCCGACCGGCAGCAGCACGCTCACGAGCACGTAGCTGCTGTCACGGACGAGCCTGCGCAGTTCGAGCCAGAGATAGGGGAACATGGCGCTCTTTCGGGTTCGCGCGATCATCGGTCTGTCGGGGGTCCTGTCGACGGTATTGATCTGCGGACCGCCGCCAGTAGAGGAGAAAATCAGGTTCTCGACCTGACACATGCACTAGGCGATCGCCGTACCGGGCGGTCTCGGCTGCCACGGCGGTCTCGGCTGCCCGGCGGTCTGGGCTGGTCGGCGGTCTCCGCTAGCCGGCCGTCTCCTCCAGCAGCGAGACGAGGGCGGCGGGGGACGGGAGCCCGGTCATCTCGCCGGCGATCCGGGCCGCCGCCTGCCGGTGGCCGGGATCCTCCAGCAGCCTGGTGAGGGCCTTGCCGATCGCCTCCGGGTCGCGGCGGGCGCCGGGGTCGCCGATCGCGAGCCCCAGGCCGCGGTCCTCGACCAGCTCGGCGGTGGCGCCCAGGAACGGCTCGTCCTGCGGCACCACCAGCTGCGGCAGCCCGTGGTGCAGCGCCGTCAGCGTCAGGCCGCCGCCGCCGTGATGCACCATGAGGTCGCAGGCCCCGGCCAGCAGGCCGACCGGGGTCCGGTCGATCACGTCCACCGCGGCGGGGACGTCGCCGAGGTCGCCGTGCCGTTCGGCCGGGAACGGCAGCACGGCCGTCGCGCCGGCGGCGGCCACGGCCTCGCCGACGGCGCGGACGACCGCGGCCCGGTCACCGTCCTGCCCGACGGCCTGGCTGCCCCACATGCCGAGGCAGATGCACACCCTCGGCGCGGTGCGGGGTTCGAGGGTCCAGGGCGGCAGGACTCCGGTGCCGTTGTAGGGGACGAACCGCACCGACCGGGCGGGCGCGGCGCCGGGGTCGCGCAGGCTCGGCGGGCACGGGTCGATGATCACGCCCGGATCGGGGAAGGCGTCCACGCCGTACTCGGCGCACAGCCCGGCGAGCGCGGTCTTGGCCCGTTCGTGCAGAACCGTGGTGACGGTGTCGGGCCCCCACCGGTGGACGGCCGTGGGGACGCCCAGCGCCTCTCCGACGATCAGCCCGCCGAACTCCACCGGGTCGGTCACCACCAGATCCGGGCGGACGTCGCGCGCCAGGGCCAGGAACCCGTCGAGGTAGCCGCGCAGCCGCTTCTCCCAGCGCCGCCCGGCCCGCTCCCAGTGGCCCTCACCGGGCGCGCCGGGTCCGGTCACCGCGGGCCGCGCGATCGCGCCCGGGCGGGCGAGCCGGGCGGTCTCGTTCTCCTCCGGGCCGATCGGGCGGGTGAGCAGGCCCGCCTCGCGCGCGGCGGCCACGACCTCGGGCATGCCGCAGACCAGGACGTCGTGGCCGGCGGCTCGCAGTCCCCAGGCCAGCGGGACCATCGGCATCAGGTGGCTCGGCACCAGCGCAGTGAGAAGGACTCGCATCGCGTTCTCTGCCTTTCATCTTTCGAAGGTGGTCAGCGGCGGATGGTCGGCGGCGGGCCGCCTGGAGCTCGTCACCGGCGGGTCGCCAGCTTCTCCAGGTCGTCGACCAGCTCGTCCATGGGCGGCGAGGCGAGGATCCGGCGGCTCATGGCGCGTGCCCGGTCGCGGTACGCCGGGTCGGACAGCAGGGTCCGGACGGCCGCGCCGATGGTGGCGGGCGTGGCGTCGGGACCGGGCACCGACAGGCCCACCCCGAGCTCCGCGCAGCGCGCCGCCGCGTGCGGCTGGTCGTCGTACATCGGTGTGACCAGCAGCGGGACGCCCGCCGTGAGCCCCTCCCGGATGCCGCTGAACCCGCCGTGGGTCACGAACACGTCGCACATCGGGAGCAGCCGCGGCTGCGGCAGCCAGGAATCGACGAGGCGTACGTGCGGCGGCACCGCGCCGAAGGCGTCCAGGTCCCGGTCGAGACCGACCGACACGATCGCCGAGCACTCGATGCCGCCCAGCGCCGCGACGACGGAGGTGAGCACCTCGTCGGACTGCCACGGCATCGACTGGGCGATCGTCCCGATCGAGGCGTACACGACCGGCCGCCCGGCGGGCAGCTCGGCGAGCCAGCCGGGGACCCGCTCGTCCTGCCGTTCGGGGGCGGTCTGCCGGTAGCAGCGCAGGGTCTCGGAGACCAGGTCGTCGCGGACGTACTCGCGCGGCAGCAGGCTCGCCAGCAGGTACCGGTAGCAGGTCAGCTCCGAGGGGTCGGGCGGCAGGCCGAGCTCGCCGCGCAACTGGTTCAGCGGGTCGCGCACGACGTCCGGCGGCAGCAGGTGCGTGGACCCGCCGGCGATCCCCGCGTGCGGGACGCCGAGGACTTCGGCCACCAGGTAGCCCGCCATGTCCTCGCCCTCGCGGACGACGAGGTCCGGCCGCCAGGACCCGGTGACCTCCAGCAGGTCGCGGGCCATGTCCAGGGCGGGGCGGCCCAGGACGCAGTCATGGGTCAGCACCCGTTCGTAGGCGGCCTGGTCGCGGGTGACCAGCGTGGGGGCCAGCGCCAGGACCGTGTCGCGGTTCTCGCCCCAGTCGTAGCCCGCCTCGAAGAAGCGCAGGCCGTAGCGGGCGGTCTCCGCGCGCATGCTCGCCGCGGAGGCGACGGCGACCTCGTGGCCCCGCCGGGCCGCGGCCTGGGCGGCGGGGACGACCAGCCGGAGATGGGAGACCGCGGCGTGCACGGTGAACAGAATCCGCATGGTCGGATCGTGCCGGGGCGGCCACGAGGCCCGCTCGAGCCGGAGCGGGCTGCACGGGGCTTCCAGCGCGGCTCGAGGACGGCCGCCCAGCATGGACGCACGCCGGGACACTACGGAGAAGGAGCTTCGGTGCGCTGGGAATCGGTCTACCTCGCGGGCCTCGGGACCTGGCTTCCCCGCCCGGTTCCGGTACGGGACGCCGTCGACGCCGGTGTGATCGGTCCGGAATGGATCGACGACTACGGCTACGAGTCGGTGCTGGTCGCCGAGGATGTCGCGCCCCCCGACATGGCGGTCGAGGCCGCGCAGACCGCGGTGAAGCGCTCGGGGGCCGCCCCGGAGGACTTCTCGCTGATCCTGCACGGCAGCACGTGGTTCCAGGGGCTCGACATCTGGCCCGCCGCCTCCTACATCGCGGGCCGCACGATCGGCGACAACGTGCCCGGTTTCGACGTGCAGCAGCGGTGCAGCGTCGGCGTGAGCGCGCTGGAGCTGGCCGCGGGCCAGCTGGCGATGGGCGTCCGGCCGGGGCACGCCGCCCTCGTCACCACCGCGGACCGGTTCGGTCCGGCCGGGGTGACCCGGTGGACGCTCCGGCCCGGCGTCGCCTACGCGGACGGGGCCACCGCGACGGTGCTGTCGACGCGCGGCGGGTTCGCCCGGCTGCTGTCGACCTCGACCATCGCCGACAACACCCTGGAGGGCCTCGCGCGCGGGTCGGAGCCGTTCACCGCCGTCTCGACGGCGGCCGGACGCACGATCCTGCTCGAGGAACGCGCCGAACAGTACCGGAAGGCGCACGACGAGTCGGAGATCTCGCTGCGGCAGGCGCGCGCGATGTTCAGGGTGAAGCTCGAGGCGCTGTCCCATGCCGGGGTGGAGATGGACGACATCTCCTACGTCATCATCCCGGGCACCGGCCGCGCGAAGGGCGAGTTCCAGCTCCACGACGTGCTCGGTGTCCCGGAGGAACGGACCACCTGGGCCTTCGCCAAACGCACAGGTCACGTCGGTACGGGCGACTACTGCGCGGCGCTGGAGCACCTGGTCGTGACCGGCGCCGTCGGCGAGGGCGACCGGGTGATGCTCTACGGCATCGGAGCCGGGTTCACCTGCTCGGCGGCCGTCGTCGAGCTGCTGGAAACACCGGGGTGGTAGGCGGATGAGAACAGTGGCCGACGACCTGACGCACGACCTGGTACACCACCTGCCGGCATCGGCGGTCGCGGAACGGCCGGACGCCCCGGCCGTCACCGACGCTCACGGCACCTGGACCTATGCCGAGTTCGACGCGCGCGCGGCCGCTTTCGCGACGTGGCTCGGCGAACGCGGCGTGGCCCGCGGCGACCGGGTGCTGTCCCGGATCGGGAACGTCCGCGAGTTCGTCGCGATGCTGTTCGGCACGCTCCGGCACGGCGCGGTGTTCGTGCCGATCGGCGCCGGAATGAAGGCCTACCACCTGAACGCGGTGCTCGACGACTGCGCGCCCGCGCTGGTCGTCGCGGCCGAGACCGACGGCGGCGTGCCGCCGGGCCCGCACGTCCACATGCTGGAGAAGTTCTGGCCGGAGGTCGAGGAGATCGCGCTCGGCGGGCCGGAGGAGCCGGAGCCGGCGCGCCCCGAGGTGTCGCCGGACGAGCTGGGCCTGCTCATCTACACGTCCGGCAGCACGGCCGCGCCGAAGGGCGTGATGAGTCCGCACCGGGCGATCACGTTCGCGGCGGCCGCGATCGCCGAACGGCTGCGCTACCGGTCGGACGACGTGGTCCTGACGGCGATCCCGCTGTCCTTCGACTACGGCCTCTACCAGGTCTTCCTCTCGGTGCAGGCGGGCGCGCACCTGGTCCTGTCCGGCCCGGACGAGCACGTACGGCTGCCCGCGCTGATGCGCGCACACGGCGCGACGGTCGTGCCGGTGGTGCCGTCCCTGGCCGAGATGCTGATCCGGCTTGTCGGGCGCGGATCCGCCGAGCCGCCCGCGGTGCGGCTGTTCACCAACACCGGCGCGGCGCTCACGCCGCCGCTCGCGGCGCGCCTGCGCGCGGCGTTCCCGACCGCGAGCATCGCCCTGATGTACGGGACCACCGAGTGCAAGCGCACCACGATCATGGAACCGGACGGCGACCTGGACAGGCCGCACGCGCTCGGCCGCCCGCTGACCGGGACCCGGGTGACGATCCTCGGGGAGGACGGCCGGCCGGTGCCCGCCGGGGAGACCGGGGAGATCGTCGTCTCCGGCCCGCACGTGATGGACGGCTACTGGAACGCGCCCGAGCTCACGGCCGAGCGGTTCCGGCGCGACCCGGAGACGGGCGAGCGGCGGCTGCACAGCGGCGACTACGGCCGGCTGGACGCCGACGGCCACCTGTACTTCGAGGGCCGCCGCGACGACCTGTTCAAGCGCCGCGGCGTCCGCATGTCCTGCCAGGAGATCGAGGCGGCGGCGGTGGACGTGCCGGGCGTGGAGGCCGCCGCCGTGCTGCCGCCCGCGGACGGGCACGACCTGACCGTGTTCGCGGTGACCGACCTGCCCGCCGCGGACGTCCTGGCCGGACTGGCCGAGCGCCTCGAGGACGCCAAGGTCCCGGCGGACTGCCGCCCGGTGACCGGCCTGCCCCTGACCCCCAACGGCAAGACCGACAAGCGGCGGCTCACCGAGCTGCTCGGGTGAGCCGCGACCGGCACTGGCGAGAGACCCGGCGTTGACGAGAGCACCGCGTGACGAGAGGGAGACCATGACCGACAGGGAGACCCTGGCCGGCAGGCAGACGCCGGCCGGCAGGGAGACGCCGGCCGGCGACGCGCTCGACGAGCGGTTCGTCGAGTTGCTGCGCGGGGTGCTGCCCGCCGCCAAGCGGGCCGAGCCCATCACGCCCGACCTGGACCTCAAGGCCGCCGGGCTCGACTCGATGGCCACGATCGAGCTGCTGCTGCGCCTGGAGAACGCCTACCGGGTGACGCTGCCGGACTCGGCGCTGAACGGGCGCACCTTTGCCACGCCGGCCGCCGTGTGGTCGGCGGTGGAGGAACAGCGCGAGGCCTGACCCGGAAAGCCGGACCAGGCCGAGAAGGCCAAGGCCGAGAGCGCCAAGGCCGAGAAGGCCGAGGCCGAGAAGGCCGAGGCCGAAGGGGCCCGGCCGCCGTTCAGGCGGACCGGGCCCCTTCGACGTCGAGCGCGGCGGTGAAGACCTCCACCGCGCGCTCCAGCGGCCCCTCGATATCGGGGTCGAGGGTGATCCCGCCGTCCCTGCCGACGGTGACCAGCCGCTGGTGTACGAACACGCCGCGGACGATGTGGTCGGCGCCCATGGCGACCAGCACGGGCCGCAGCGCGTAGTCGAGGACCAGGACGTGCGCCATCGAGCCGCCGGTCGCCAGCGGCAGGATCGGCTTGCCCTGCAGCGCGTGGCGCGGCAGCACGTCCAGGAGGCTCTTCAGCAGGCCCGAGTAGGCGCCCTGGTAGATGGGCGTGGCGATGACCAGGCCCGCCGCGCGTTCCACCGCGGCGACGACCGAGCCGATCACCGGGTGGGCCGCGTCGCCCGCCAGCAGCGCGGCGGGCGGCAGCTCGCGGGCCGCGGTCGTGCGGGTGTGGAAGCCCTGCCCGGCGACGCGCCCGGTCACGTATCCGGCGACGGAGGCCGTGAGGGACGTGCGCGACGGGCTGCCGACGATCGTGAGGACCTCCGGCGCCGCCGCGTGCCCGCTCTGGAGGGCCGGGGCGGCCACGTCCGTCCGTCTCATCGGGAGACCCTGTCCCGGACCTCCGCCAGGCGCTCCAGCCCGTCCAGCACCCGCCGCGGCTCGTCCACGAAGTCCACCAGGCAGGCCAGCTCGTCCGCGCCGGACTCCATGAGCCGCCGCGCCGTGGCGGCGCACGTCCCGACCGAGCCGATGAGGGAGTTGCCGTCGAGGTAGCGGTTGACACCGAGCTCGGCCAGCCGCGCGCGGGCGTCCTCCGCCGACATGAAGTCGCGGCCCTCGCGCCCGCCGCTCATCCCGCCGCCCGCGCTCACCGCGGCCGACTCCAGGTCGATGGCGGTGAGCAGGTAGCGCTTCAGCGCCGGGACCGCGACGGCACGGGCCGCCTCGTCGGTCCCGGCGACGTAGGTGTGCATCATGACGGTGACCTTGCCGCGGTCGTGGCCGGCGGCGCGGCGCGCCTCCCGGTACATGCCGATCTTCTCGCGCAGCGCCTTGGGGTCCTGGTTCTCCAGGTGCGTGAGGACGTTGGTGCCGAGCGCGCCCGCCTGCCGGAACGTCTCCGGGCTGCGGGACGCGGTGATCCACAGCTCCGGCTCCGCGCTGACCGGCCGGGGGAAGACGCGCAGCTCGACCTGCTCGCCGCGCGGGTTCTCGCCCTTCCACTCGCCGGTCCGCCAGGCCTCCCGGATCGCGCCGATGTCGTCGATCATCCGCTGCCGGCGGGTCTCGAACGCGCCGGGGGCGAGCACGAAGTCGTTGACGTTCCAGCCGGAGCCGACCGACATCGCCGCGCGCCCGCCCGACATGGCGTCCACCATCGCGAAGTCCTCGACCACGCGGATGACCGGGTGCATCGGCGTGATGACGCTGCCGGCCCGGATCTGGACCCGCTCGGTCACCGCGGCGATGGCCGCCGAGGTCACCGCCGGGTTGGGGAAGGCGCCGCCGAAGCGGTGGAAGTGGCGTTCGGGCGTGGAGACGAACCCGAAGCCGAGCCGGTCGGCGCCGCGTGCGCAGTCGAGCATGAGCCGGTACGTCTCGGCCGCCGACGCGCCGACGGCGGCGAAGAAGAAGACGCCGAACCCGAGGCCGGGCCCGGCCGCCTGCCCCTCTGGCTGCTCCATGAGATCCGCTCCTCACTCGCCCGCGCGACACACGGCGCGGCACGGTCGTCCGCCTCGTCCCGGCCAGTGTCGAGGGCCGGGTTCGAACGCCGCTAGAGGAGGCGGCCAGCCCGGTCGTCACCCGTCTGACCTGCATCGATTCCGGCCGCGACCGGTGGCCGGCCGTTCCCGGCGGCCCATGTGACAAGTGTCATCAGCGATCGGGGATGAAGTGATCTGGTCCAGAGATTGGGCAGAACCAAGACTTGGATAGCAATCCAATCGGGGTAGAGCGGCGTTGCTGGAAGGGACGGGCACCATGGCCGGTACGGCGGACGCACCCCTGACAGTGATCATCGTGGACGACTATCCGCTGTTCAGGGACGCGATCCGCGCCGCCATGGACGCCGAGCCCGACATGCGGGTCGTCGCCGCGGTCGCCGACGCGGACGCGGCCGTCGCCGAGGCGGCCCGCCATCGGCCCGACGTCGTCCTGCTCGACGCCCAGATCCCCGGCGAGGACACCGCGGCGACGCTCGGCCGGCTCCGCGACGCGTCCCCGGACACCCGGGTGGTCGTCATCAGCCCGCACGACGATCCGCGGCTCACCCGGCAGCTGCTGCTCCTCGGCGTGTGCGGCTACCTGCTGCTCAGCTCCGGGCTGGAGGAGCTGCTGTCGGCCGTGCGCACGGCGCGGACCGGCAGCGGCCGGATCACCCTGTCGATCTCCCGGACGAGCCTGCGCCGGATGCACGCCGCGCCCGAGGTCAGGCTCTCCGAGCGGGAGCGCGGCGTGCTCGTCCTGGCGGCCCAGGCCATGCGCAACGCGCAGATCGGTGAACGGCTGCACATCTCCGAGGAGACCGTGAAGCGGCATTTGCGAAACGTTTTCGTTAAATTGGACGCCGAATCCAGGATGGACGCCGTGAACAAGGCCATCGAGGCCGGGCTGATTCAGGGCGGCGGGGTGGTAGTCCGGGCGGGCTAGGGGTACCCCCTATGTTTCCTAAGGAATAGTCGGCTTACTCGTTGGCTGCAAGTGCCTGGCGTGCGGGTAAATGTCATGGCTAGTCTGATTTCGACTTCGGTCGGCGAAAGTGCTCCTACGACCGGAAAGGAAGAGGACGGCCAATGAGGTTTGGCGTACTCGGAACTCTCGAAATCGTCGACGGCGACGAGGTCTACATGCCGAGTGCCCCCAAGGTGTGCCAGGTGCTGAGCCTGCTGCTCATGAGGGCCAATCGGATCGTGGGCACCGACGCGGTCATCGAGGAACTGTGGGATCAGGCCCCGGTTCGCAGCGCGGTCACCACCGCGCAGACCTACATCTACCAACTGCGGAAGACGCTCATTTCCTACGAGGTGCCCGGCTCCGGTGAGCCGAAGCTCCTCACCCGCCCCCCGGGGTACGTCCTGCGCGTCAAGGACGACGAGCTCGACGCCCAGATCTTCGGCAGGCTCACCTCGCAGGGGCGGCGGCTGCTGGAGGAGGGGCGTCCCGAAGAGGCGCGCAACCGCTTGGGCGAGGCGCTCGCCCTGTGGCGCGGTCCCGCGCTCGCCAACGTCGCACGCGGCCCGCTTCTGGAGGGCCACGTCGCGCGGCTGGAAGAGCTGCGCGTCGAGGCGCTGGAGATGCGCGTCCGCGCCGACCTGGAACTGGGCCGGCACCGCGAGCTCATCCCCGAGCTGCGCACCATCGTGGCCTCCCACCCGCTGCACGAGTGGTTCCACGGCCGGCTCATCGAGGCGCTCCACCGTTCGGGCCGCCGCGGCGAGGCGCTGCGGGCCTACGAGGACACCCGCCGCATCCTGGACGAGCAACTGGGCCTGGAGCCGTCATCGGAGCTCCAGGACCTCCAGCTCCAGGTGCTGACCACGGAACGGCCGCGCTCCACCGGCACCTTCGCCGGGGTGGGCTGAGCCCGCCCGGGCCGGACCGCCCGCACCCCGCATCGTGATCCCGCGACCGTCCTGGACGGCCGCGGGATCACGGTTTCGGCGGGTGTGCGCCGTGCCCGCGGGTCACCAGGTCGTGGGCAGGGCGGCCACCAGGCTCCTCGCCTGCACGTTGAGGTAGTTGCCGTGCCGCAGCAGCCCCATGGCCTGGTCGACGGTGATCCAGACGAAGTCCTCGGGGACGTCCTCCGGGGCGAACCCGGCGGGCGTCTCCACGATCAGGTAGCGGTTCTGCGCCCGGTAGAACCGGCCGCCCTCCTCGGACTGGATCGAGTCGTGCCTGATCCGCTCGGCCGGCGCGGCCAGCACCTCGGCGAGATAGGGCGGCGCCGGGCGCCCCCGGTAGTTGCCCGGGATGCACTGGACGGTCGGCGCCAGCTCGGCGCCCGCCAGCGATCCCGCCTCCGTCCTCGCCTGCATGAGGATGTGCAGCACCCCGTCGATCGGCCGGACCAGGAACGCCGCCACCCCGGTCGCGTGCGGGTCCAGCAGCGGCTGCGACCAGCTGGCCACCTCGCGGTTGGTCGCCGTCACCTCCGCGCCGACGATCCGGAAGTACCGGCCGTCCTCGTGGGTGATCTCCTCGTCGGACCGGCGCCAGTGCTCGACCTCGTCCAGCGGGATCGTGCGCTGGACGAGCCGCTGGCGGATCCGCGCCTCGGTGAGGAGGCTGAGCACCTCGTCGTCGGTGTGCCGGCCGGGGGCGCCCGCCATCGACCGGCACAGCGCCGCCCGGTAGCCGTCCCCGTCCGCGCCCCGGTCCGCGCCCTCGCCCGCCGCGTCGGACGGGGGCGCGGCGAACGGGACGCAGGACAGGACCGTGCGCGAGTCCATGTTGACCACGTTGTCGGCGGTCAGCAGGCGCCGGATCTGGCCGAACGTGAGCCAGCGGAAGTCCTCGTGCCCGGGGACGTCCTCCTCGGTCTCCACGACGATGTTGCGGTTCCGCTTGTGCAGGAACCACGAGCCCTGCTCGGACTGGAGCGTGTCGACCAGCACCCGGCCCGCCCGCGGAGCGCGGAAGAACTCCACATAGCGGGTGGGCCGCCCGCCGTGTACCCCGGTGTAGTTGCTGTGGGTCGCCTGCACGGTGGGGGACAGCTGGATCGTGTTCACGTTGCCGGGCTCCATCTTCGCCTGCATGAGGCAGTGCAGGACCCCGTCGAACTCCTTCACCAGGATCCCGAGGATCCCGATCTCCGGCTGGTTGATGATGGGCTGCGCCCACCGCCGCTCGTCCACCTGCACCCGCAGGCCCTCGATGGAGAAGAACCGGCCGCTCTCGTGGGACAGGTCGCCGCGTTCGGGATCGATCCGCCAGCCGGCCAGCCCGGAGATCGGGCCGATGGAGACCTCGAAGCGGTTGGCCTCGGTGCGCTCGGCCAGCCACGCGGCCAGCTCGTCGTTGGGCGTCACGCGACTGTCCTCGGTGAGCGCCGAGAGCGTGAAGCGCCGCGAATCGTCCTCGTTCGCGCCGGGCGGGATCCGCGCGCCGGGCGGTATCCCGGGAGCGGGCCGGTCGATCGTGGTGGTCATGTCGTCGGTCATGGGGGGCTCCGAATCACTCGTTCCTCAGGGGCTTCCACCAGGCCGGGTTGCTCCGGTACCACTCGACGGTCCGGGCCAGGCCGGTGGCGAAGTCCATGGCGGGCGCGTAGCCGAGCTCGCGGCGGATCTTGGAGTCGTCGATCGCGTACCGCAGGTCATGGCCCTTGCGGTCCTCGACGTGCTCCACCCGGTCCCAGCCGGCGTCGCAGAGCTCCAGCAGCAGCTCGGTCATCTCCCGGTTGCTGAGCGCCGTCCCGCCGCCGACGTTGTAGACCTGCCCCGCGCGTCCCCGGGTCAGCACGAGCTGCAGGGCGCGGCAGTGGTCGTCGACGTGGATCCACTCCCGCACGTTCGTGCCGTCCCCGTAGAGCGGGACCGTGGCGCCGCTCAGCAGGTTGGTGACGAAGCGCGGGATGAGCTTCTCGACGTGCTGGTAGGGGCCGTAGTTGTTGGAGCAGCGCGTGACGCGGACGTCCAGCCCGTGGGTGCGCCAGTAGGACCGCGCCACCAGGTCGCTGCTCGCCTTGGAGGACGCGTACGGCGAGTTCGGCTCCAGCGGCCATTCCTCGGTCCACTGCCCCGTCTCGATCGAGCCGTACACCTCGTCGGTGGACACGTGCACGACCGTCTCGACCCCGGTGTGCAGGGCGGCGTCGAGCACGCTCTGGGTGCCGAGGACGTTCGTGCGCATGAAGTCGGCCGCGCCCACCAGGGACCGGTCGACGTGCGACTCGGCCGCGAAATGCACGACGGCGTCATGGCCGCGCATCGTCTCGCGCAGGAGGGCCTGGTCGCAGATGTCGCCGCGGACGAGCCGCATCCGGGCGTCGTCGCAAGGCAGGTTGGCGGTTCTGCCGGAGTAGGTGAGGAGGTCCACCACCGTGATCTCGGCGTCCTCGAAGCCGGCGTAGCCGCCCGCCAGCATCGTCCGCACGTAGTGGGATCCGATGAACCCGGCCCCGCCGGTCACGAGCACCCTCGTGCGGGGCCCGCTCATGCCGAGCCCTCCACCCGGGAGTGGTCGCCGACCAGCAGCCGCCGGTCCGTTCCGCCGAACCGGTCGATGTAGGTCTCCTCGGCCTCCGCGCGGACCCGCGCCCAGCGGCCGACGAGCGAGCCCCGCAGGCCCTGCACGCCCTGGACGGACGCGCCCTCGAGGATGATCGAGTCGCCCAGCGAGGAGTCGGCGAGCTCGCAGTCCGGGCCGACGGCGGTGTAGGGGCCGATCCGGCAGCCGCTGATCCTGCTGCCGCGGCCGATCACGGCCGGGCCCGCGACGCGCGAGCCGGTCACGACCGCGCCCGGCTCGATGACCACGGTGCCGGTGAGCACGCTGCTCTCGTCCACCTCGCCGCGGACGCCGGCCTCCAGGCGGTCGAGCATGACGCGGTTGCACTCCAGCAGGTCGTCGATGGTGCCGGTGTCCTTCCAGTAGCCGTCGTAGCGGTGGCCGACGACGGCGCCGCCCCGCTCGACCAGGTGCTGGATCGCGTCGGTGATCTCCAGCTCGCCGCGCGCGCTCGGCACGATCGCCCGGGTGGCGGCGTGGATCTTCGAGGTGAAGAAGTAGACGCCCATCACCGCCAGGTCGCTGCGCGGACGCTCCGGCTTCTCCACCAGCGCGCTCACCCGGTCGCCGTCGGCCAGCTCGGCCACCCCGAACGCCTGCGGGTCGGGGACCTTGGTGACCAGGATCAGGGCGTCCGGGCGCTCCTCGCGGAACCGGTCGGCGGCCGCCTCGATCCCGTCGGGCAGGACGTTGTCGCCGAGGTACATGACGAAGTCCTCGTCGCCGAGGAAGTCCTCGGCGATGGTCACGCAGTGGGCGAGACCGAGCGGCGCCTCCTGGGGGATGTAGGTGATCCGCACGCCGTGCTCGGCGCCGTCGCCGAGGGCGGCCTCGATCTCCGCGCGGGTGTCGCCGACGATGATCCCGATCTCGTCGATCCCGAGCCGCCGGAGGTTGCGCAGCACGTGCACCAGGACCGGCGTGTTGGCCACCGGTATCAGCTGCTTCGGAAGGGAGTGCGTGAAGGGACGGAGCCGTGAGCCCGTCCCTCCGGACAACACAAGCGCTCTCATCTGTCCTCTTTCATCTGTCCGCTGTCGCGACCGCACGAGCGGATGGGAAGGGGAGCACCTGATGGTCGGGCGCCGTGATGGAGGACGGTTCGAAGCCGATTGGTCCCCCGCGCCGCACCCGTCCCGGAGCGACGCCGGGGACCTTGAGCCGGACCGGACGGGGTCTCGAGCCGGCCGCGTGACGATCTGCGGACATCAGCGACCCCGGCGAACGGAGATCTCGGCATGCGTGCGGTCGTGCTCGGCGCGGGCGGTTTCGTCGGGCGTCATCTCTGCGGCGTCCTGGCCGCTCACGGCGCGCTACCGGTGGCGGTGGTGCGGAACGCGCCCGGTTGCCCGGTGGAGGGCGCCGTGCGGACGAGGGTGCTCGACGCGACGGCGGCTCCGCGCCCGCTGGCCGACCTGCTGCGGCAGGAGGCCCCGGACGTCATCGTCAACGCGGCCGGCGCGGTGTGGGGTGCGGGCGAGGCCCAGATGCTCGAGTCGAACGTCGTGCTGGTCGAGCAGTTGCTCGCCGCGCTGCGCGGCCTCGACCGCCGCCCGCGGCTGATCCAGCTCGGCACCGTCCACGAGTACGGCGCGGCGCCCGCGGGCGGCGTCCTCACCGAGGACACGCCCGCCGCACCCGTCAATCCGTACGGCCGTACCAAGCTCTGCGCCACCGAGGCGGTGCTGGCCGCCGTGCGCGAGGGCGCGGCGGACGCCGTCGTCCTGCGGGTCGCGAACGTCGTCGGACCCGGAGGCCCTCCGGGGAGCCTGCTCGGAATGGTCGGCGGCCGGCTCGCCGAGGCGCACGCCGAGGACCGGCGCGCCCGCGTGCGGCTGGCCTCGCTCGGCGGCCATCGCGACGTCGTCGACGTGCGCGATCTGGGGCACGCCGTCCTGGCGGCGGTCGCGGCCCGTCCCGTGCCGCCGCTGGTGAACATCGGAGGCGGCCGTGCCGTCGCGATCGACGGCCTGGTGCGGCGGCTCATCGAGATCAGCGGCGTACCGACGGACCTCGTCGTCGAGGACCGGCAACGCGCGGACCGGGACCGCCTGGACCGTGCGGCGGGGACGATCTCGCCCGGTTCGGGCGCGCGCCGGCAGCAACTGGACATCTCCCTGGCCGCCGAGGCGCTCGGCTGGCGGCCGGTGTACTCGCCCGAGGAGTCGCTGCACGGACTCTGGGCGTCCCTGGCAGACCCGACCAAGGCGGCGATATGACCCGCGAGAAGGCAGTGCTCAGAGTCGGCGTGATCGGGTGCGCGGACATCGCCCGGCGCCGCGCGATCCCCGCCCTGCGGGCGGACCCGCGCGTACGGTTGGTGGCGGTCGCGTCGCGGAGCGAGGCGAAGGCGCGGGAGTTCGCGGCCGAGTTCGGCTGCGCGGCGGTCACCGGATACGCGGACCTCCTCGCGCGGCCCGACATCGACGCCGTCTACGTCCCGCTCCCCAGCGGCCTGCACGACGAATGGGCCGGGAAGGCGCTGCGGGCGGGCAAGCACGTGCTCGCCGAGAAGCCCCTGACGACCGGGGCCGCGGCGACCGAACGGCTGGTCGCGACGGCCCGCGACCGCGGGCTGGCGCTGATGGAGAACTTCATGTTCGTCCACCACGCGCAACACCGGGAGGTGCTGGGGCTGGTGGCGGACGGGGCGATCGGGGAGGTGCGGGCGCTGCACGCCGCGTTCACCATCCCGCGCCGTCCCGACGGAGACATCCGCTACCAGGCGGACCTCGGCGGGGGAGCGCTGCTGGACGTCGCCGGATATCCGATCCGGGCCGCCCGGCTGCTGCTGCGAGGGCCGCTGTCGGTGACCGGCGCGGTGCTGCGGCACGACCCGGCGCTCGGCGTGGACATGGGCGGCGCCGCGCTGCTGCGGTCGGCGGACGGTGTCACCGCGCATCTCACCTTCGGCCTGGAGAACGCCTACCGCTGCTTCTACGAACTGTGGGGCACCGAGGGAACGCTGCGGCTCGACCGGGCCTTCACCCCGCCCGCCGACCACAAGCCGCTGATCCGCATCGAACGCGCGGACGGGGTCCAGGAGATCACCCTGGCGCCGGACGACCAGTTCGCCGGCTCCGTCCGCCGCTTCGCCGATCTGGCGCTGTCGGGCGAGGGCCGTGCCCGGTGGGCGCAGGACGCGCTCCGGCAGGCGGAACTGGTGGAGGAGATACGGCGGTCCGCGACGGTCGTGACCGGCGGGAGGCGGGGAGCCTGATGAGGATCATCGGAAGCGGCTTCCTGGCCCGGCATCTCGCGCCGCTCGCCGGCTCCCACAAGGGCGTCACGGTGATCGCCGCGGGGGTGTCGGCGGCCGGGGACACCCCGCAGCGCGCCTTCGACCGGGAGGCGGCGCTGCTGTTCGACGTCATCCACGCGTGCGAGCCGGGGGAACGGCTGGTGTTCTTCTCCACGGCCTCGACCGGGATGTACTCGGTCCCGGGCGACGAACCGGGAACCGAGGACGGCCCGGTCTTCCCCGCCACCGCCTACGGCAGGCACAAGTTCGCGCTGGAGGCGGTGCTCGCGGCCTCGGGCGTCGACTACCTGATCCTGCGGCTCGGGCACGTGGTCGGCCCGCACCAGCCGCCGCACCAGCTCCTGCCCGCGCTGGCCAGGCAGGTCCAGGCGGGGGACGTGCGGATCTACCGCAACGCCAGCCGCGACCTCATCGACATCAGGGACGTCGTGACCATCGTCGACGCGCTGCTCGCCGGCGCCCCCGAACGGCTGGTCGTGAACGTCGCGTCCGGCGTCCCGGTGCCGGTCGAGAGCATCGTCGGCCGGGTCGAGACCCTGCTCGGGACGCCGGCGCGGCACACCTACGTGGACGCGCCCGCCTCCGCCCAGCCGGTGTCCACCCGCCGGCTGCGCCGCCTGGTCCCGGCCGTGACCGGGATGGGCTTCGGCCCCGGCTACTACGAGGGGCTCCTCGACCGGTACCTGCCGTACTACGCGACGGGCGACCTGAAGCTGGAGGGGGCGCCGGGCTGAGCAGCGGTCACAGCGCCGGGCTGAGCGGTCGCTGCGCGGGGCAGGGGCCGTCGCGGCGCGGGGCACGGGCCCACGAAAGAAGGCCGGGCGGTGATCGCCGCCCGGCCCTTCGCGTCCCGGATCAGGAGGCCGGGAACACCGAGTCGGACATGACCTCGAAGACGGCGGGCTTCACCACGGCCACCGCGGCGGTCTTCTGGATGTCCTCGGCGAACTCCGGCTTCTGGAAGGAGGCCTGGAGGGCGCCCATGTCGCGCCACCAGCCGAGGTTGAGGTACCCGCCCACCTGCGACTTGGACTGCAGGAACTCCTGGGCGACGAAGCCCTCCTGCGCGCGCATGAAGTCGGCCTTCGCCGCGAAGCCGCGCTGGAAGTCCTCGGCGGACGCGGGGTCGTTGAGAGCGAAGTCGGTGCAGGCGACGATCCCGGCCTCCGCCGGGTCGGCGCCGGGCGCGACGTACGCGCTCAGCGTCGCAGCCTTCGCCGCGGTGAGGTCGCCGAGCAGCATCAGCTCGCCGGTGACCTCGACGAAGAAGCTGAGCTCGCCGATCACCGAACGGTGCGCGTCGGCGTCGCGCCACCAGGTCAGCAGCGCGTACTCGCCGGGCTGCCCGGCACCGCGCAGCAGCAGCGTCCGCCGCAGGCCAGCCGCGCCCGCGACCGCCGTCCGGAACCGGTCCATGGCCTTCTCGAACCGCTCGGTCTCGGCTCGGTAGGCCTCCTTCAGGGAGAACCTGGCAATCGCGATTATCGGCTCGTCCATCGGTGCGACCTTTCGCTGGCTTGGTTGGGCAGCCGAATCGTCACAAGAGCGCTTGGAATGCGGCTCGAACCGGAATCCAGCGAGGCGGGCGGGCCCGTCGCCCCGGCCGGTTCGCCGGGTAGTGCATCTGTCAGGTCGAGGTCCTTATTTTCTGCTCTGTTGAGCGTCGAGCGACGGTTTATATCGTCTCCGCATGACCAAGTCTGCTGTTTCCGAGGCCGTCGCCACCGACGCCGAGACACCGGCGGTGAGCTGCGACGATCTGGTGAAGTCGTTCGGTCGGGTCGAGGCGGTGCGCGGCGTGCGGTTCGCGGTGCGGCCGGGTGAGACCGTGGCCGTGCTCGGCCCGAACGGGGCGGGCAAGTCCACCACCGTCCACATGATGCTCGGCCTGTTCCCGCCGGACGCGGGCTCGATCGAGTTGTTCGGCATGCCGCCGGAGAAGGCCGTGCGAGCCGGCCGGGTCGGCGCCATGCTGCAGGAGGGCCAGCTCGTGCCGCGGGTGACCGTCGGCGAGCTGGTGGGTTTCGTCGCGGGCACGTACGGCTCCCAGGCCCCCGCCGTCTCGCACACGCTCGAGCTCGCGCAGATCGCGGACCTGGCGGGCCGCCGGGTGGACAAGCTCTCCGGCGGCCAGATGCAGCGCGTGCGGTTCGCGCTCGCGCTGGCGGGCGGCGCGCGGCTGGTCGTGCTGGACGAGCCGACGGCGGCGCTGGACGTCGAGTCGCGGCGCCAGCTCTGGAAGGCCATGCGCGACTACGCCGAGAAGGGCAACACGGTGGTCTTCACCACCCACTACCTCGAAGAGGCCGACGACAACGCCGACCGCATCATCGTCATCGCCAAGGGCAAGGTGATCGCGGACGGCCCGGCGGAGGAGATCAAGAAGGCCGCGGGCGGCCGCACGGTCGCGTTCCGCCACGAGGACCAGGACCTGGACCGGCTGGCCGGGCTGCCCGGCGTGAACGAGGTGCGGGTCCTGCACGGCAGGGTCGTGCTGACCACCACCGACTCCGACGCGACCGTCGCGGCGCTCGCCGGCGCGGGCGTCCCGATGCGCGACCTGGAGGTCGCGGGCGCCGACCTGGAGGACGCCTTCGTGGCCCTCACCTCGGCGAGCGCCGAAGGGGGCGCGGGCCGATGACGGCCTACCTGCGGCTGGAGCTGCGCCGCCTCGCGCGCGACGGCGGCTACCTGATGGCGAGCCTGGTGGTGCCGGTCGTCATCTACCTCTTCCTCGGCCACGGCTCCCACGGCGACCTGGTGCAGAACCTCGTCGGAACGGCCGGGTTCGGCGCGCTCGGCGTCGTGGTGACCAACGGCACCAGCATCGCCGAGGACCGTTCGCGCGGCTGGCTGCGGCTGCTGCGGCTGACGCCGCTCAGCCCGCTGGACGTCGTCGTCGCGCGGGGGCTGTGCGCGATGGTCCTCGCGGTGCTCCCGATCGCTCTCATCAGCCTGCTCGGCGCGTTCTACAAGCACGTCCCGCTGGGCGCCGGAGAGTGGGTCGCCGTCCTGCTCGCCCTGTGGTTCGGCATCGCACCGCTCGCCCTGCTCGGCCTCAGCGTGGGCTACCTGTGCGAGGCCCGTATGGCGCAGGTCGTGGGCACGCTGGTGTACGTGGGCCTCAGCCTGCTCGGCGGGCTGTTCCTGGGGCTGGACTCCTTCCCCGGATGGTTGCAGGCCCTCGCCAAGTTCAACCCGGTCTACGGATACGGCGAGTTCACCCGGAGGGTCGGCGAGGGCGGTGCCCCGCCCGCGCTCGCCACGTTCGTCCTGCTCGCCTGGACCGCCGCCTTCGCCGCCCTCGCGGCCTTCGCCTACCGCCGCAGCGGCCGCTACAGCTGACCGCGGCGGCGCCCCGGGCGCCCCGGGCGGTGCGGGCCGCCCCGGGCCGGCTCGGGACCGGGTCGGCTCGGACGAGCCTCCAACCGTCCAAGACCGCGCGTTGAGCGGTGACCGTCACGCTCTCTCGGCAAGGGTTTCCGTCCCATCGAGATGAGGTGACGTCATGCGTGTCCTCGTTGTGGCGCACGGCCCGGCCCACGTTCCCTGGATCATCCCGCTGAGCTGGGCGTGCCGGCTCGCCGGGCACGAGGTCCGGGTCGCGGCGCGGCCGGAGTGCGTCGGGCTGGTCACCCGGTCCGGCCTGCCCGCGGTGTCCATCGGCGACGACGACGCCAGCCGCACCGCCTCGGCGGTGCCGGTGCGGCCCGCCCTGGCGCGCCGCCGGGCGCCGGTGCCGCCGACCCGCGACGGCCGCCCGGCCGGGCTGACCCCCGAGATCCAGGCCGCGCTGACGGCCAAGATGATCGGCATCGCCGACCTGGTCGCCGACGACCTGGTCGCGTTCGCCCGTTCCTGGAAGCCCGACCTGGTGCTGCACGACACCGCGGCGGCCGCCGGCCTGGTCGCCGCGGCCGTGACCGGGGCCCCGGCGGTCGGCAACTCCTGGGGGCTCGCCGCCGGGGTGGCGGTGCAGAAGCCGGAGGACGTCACCCCCGAGTACGCCCGGCTGTTCGAGCGGTTCGGCGTGGAACCGCTCGTCGGCCCGGCGACCTGGATCGACGCCTGCCCGCCGCGGCTGCGCCCCGACCACCCGGTGCGCCGCGTCGACATGCGCTTCGTGCCGTACGGCGGCCCGGGGATCGTCCACGACTGGGTGGGCGCCCCGCGCACCCGCCCCCGGGTCTGCGTGACCGGCGGCGTGACCACCGCCTCGCTGGAGGGCTTCCTCGGCCGGACGATCCACGCCGTCCAGGAGCTCGGCGCGGAGGTCGTGGTGGCCGGGCACGGCGGCGAGGGGTTGCCGGACGGCGTGCGCGCCGTCGAGTCGTTCCCGCTGGACGTGCTGCTGCCCACCTGCGACACCGTCGTGCACCACGGCGGGTTCGGGACCGGGATGATCGCGCTCGACGCCGGGATCCCGCAGGTCGTGGTCCCGCGGAACAGCGCGCAGGAGCACTGGGGCGACCTGGTCGAGTCCGCGGGCGCCGGGATCAGCCTGAACGACCCGGAGCTGCCCGGCGTCTCCGCCATCGGCACGGCCGTCTCCGCCGTGCTCGGCGCCGGCTACGTCTCGCGCGCCCGCCTGGTGCAGGCCGAGATCGCCGGGATGCCCGATCCGGCCGACGTGGTCGGCTTCCTCGAAGAGCACGCCGGTGCGCGGGCCTAGCCGGGCGGACGGGCCGGGACGGAGAGATCAGATGGCTGCCACGCGCTACACGCGGGGTCAGACGATGCACGAGCTGTTCCAGTGGTGCGCGCGCCGCCGGCCCGACGCGACCGCCATCGTCCACGGCGACCGGCACGTCACCTACGCCGAGCTCGACGCCGCGTCCGACGACCACGCCGCGGTGCTGGAGGCGGCGGGGGTCGGCCCGGGCCGGTTCGTCGCCGTGCTGATGAACCGTTCGCCACAGATGATCGCCGTGCTGCTCGCGGTCCTGAAGCGGGGCGCCGCCTACGCGGCCCTCGACGGCCGGTGGCCGCCGAGCAGGCTGGCCCGGCTGGTCGCGCGCCTGGAGGCGCCGCTCGTCGTGACCGACACCGCGACCGAGGCCGCGGTGGACGGGCTCGCCGCCGCGGTGGTCGCCGGCCTGCCGGCGCCGGTCTGGCACCTG
>NZ_WBMR01000370.1 GCF_008923365.1 Actinomadura montaniterrae
GGCGACGAGGCGTCCCGGCACGGCGCCGAGCAGGCGCGGCTGCGCGCGGACGCGCCGTCCGGCGAGCCGCCCCGGTCCCCGGCGATGGCGACGATCGAGCGGCTGCGCGGCGCCGTCGACCGCGGCGGCCGGGTCTGGATCGGCTACCTCGACCAGCAGGGCCAGGCGTCCAGCCGGATCGTCGAGCCCGTCCGGGTCGAGGGCGGCTTCCTGACCGGCTACGACGCGACCCGCGCCGCCGTGCACCGGTTCGCGCTGCACCGCATCACCGGCGTCGCCGAGCTGGACGACGAGGCCTGAGGGAACCGGCGGACGTCCCGTTCTGTCCAACCATGTGCGCTATCGGGCGGTACCGTGCCCTCAAGCGCGAGGAGGCATTGCGGTGAGCGGATACGGAGGGGTGCCCCCCGGCTGGCACGACCCCTACGGCGGCTACGGCGGGACGCCCGGGTGGGACGACCCCAGCGGCTACGGGCACCAGGGCCAGCCGTACGGGCCGCCCGGCGTCCCCCACGCGCCGGCGAACAACGGCTCCGCGATCGCGGCGCTGGTGTGCAACTGCGTCGTGGCGCTGATGTGCTGCAACATCGTCGCGATCCCCGGCATCGTCACGGGCGCGCTCGCCCTCGGCCGGGTGCAGACCGACCCGGCCTCGGCCCGGCGGCTGACGATCTGGAGCTGGTCGCTGTTCGCGGCGTCGCTGGTGATCGGCGTCATCATCGCCATCGTCTACTTCGCGATCATCCTCACCCACGACCCGGACTACTCCTCGTCCAGCGGCGTCTGAGCCCCGGGGCGCGCCCCGGCCGCCGCGTGACGCAATATCCGGGCCGGGTCCGGCGTTGAACAGTGCGGTCCCGTCCGGAACGCGCGACGCGCCGGCACGCCTCGGGTAGCGTGCACGGCGTCCGGACGAGCCATCGCGATCATCGACGGGGGCTTCTGCATTGACCGACGGTCCGCTCATCGTCCAATCCGACAAGACGCTGCTGCTGGAGGTCGACCACGAGCTGGCCGGCGCCTGCCGCAAGGACATCGCCCCGTTCGCCGAGCTCGAACGGGCGCCCGAGCACGTCCACACCTACCGGGTCACGCCGCTCGCGCTGTGGAACGCCCGCGCCGCCGGGCACGACGCCGAGCAGGTCGTCGACACGCTGATCAAGTACTCCCGGTACCCGGTCCCGCACGCACTGCTGGTGGACGTCGCCGACACGATGGCGCGGTACGGGCGGCTGCGGCTGGAGAAGCACCCCGTCCACGGGCTCGTCCTGTCCTCCTCGGACCGCTCGGTCCTGGAGGAGGTGCTCCGCGCCAAGAAGGTCAAGGGCATGATCGGCGACCGGGTCGCCGACGACACCGTCATCGTCCACCCGAGCGAGCGCGGCTCCCTGAAGCAGGCGCTGCTCAAGCTCGGCTGGCCCGCCGAGGACCTCGCCGGCTACGTCGACGGCGAGGCGCACGCCATCTCCCTCGACGAGGACGGCTGGGAGCTGCGCTCCTACCAGCGCGACGCCGCCGAGGCGTTCTGGCACGGCGGGTCCGGCGTCGTCGTCCTGCCGTGCGGCGCCGGGAAGACCATCGTCGGCGCCGCCGCGATGGCCCGCGCCGAGGCGACCACGCTGATCCTCGTCACCAACACCGTCTCCGCGCACCAGTGGAAGCAGGAGCTGCTGCGGCGCACCTCGCTCACCGAGGACGAGATCGGCGAGTACACCGGCACGAAGAAGGAGATCCGGCCGGTCACCATCGCCACCTACCAGATCATGACGACGCGCCGGAAGGGCGTCTACACGCACCTGGAGCTGTTCGACGCCCGCGACTGGGGCCTGGTCGTCTACGACGAGGTCCACCTGCTGCCCGCGCCGATCTTCCGGATGACCGCGGACCTGCAGGCCCGCCGCCGCCTCGGCCTCACCGCGACGCTCGTCCGCGAGGACAACCGGGAAGGCGACGTGTTCTCCCTCATCGGCCCGAAGCGCTACGACGCGCCGTGGAAGGACATGGAGACGCAGGGCTGGATCGCGCCCGCCGACTGCGTCGAGGTCCGCGTCACCCTCACCGACTCCGAACGGCTCGCCTACGCCACCGCCGAGCCGGAGGAGCGGTACCGGTTCTGCGCCACCACCGACACCAAGACCAAGCTCATCCAGGCGCTCGTCGACCGGCACCGGGGCGAGCAGACCCTCGTCATCGGCCAGTACATCGACCAGCTCGACGAGCTCGGCGCACTCCTCGACGCCCCGGTCATCAAGGGCGAGACGCGGGTCCGCGAGCGCGAGCGGCTGTTCGACGCGTTCCGGTCCGGCGAGCTGAACGTGCTGGTCGTGTCGAAGGTCGCGAACTTCTCCATCGACCTGCCGGAGGCGAGCGTCGCCGTCCAGGTGTCCGGCGCGTACGGGTCGCGGCAGGAGGAGGCGCAGCGCCTCGGCCGCCTCCTGCGGCCCAAGGCGTCCGGGCAGGGCGCCCGCTTCTACGCCGTCGTCGCCCGCGACACCCTCGACCAGGACTACGCCGCGCACCGGCAGCGGTTCCTCGCCGAGCAGGGCTACGCGTACCGGATCGTCGACGCCGACGCGATCCTCGCCGGCGAGGACATCTGACCGTCAGAGTGACCTGAGCGGCCGAAGGGCCCGGCGTCGCGCACGCCGGGCCCTTCGGTGTCCGCGGTGTTCCAGATGCCGCGGTGGGTCGCCGCAGTCGGTCGTGACGGTCGGTCGTCGCGGTCGGTCGCGTCAGCGCATGTAGGCGATCCCGTCGATGCAGACGATCGGCCGCCCCGACGTCCCCGCCACCACGACCTTGATGGTGTGCTTCCCGCTGGCGCTCCACGACCGCGTCCAGATGAGCTGCCGGTACGCGAGCTTGGACGCGCGGGTGTCGAGCGTGCCGACCTTCGCGCCGTCCACGTAGACGACGACCGCGCCGACGTTCGACTGCCGCTTGACGACCAGGCCCGCGCTGCGCCCGGTGAACGTCCAGCTGGCGCTCGCGCCCTTGCTGCCGCTGTAGAGCCCGTACCCGCCGAGGTAGGAGCTGTTCGTCGTCTTCTTCCAAGTCCCGGTGCGGGTCGACTGGCCCTCCGGCATGAGCGCGACGCTCCGGGAGATGCCGGACGCCGCGGTGTTCCCGGCGGCGTCGGCGGCGGTCAGCGACCACGTCTGCGCCGCGCCCGGCTTCGCCGTCGCGGCCCAGCTCGTCGTGGTGCCGGCGAACGTCTTGGCGGCCGGCGACGTCGCCTTCACCGAGGTGAGCAGCGCGTTGTCGGTGGCCTTCCAGCCGAGCGTGACGGGAACGGCGGTCGTGTTGACCGTCGCCCGGCGCAGCGCCAGCGCCGGCGGCGTCGCGAAGACGGGCTTGGTGACGTCCGCGACGACCGTGGACGCAGGCGAGTCCGCGGTGCTGCCGTCGCTGTACTTGGCGTGTACCACCACGCTGTGCGTGCCCGGCTGCAGTGTCAGCGCCGCGGACGACGCACCGGCGGCCGGCGTCGCCGCGACCGTCCCGTCCACGCGGACCTCGTACGTCGCCCCCTCGACCGGCTTCCATCCGACCGTCACGGAGCTCTTGGTGTAGTAGCGTCCGCCCACGTTCGTCGCGCCCGTCAGCGTGACGGCCACCGCCGGGGTGGTGAGCGCCTTCGCGGCGGTGCGGATCGCGCCGAGCTTGGCGTACAGCTGCGCACCCGGGCACGCCGTGGCGAACCCGTCACGGTGCCCGGAGATCGTGTAGAACGACACCTTCTCGCCGTACGGGTACTTCCCGCCGGTCCCGTTCGGCGCCATCGACGTCAGCGTCGTCTTCCCCGCCGGGTCGACGCCCGTCAGGCCGAGCTTCCACGCCGCCACCTTCGCGACGCCGTTCAGCGCCGCCTGCGTCGGCGCGACGCCCGCCGGCGTCTCGTTCGCGTTCGTGTAGGTGCCGAGGACGGCTATCCCGGCTGTGTCGGTGTTGAACCCGTAGGTGTGGGCGCCGTGCACCGGACGGTCGACGCCGCCCCCGCGGCCCTCGTACACGGTGCCGCACTTGTCCACGAGGAAGTTGTAGCCGATGTCGTTCCAGCCCTCGCTCTTCACGTGGTACAGGAAGATCGACCGCACCACGGACGGCGCCTCGGCACACGTGTAGGAGTTGCCGGTGTCGGAGTGGTGGACGAACACCGCCTTCACCGACGTGTCGTACTCCGGCGGGTCCTTCACCAGCGACTCGTCGGCGCCCCACGCCGCCCGCGACACCATCGCCGGCTTCGGCGCGGTCACCGCGGTCGCGGCCGTCGTCCGCTCCGACGGTGCCGCCGTGGTCGCGGTCGGCGTCGGCGTCGCCGTCGTCGCCGTCGTCGGCGACTCGGAAGGCGTCGGTTCCTCGCCGGCGGGCGCGGACGGTTCCGGAGTCGCGCTCGACGAGTCGCCCGGAGCGGGCGAGTCGATCGGATCGGCGGCAGCGGCCAGCCGTGCGTCGGTGCCGCCCTCACCGGCGGCCCGCGGACGGGACGTCCCGCTCCCGACCGTCCCCTTTCCCGGGTCGACGAGGTCGACGCGCAGCCCGGCCGGGAGCGTCCGGCCATGCCCGGTCACCCGCACCTCGACCCCGTTGGAGGGACCGACCCACAGCCCGCTCGTCCCGCCGCGGCTCCCCCGCGCCGCGCCCTCGCGGGCGTCGGGGGCGTCCTCGGTCTCCGGCTCGACCTCGCGCCATCCCGACCAGCGTCCGGACGCGGCGTCCCGGGTCCGGACCCGGACCGTCCCGCGCAGCTCCGACCGCGGCTTGTCCCACGTCACGCCGAGGAGGCTGAACGGCTCGGTGGACGCGGCCGGCAGCCCCGCCACCTTCTTCGCCGCGGTACCGGCCGTCATGTCCCGCAGCGCGTACTGGCGCACCTGCCCGGGACTCGGCTTCCCGCTCGCCGACGTGGTGGCGTCCGACCCACTGGAGACCAGGTAGGTCACCGTTCCCGCGACCACCACCGTGGCCACGGACGCACCGACCAAAGTACGCCTGAGCATGTTTCTCCGATCACGACCCGGGCCGCTGCATCACCGGCCGGCATCCCCGCACCCGAACCTGCTTTCTACACCACCAGCGCTCCGGGCCTCGCAATTGTCACGCAATTACCACGGAGAAACAATGCGGTGACTCAGCGTCCTGGCAGAGGCGGCTGCCGGGGGGCGTCCACCGGACGCCCGTGGGCGGTGACGAACGCCGCAACGCCCGCGCCCGTGATGACCAGAGCCATCAGCAGCGCCAGGAACCAGCCGACGTCCAACGAGGCGTGGAACTCCTTCTCGAGGATCGCTCTCACCACAGGGGGAAGCGCACGGGGCTGACCGTCGAGAACCGCGGACTTGGCGGCGTTCAGGCGCGTGACCACGAGGCCCAGTGACGCTATGCCGAGCAGTCCTGGAATCGTCGCCGCCCCGGCGAGCCGTCCGTTCCGGAGGACCGCCCCCAGCACGCCGAGACCGCCGGCCGCCAGGGCGCACAGCAGGGTCAGATAACCCCAGCCGACGCTGCCCTCGAACCCGTTGTACGACCTTTCGATGGTCTGCGCGGCACTCGGCGAAAGGCCCTTCTCCTGCAACGACACCCGCACCCAGGGCAGGATCGTGGAGACCACCAGCAGGACCGCCGCTCCCGCGATCACCAGGCCGAACCAATTCAGCCCGCGCCCACGCGTCGCCTGAGGTCCGGCCGGCCCGTAGGGAGGTGCCTGCTGGTATGGAGTTCCCTGGTAGCCAGGCGCCGGATATCCGGCTACTTGCGGGCCACCCGGCTGCATTCCCGGAGGCGGACCTGGCGGTGCTCCGGGCGGCGTCCCGGGCGGGCCGAATGGCTGCGCGAAATTTCCCGGGGGCTGGGTCTGGCCCGGCTGCGGAGGCGGAGTGCCCCACTGCGGTTGGACTGGCTCGTGCGGCTCGCTCATGTCGGCAGGCGTCCTCACTGGGGCTGAGGCGGACGACGGAACAGTCGGAGAGCCCACCCTACTCTAACGAACAGCCGTGTCTGGATGACGTTCCGCCATCGGGAGGCCGCCCGATCGCCCTGAAAATGGAAGAGGCCCCGCCGTGATCGGCGGGGCCTCTTCGCAATATGTGTCCGGCGGTGTCCTACTCTCCCACACGGTCTCCCATGCAGTACCATCGGCGCTGAAGGGCTTAACTTCCGGGTTCGGAATGGGACCGGGTGTTTCCCCTCCGCCATAACCACCGAACGCCTCACGC
>NZ_WBMR01000371.1 GCF_008923365.1 Actinomadura montaniterrae
GGCTTGGCCGCCCGGGAGCCGCCGGCGGACCTGGTCGCGGGCGCCGTGCCCGCCGCGCCCTTGGCCGCGGGCGCCTTCGCGGGGGCCTGCCGCGCGCTCCGGCCCTTCTTGCCTGCGGCCGCCGTCCTCGCGGACGACCCCGCCTCGGCGGACGGCGCCGCCTTTCCAGAGGGCACCGCGCCCTTCCCCGCGCCGGCCATGGTGGCCTCCTCAGCGCTGATCGCCTCGACAGGCAGTGCGGGCAGCATAAGTCCCCTTTCGCGGGCCGGGTAAACACCCTGGGTCGGTTACCGACCGCTTATGCCCGGGGCCCGCTCACAAGGAAACTCCAGCGAATAGCAGGAGATCGCAAAGGAACCTCACAGCCGGGGTCAGGCACCGGCGAGGCCCCCGCGGGGGCCGGTAATCGGGAAGAGGGCGGGCGCCGGGTGCGTTAGAGTCGGGGCAGCAGTCTTTTTGGCAGGCCGTGATGGGGACACCTGCCGCCGTACGCAGCGATGAGCGACCCGGGGACGGTGCGAGCCCGGGGGCGAGCGCGGCGGCCTGATCACCCCGGAGCCGCCGGAAGAACCGTCCCGGACGCGTCGCCGCGCCCGCGGGCCCAGTAGACCCGGCAGCCGAGACTCGAACGAAGCGGGCCGCGCATGTCCGGGCGACCGGGCCGGCGCGGTCAAGGAGGGTGGTACCGCGGGTCCCCGCTCGGCCGGTCCGGGCAGGCGTCTCGTCCCTCCGGTCCACGTGCACGCGTTACGTCGATCCGGAGGTCCGCCCAAGTGAGCCGTAGTTTCCGGCCGCTGCCCGCGCAGGTCGATCTGCCCGCCATGGAGCGGGACATGCTGCGCCGCTGGCGGGAGAGCAAGGTCTTCGAGCGGTCCCTGGAGCGCACCGCGTCCGGGACCCCCTGGGTCTTCTTCGAGGGCCCGCCCACCGCGAACGGCATGCCCGGCGTCCACCACGTCGAGGCGCGCGTGTTCAAGGACATCTTCCCGCGCTTCAAGACGATGAAGGGCTACCACGTCCCCCGCAAGGCCGGCTGGGACTGCCACGGCCTGCCCGTCGAGGTCGCCGTGGAGAAGGAGCTCGGCCTCACCGGCAAGAAGGACATCGAGGAGTACGGCGTCGCGGAGTTCAACGACCGCTGCCGCGAATCGGTCCTGCGCCACGTGGACGCGTTCGAAGAGATGACCGAGCGCATGGGCTACTGGGTCAACACCGACCAGGCGTACCGGACGATGGACCCCGAGTACGTCGAGGCCGTGTGGTGGTCGCTGAAGCAGGTCTTCGAGAAGGGGCTGCTGTTCCGCGACTTCCGCATCACCCCGTACTGCCCGCGCTGCGGCACCGGCCTGTCCGACCACGAGCTGGGCCAGCCCGGCGGGTACGAGAAGGTGTCGAGCCCATCGGTGTACGTGCGGATGCCGGTCACGTCCGGGCCGCTCGCCGAGATGGGCGCCGCGCTGCTGATCTGGACGACGACGCCGTGGACGCTGGTGTCCAACACCGCCGTTGCCGTCCACCCCGACGTCACCTACGTCGCCGCCCGCCCCGCCGGGTCCGACGAGATCCTCGTGGTGGCGGAGCCGCTCGTCGACCAGGTCCTCGGCGAGGGCGCCGAGCGCCTCGCGACCTACGAGGGCCGCGAGCTGGAGCGCACCACGTACAAGCGGCCGTTCGAGCTGGTCGACATCCCGGACGCGCACTACGTCGTGCTCGGCAACTACGTGACGATCGAGGACGGCACCGGGCTCGTCCACCAGGCGCCCGCGTTCGGCGCGGACGACATGACCGTCTGCAAGACCTACGGCATGCCGATCGTCAACCCGATCGGGCCGGACGGCCGGTTCCTGCGCGAGGTGCCGCTGGTCGGGAACAAGTTCTTCAAGGACGCCGACGAGCCGCTCACCGACGACCTGCGCGCGCGCGGGCTGCTGTACCGCGGCGGTCACTTCGAGCACAGCTACCCGCACTGCTGGCGCTGCCACACGCCGCTGCTGTACTACGCGCTCCCCGCTTGGTACATCCGCACCACCCAGATCAAGGACCGGCTCCTCGAGGAGAACGAGAGGACGAACTGGTTCCCCGAGACCGTCAAGACGGGCCGGTACGGCGAGTGGCTGCGCAACAACGTCGACTGGTCGCTGTCCCGCAGCCGCTACTGGGGCACGCCCCTGCCGCTGTGGGTGTGCGGCGACGAGGACCACATCACCTGCGTCGGCTCCCTCAAGGAGCTGGGCGAGCTCACCGGAAGCGACATGTCCTCGCTCGACCCGCACCGCCCCTTCGTGGACGACGTCACGTTCCCCTGCCCGCAGTGCGGAACGGAGGCGCGCCGCGTCCCCGACGTCATCGACGCCTGGTACGACTCGGGCTCCATGCCGTTCGCCCAGTGGGGCGCGCCGCACCGCAACAACGACGTCTTCGAGAACACCTTCCCCGCCCAGTACATCTGCGAGGCGCAGGACCAGACCCGCGGCTGGTTCTACTCGATGATGGCCGTCTCGACGCTGGTGTTCGACAAGTCGTCCTACGAGAACGTCCTGTGCCTCGGCCTCATCCTCGCCGAGGACGGCCGCAAGATGAGCAAGCACCTCGGCAACGTGCTGCGGCCCATCCCGCTGATGGACCAGCACGGAGCCGACGCGCTGCGCTGGTTCATGCTCGCCAGCGGACTGCCGTGGGCGTCCCGCCGGGTCGGCAACCCCGTCTTGGAGGAGATCGTCCGGAAGGTCCTGCTGACCTACTGGAACACCGCGTCCTTCTTCGTCCTGTACGCCAACGCCGCGCAGGCGCAGGGCAAGGCGTGGACGCCGGACCGGCTCGGTGAGGCCCCCGCACCCGCCGACCGCCCGCTGCTGGACCGCTGGGCGCTCGCCGAGCTGCACCGCACCGTCCGCGAGGTCGACACGTCGCTGGAGCAGTTCGACACCGCCCGCGCCGGCCGCCGCCTCGCCGAGTTCGTCGACGACCTGTCCAACTGGTACGTCCGGCGGTCCCGCCGCCGCTTCTGGGAAGGCCCCGAGACGCCCGAGGGTTCCGCCGCGTTCGCGACGCTCTACGAGTGCCTGGAGACCCTCACCCGGCTGATGGCGCCGATGGTCCCGTTCATCACCGACCACGTCTGGGACGTGATCCGGCCCGAGGGCGGCCCCGAGTCGGTGCACCTCGCCGACTGGCCCACCGTGGACGAGGATCTGCTCGACGCCGACCTCACCGCCCAGATGGCCCTCGTCCGGCGGCTCGTCGAGCTCGGCCGGTCCGCGCGCGCCGCGAGCAGCGTCCGCACCCGCCAGCCGCTCGGCCGCGCCCTCGTCGGCGCCGCCGGCTGGACGGCGCTGCCCGAGCAGTTGCGCGCCCAGATCGCCGAGGAGCTGAACGTCCAGGCGTTCGAGGAGCTGTCGTCCATCGGCGGCGACCTCGTCGAGTACGAGGTCAAGCCGAACTTCCGGGAGCTCGGCAAGCGGTACGCCAAGGACACCCCGAAGGTCGCCAAGGCCGTCACCTCCGCCGACCCGGCCGCGCTCGTCCACGCGCTGCGCGACGCCGGCACCGCCGAGGTCGAGGCCGAGGGGGTCGGCGCGGTGAGCCTGTCCCCCGGCGACGTCATCGTCACCGAGCGGCCGCGCAGCGGCTGGGCCGTCGAGAGCGCCGCCGGCGAGACGGTCGCGCTCGACCTCACCGTCACCGCCGAGCTGCGCCGCGCCGGGCTCGTCCGGGAGGCCGTCCGGCTCGTCCAGGAGGCCCGCAAGGCCGCCGGGCTGGAGGTCACCGACCGGATCGAGCTGTGGTGGCAGGCCGCGGGCGACGACCTCGCCGAGGCGCTGCGCGCCCACGGCGCCGAGGTCGGCGCCGAGGTGCTCGCCACGTCCGTCACCGAGGGTCGTCCGGAGGGCCTCACCGCCGGCCGCGACGACGAGCTCGGCCTGACGTACTGGCTCCGCAAGTCGTAACCATTCCAGGGGGGCGACCCCTGGAACCCCCGTTACGACGGACGACGCGATCGCGCTCTGCTGGAGCTCCGCGCGAAACGCGTCGTCCGTCGTCGGGCATGCCCGCTGCGCTCGCTGCGCGGGTTTTTCGCGACACATCGCGTCTGCGGTGCCGGGTTTGCGATGATGGTCCCGTGAACCTTCCCGAGCAGCCCTCCGAGCCCGACTCGCCGGCCCGCATGCGCGCCTCGGACGCCGACCGCGACCAGGTCGCCGACCGTCTCCGCGAGGCCCTCGCGGAGGGCCGCATCACGCCGGAGGAGCACGCCGAGCGCATCGACGCCGTCTACCGCGCCAAGACCTACGCCGACCTCGACCCGCTCCTCGCCGACCTGCCGTCCGAGCAGGCGCCCCGGCCCAAGGTCCGGCTCCAGAAGGACGAGGCGGCGCTGCCGCCGCCCGTCCGGCAGTCGGCCGGCCTCGTCGCGGTCTTCAGCGGCGCGACCCGCAAGGGGCGCTGGCTCGTCGAGCCGACCACCAACGTGTCCTGCGTGTTCGGCGGCGTCGACCTGGACTTCCGCCAGGCCGTCCTCAGCCAGGGCGAGGTCACCGTCAACGTCAGCTGCCTGTTCGGCGGCATCGACATCACGGTGCCGCCCGGCGTGCGGGTGACCAACTCCGCCGCGATGGTGTTCGGCGGCGCCGACCTGCCCGACGACGTCATCGACCCGGACGCGCCGCTGATCCGGCTGACCGGCATGGTGATCTTCGGCGGGATCAACGTGCGCCGCCGCGAGATCGGCGAGAAGCGCTCCCGGCACGACCGGCAGCTGGAACGCCACCGGCGGCACATGGAGCGGATCGAGGAGCACCACGAGCGGATGCTGGAACGCCACACCGACATGCACCGCCGCCGCGACGAGCGCCGCGAGCGCCTCCGCGAACTCCGCGCCGAACGCCGCCGCCACCGCTGATCCGCCCGCCCTCCACGGCGAGCGCGCCCCCGGCCGCCGCCGCGGGACAGGACCGTCCGGCGGCGGGGCACGGAGGCGGGAGCCGTGCGGCCGTCAGTCCCTGGCGTGCTCGCGGTCGGGCTGGCAGACGAGGCACGGCGTGCAGCCGCGGGCCTTCGCCTCGGCGCGGGACAGCGCCTCCAGGTCGTCCGCCTCGTCGCCGATGTCCTCGATGAGCGCGCAGTCGGTGCGGTGGTAGCGCTTCGTGCCGCTGAGGATCCGGACCTGCGGGCCGCCGTCGTCGGCGTCCCCGGCGTCGGCGGGCTCGTCGAGGTCGTCGAAGCCGTCGTCCGCGGCCGCCTCGGCCGGCCGCTCGTCCGCGGCGGGCGCGGCGGGCTCGGGGACAGCGGCGTCATCGGCGTCGCGGGGCCGCGGCGCCGCCGCGTCGCCCAGGTTCAGCGGGTCGTCACCGAAGTCGGCGGTGACGTCGGCCGGCGCGGATCCGGCCGCAGCGGGCCTCTCCGCCGCGGACGCGGCCTCCGGCTCGGGCTCCGGCTCCTCGGCCGCCTGCGGCTCGACGGCGGGCTCCTCGGCCCGCTCGGGCTCCCGCGGCGGCGGGCCGGCGACGGGGATGTCCGTCAGCGTCGGACCGGCGGGGCTGCGGAACGCGGCGGGGGCCTCCGGCTCGGGGTCCGGGTCGGCGGGCGACGACGACCACGCGGACGGCACCCGGCCGGCCGGCGGCTCCTCGCGGTGCCCGGCCGCCGGGCGGTCGTGCTCCGGCTCGCCCGGCTCCGGCACGCGGGGGATCTCCGCGGTCGGGTCGAACGGCGCGGGCGCGGAGTGCGGCGCGAAGGGGGCGGCGTGCGCGGGCTTCGCCAGCCCGGCCAGGCCGCCCTCCGCACCGGCCGCGGAGCGGTCCACGCGGGGCTTGGTGAGGTCGGGGCCGTCCGCGACCGTCCTGCCCGGGTCCGGTGACCCGGGTCCCGACGCCGCGGCGCGCGCCGCCAGTGCGGTGTCGGGCATGCAGGCGGTGCAGGGGCTGAACCCCTCCTCCTTGGCCTCCGCGTAGGTGAGCTCCTCGGTGTCGCGCCCGGCGAGCTGCCGGCACGTGTCGAGGTGGTAGCGCTTGCGTCCGCGCACGACGAACACCAGGGCGTCGTCGGGCACGTCGACGGGCTGGACGGGGATCTCCACCTCATCGTCGGGCTCGGCCGGGGCGTCCAGCGACGGCCGGGGCGCCGCGGGGGCGCCGGCCGCGCTCTTGGCCGCGGGCGCCGGCGGAGCCGGCCGCGGCCGCTTGGCCTT
>NZ_WBMR01000372.1 GCF_008923365.1 Actinomadura montaniterrae
ACCTGTGGCTGCCCGCCGCCGACGGCACCGTCGAGCCCGCCGTGCCGGTGCGGCCGCCGCTGGAGATCGTCCCGCCGCCCGCGGTGAAGGACGGCGCGCCCGTGCACACCCGCCGCGACGGCGAGGCGGCCGTCGTCCGCATCCGGGAGGGGATCGCGTGACGCGGGTGCTGGCGGTGTGGTGCCCGGACTGGCCCGTGACGGCCGTCGGGGTGGAGGCCGCCACGGCGGGGGCCGTGGTGGTGCAGGGGCGGATCGCGGCGTGCTCGGCGGCGGCGCGGGCCGAGGGCGTCCGGCGCGGGCAGCGGCTGCGGGACGCACAGCGCCGGTGCCCCGGCCTCGTGGTGCGGGAGCGGGACACCGACGCGGAAGGGCGGCTGTTCGAGGCCGTGGTCGAGGCGGTCGCGGAGCTGACGCCGCGGGTCGAGGTGGTCCGTCCCGGGCTGTGCGCGATCGCGGCGCACGGGCCGGCGCGGTTCTACGGCGGTGAGGAGGCGCTGCGCGTCCTGGTGCAGGACACGGTCGTCGAGGCCGGGTACGACTGCGGGTCCGGGATCGCGGACGGCCTGTTCGCCGCCGAACTGGCCGCGCGCGCCGAACAGGGCGGCGTGGTGGTGCCGGAGGGCGGCGCGGCGGCGTTCCTCGCGCCGTACCCGCTGTCGGTGCTCGACCGCCCGGAGCTGGCCGACCTGCTGGCGCGCCTCGGCATCAAGACGCTGGGCGCGTTCGCGGACCTGCCGTCCGGGCACGTCGCGGGACGGTTCGGCACGGACGGGGCGCTGGCGCACCGGCTCGCGCGGGGCGAGGAGCCGCGCCCGATCGCCCCGGTCCGCGCGGCGGCGGACCTGTCGGTGCGCGCGACGTTCGACCCGCCCGCCGAGCACGCCGAGCAGGTCGTGTTCGCGGCGAAGCGGCTGGCCGACGAGCTGCACGAGGGCCTGGCCGCGGGCGGGCTGGCGTGCGTGCGGCTGGAGGTCGAGGCCGGGTTCGCCGACGGGCACGTCCTGCGGCGGCTGTGGCGGCACGACGGGCGGCTGTCGTCGCTCGCGGTCGCCGAGCGGGTGCGGTGGCAGCTGTCGGCGTGGCGGGACGGCCGCCCGGCGGCGGGCGCCGACCCGGAGGGCATCGAGGCGCCCGCCCACGAGGACGCCGTGTGGGGCGGCGTGACCTGGCTGGAGCTGGCGCCCGACCAGCTCGTCCCGGACGGCGGGCGGCAGGAGGCGCTGTGGGGCCGGACGGCCGTCACCGACCGCGTCGCCCGCGCCGCCGACCGGATCCAGGGGCTGCTCGGGCACGGCGCGATCACCCGTCCGGTGCTGGCGGGCGGGCGCGGGCCGGGCGAGCAGGTCGTCCGGGTGCCGGTCGGCGACCTGCCGCCGGCGGGCCTGCCGGACGGTCCGTGGCCGGGACGGCTGACCGCGCCCGCGCCCGCCGTGGTCCCGGTGGCGGCGGCGGAGGCGGAGCTCGTCGACGCGGACGGGGCGCCGGTGGTCGTGTCGGCGCGCTGCGCGGTGTCGGCGCCGCCGGCCGCGCTGGTGCTCGGCGGCCGTCCGGCGGCGGTGACCGGATGGACGGGCCCGTGGCCGGCGGACGAGCGCTGGTGGGATCCCGCGCACGCCCGCCGCCGCGCGCGCTTCCAGATCGTCACGGACGACGGCGCGGCTTACCTCCTGACCGCCGAAGGGCGGCGCTGGCACGTGGAGGCGACCTATGACTAGCCGCCCCTCGTTGGAGGTGTGCCGTGGGGTGGCATAACCCGGCGATCTCCTGGCGGGAGTTCGAGGAGAAGCTGTCGTGGCGGCCCGCCGCGCCCGCGCCGGAGGAGCCGCCGGACGAGCCGGGCCCGCCGCGCCGCGCGGAGGGCGGGGTGCCGTGGGCGGAGCTGCACGTCCACTCGTCGTTCAGCTTCCTCGACGGCGCCAGCTCCCCGGACGCGCTGGTCGCGGAGGCGGCGCGGCTCGGCGTCGAGACGATGGCGGTCACCGACCACGACGGGATGTACGGGGCGGTCCAGTTCGCGCAGGCGGCCAGCGAGTCCGGCATCGGGACGGTGTTCGGCGCGGAGCTGAGCCTCGGGCTGCCGGGCCCGCAGACCGGGGAGCCCGACCCGGCGGGACGGCACCTGCTCGTCCTGGCGCGGGGCCCGGAGGGCTACGGCCGGCTCTGCTCGGCGATCACGGGGGCGCAGCTCGCGGGCGGGCGCAAGGGCCGTCCGGTGTACGACCTGGACGCGCTCGCCGGTGCGCACGGCGGGCAGTGGGCGGTGCTGACCGGGTGCCGCAAGGGGCCGGTCCGGGCGGCGCTGGAGTCCGGCGGCCCGGACGCGGCCGAGCGGGAACTGCGCAGGATGATCGGGATGTTCGGCCGCGACAACGTGTTCGTGGAGCTGGTCGACCACGACCAGCCGGACGACGACGAGCGCAACGACGTGCTGTTCGCGCTGGCCGCACGGGTCGGCGTGGACGTCGTCGCGTCCAACAACGTGCACTTCGCCGCGCCCGGCGGTGACGCGCGCCTCGCGCAGGCGATGGCGGCGGTGCGGGCCCGCCGCAGCATGGACGACATGGTCGGGTGGCTGCCCGCGAGCGGCACCGCGCACCTGCGCAGCGGCGCGGAGATGGCGGCGCGGCTGGCGCGCTTCCCCGGCGTCCTCGAACGGACGGCGGAGCTGGGCCGCGAATGCCGGTTCGGGTTCGACGTGGTCGCGCCCCGCCTGCCCGACTGGCCCGTCCCGGACGGCCACACCGAGGCGTCCTGGCTGCGGCAATTGGTGAAGGAGGGCGCGCTCCAGCGGTACGGCCCGCCGGACGACGAGCGGGTGTCGGGCGCGTACGCGCAGATCGCCAAGGAACTCGACGTCATCGAGCAGCTGGAGTTCCCCGGCTACTTCCTGATCGTCCACGACATCGTGGAGTTCTGCCGGAGCAAGGGGATCCTGTGCCAGGGGCGCGGGTCGGCGGCGAACTCGGCGGTCTGCTACGCGCTCGGCATCACCGGCGTCGACGCCGTCCGGCACGGGCTGCTGTTCGAGCGGTTCCTGTCCCCCGGACGCGACGGCCCGCCCGACATCGACCTCGACATCGAGCACAAGCGCCGCGAGGAGGCCATCCAGTACGTCTACGGCAAGTACGGGCGGGAGTGCACGGCGCAGGTCGCGAACGTCATCAGCTACCGGCCGCGCATGGCCGTCCGGGACGCGGCGCGCGCGCTCGGGTTCTCCCCCGGCCAGCAGGACGCCTGGTCCAAGAGCATCGACCCGCGCGACCCCGTCGGGTCGGAGACCGACATCCCGGCGCCCGTCATGGAGCTGGCGAGCCGGATGCTGACGCTGCCGCGCCACCTCGGCATCCACTCCGGCGGCATGGTCATCGCGGACCGCCCCGTCGGCGAGGTCTGCCCGATCGAGTGGGCGACGATGCCGAACCGCAGCGTCCTGCAGTGGGACAAGGACGACTGCGCGGCGGCCGGCCTCGTGAAGTTCGACCTGCTCGGCCTCGGCATGCTCGCCGCCCTGCACGACTGCTTCGACCTGGTCGACGAGCACCACGGGCAGCGGCACGACCTCCAGTCGATCCCGCCCGACGACCCCGAGGTCTACGAGATGCTGTGCGACGCCGACACCGTCGGGGTGTTCCAGGTCGAGTCGCGCGCGCAGATGGCGACGCTGCCGCGGCTGCGCCCCCGCGAGTTCTACGACCTGGTGGTGGAGGTCGCGCTGATCCGCCCCGGCCCGATCCAGGGCGGGTCCGTCCACCCGTACCTGCGGCGCCGCAAGGGCCTCGAACCGGCGACGTGCCCGCACCCGCTGATGGAGCCGGCGCTGCGGCGGACGCTCGGCGTCCCGCTGTTCCAGGAGCAGATGATGCAGCTCGCCGTGGACTGCGCGGGCTTCACCCCGAACGAGGCCGACCAGCTGCGGCAGGCGATGGGCGCCAAGCGCGCGCCCGAGCGCGTCGAGCGGCTCCGCGAGCGGCTGCTGGACGGGATGGCCGAGCGCGGCATCCCCGCCGGCATCGCCGAGAGCGTCTACGAGAAGATCCTCGGCTTCACCGGGTTCGGCTTCCCCGAGTCGCACGCGCAGAGCTTCGCGCACCTGGTGTACGCGAGCGCCTGGCTGAAGCGCCACTTCCCCGCCGCGTTCACGGCGGCGCTCGTCCGCAACCAGCCGATGGGGTTCTACAGCTCGCAGTCGCTGCTGGCGGACGCGCGGCGGCACGGCGTCGTCGTCCGCGGCGTCGACATCAACGCCAGCGACGTCCACCCGACGCTGGAGGAGGCCGTCGAGGTGGCGTCGGACCATCCGCACGCGCCCGCCGCGCCGCAGCCCGCGATCCGCGTCGGCCTCGCCGGCATCCGCAACCTCGGCGACGACACCGCCGAGCTGATCGCCGCCGGACGCCCCTACACGAGCATGGAGGACCTGGCGCGGCGCGTCCCGCTGTCGGCCGCGGCGCTGGAGGCGCTCGCGACCGCCGGGGCGTTCGGCTGCCTCGGCATGACGCGCCGCGAGGCGCTGTGGGCGGCGGGCGCGCTCGCCGGCACCGGCCCCGGGCAGCTCGAAGGCGTCACGCCCGGCGCGGCGGCCCCCGCGCTGCCGCCGATGACGCCGATCGAGGAGACCCTCGCCGACCTGTGGGCCACCGGCGTCTCCCACACCCACCCCGTCGCGCACGTCCGCGAGGCCCTCGACGAGCTCGGCGCCCTGTCGTCCGAACGCCTCGCCGCGACGCCGTCCGACACCAACGTCGTCGTCGCGGGCCTCGTCACCCACCGGCAGCGCCCGCCGACCGCCGGCGGCATCGTGTTCATGACGCTGGAGGACGAGACCGGCATCATCAACGTCGTCTGCCCGCCGCAGGTGTTCCAGCGGCACCGCGGCCTCGCGGTCGACTCGCAGGCGCTGCTGGTCGGCGGGCGCCTCGAACGCGCCGACGGCGTCACCAACGTCCGCGCCACCCGGCTGCGCCGGCTGCCCGTCCCCGGCAGGGTCCGTGCCCGCAACTTCCACTGACGCGAGTCCGAACCCGGGCACTGCCCGGCGCGTCCGATCTGTGTCATCGTTGTCACGGAGAGGGTCGCGTGCCGCCGTTGGGGGCGGCCGCCAAGGCGCGGCTCCGGCGAAAGGCTGATCGCCGATGGAGAGCCCACTGTCGCGTCCGCGGGCCGCGGTGCCGGCGCCCCGCGAGCTCGAACCGGACGATCCGACGCGGGTCGGCCGGTACCGGATCGAGGCCCGGATCGGCGAGGGCGGGATGGGCGCGGTGTACCTCGGCCGCGACCCGGACGGCCGCGCCGTCGCGGTGAAGGTCGTCCGCCCCGACCTCGCGGGCGACCGGATGTTCCGGGCCCGCTTCCACGACGAGGCCGCGCACGCCCAGCGCGTCGCGTCGTTCTGCACCGCGCAGGTGCTGGAGCACGGCGACGACCTCGGCCTCGCCTACATGGTCACCGAGTACATCGAGGGCCCGTCGCTGCTCGACCACGTCACCGGCACCGGGCCGCTGTCGCCCGGGATGCTGCACGGCGTCGCCGTCGGCGTGGCCGCCGCGCTGGTCGCGATCCACAGCGCCGGCCTCGTGCACCGCGACCTCAAGCCCAGCAACGTGCTGCTGTCCATCTCCGGTCCCCGCGTGATCGACTTCGGCATCGCGCGGGCGCTGGACGCCGCGTCCTCGCACACCCGCACCGGGCAGGTCGTCGGCACCCCCGGCTGGTTCGCGCCCGAGCAGATCACCGCGCAGCGGATCACCACGGCGGTGGACGTGTTCGCCTGGGGCTGCCTGGTCGCCTTCGCCGCGACCGGCCGCAACCCGTTCGGGCAGGGCTCCTTCGAGCTGCTGGCGGCGCGCGCGGTGCACGCCGAGCCGGAGCTCGGCGCGGTGCCGGAGCCGCTGGCCCGGCTCGTCCGGGCCGCGCTGCGCAAGGACCCCGACCAGCGGCCGGCGGCCCGCGACCTGCTGCTGGAGCTGGTCGGCGGCGCCGGCGAGGCCGACGTGTCGCACACGCTCGGCGCGTCGTGGACGACCCCGCCGATCCCCCGCCCGGACGTCACGTCCCGCGACCCGGGCGGCCGCGCGCCGATCCCGCCCGTGCCCGGCGGGCTCCGGCGCCG
>NZ_WBMR01000373.1 GCF_008923365.1 Actinomadura montaniterrae
CGTCGCCGTCGCGGGCGTCGACGGCCGTGACGCGGGCGCCGCGCGCGGCGAGGGCGCGCGCCGCGGCCCGGCCGGACACGCCGAGCCCGGCGACGCAGACGGCGAGGCCGTCCCAGGGACTCATCGTCACTTCTTCGGCATCCATTCCAGGTAGAAGATCCCGATCCCGATCCCGACGAACAGCGCCGACATCAGCCAGAACCGCACGACGATCGTGGTCTCGGCCCAGCCGGACAGCTCGAAGTGGTGCTGCAGCGGGGCCATCTTGAACACCCGTTTCTTGGTCATCTTGAAGCCGCCGACCTGGATGATCACCGACAGGGTGATCATCACGATCAGGCCGCACAGGATGGCCAGCAGGAACTGGGTGCGGGTGAGGATCGCGAGGCCGACCAGCACGCCGCCGAGGGCCAGCGAGCCGGTGTCGCCCATGAAGATCTTCGCGGGCGGGGCGTTCCACCACAGGAAGCCGAACACGCCGCCGAGCACGGCCGCGGCCACCACCGCGAGGTCCAGGGGGTCGCGGACGTTGTAGCAGTTGGGGGCGAGCGCGGCGGCGCAGGAGTTGCGCAGCTGCCAGTTGCCGATGATCACGTAGGCGGCCAGCACCATGCCGGCGGGGCCCGCGGCCAGGCCGTCCAGGCCGTCGGTGAGGTTCACGCCGTTGGACATCGCCGCGATCAGCAGCAGCGCCCAGACGACGAACAGGTAGGGGCCGATCGAGGGGCCGAAGTCGCGCAGGAAGGACAGGTGGGGGTCGGCGGGGGTGATGTCGTAGCCGTTGGGGAAGTTCAGCGAGGCGACCGCGAAGACCACCCCGACGAGGATGATGCCGATCATCTTGGCGCCGCTGCGCAGGCCGAGGCTGCGCTGCTTGAACACCTTGATGAAGTCGTCGACGAACCCGACGAACCCGAGGCCGGTCATCAGGAACAGCACCAGCACGCCCGAGATCGTCGGCGCCTCGCCGGTGAACAGGTGCGCGAGCGCGTACCCGAACAGCGACCCGACGATGAAGACGGTGCCGCCCATGGTGGGGGTGCCGCGCTTGGTGAGGTGGGCCTCGGGGCCCTCGTCCCGGATCATCTGGCCGTAACCGAGCCGGTTGACGATCCGGATCCACACGGGGGTGCCGACCATGACGAACACCAGCGCGAACCCGGCCGCGATGAGGATGTTGGTCATCGACCGGCCTCCGTGCCGGGCCCGCCGGGCCCGTCCGGCGCCAGCAGCGCCTCGGCGACCCGCTCCAGCCCGGCGACCCGGGAGCCCTTCACCAGCACGACGTCCCGCGGCGCGAGCCGCTCGCTGAGCGCGGCCACCGCCGCGCCGACGTCATCCACCTGCACGCACTCTCCCGTCCATGACGCCACCTCCGCGGCACCTTCGGCCATCGCCGCCGCGTTCGCGCCGACGACGACGAGGCCGTCCAGCCCGCTGCGCGCGGCGTGCCGCCCGATCCTGGCATGTTCCGCGGCGGACGAACCTCCCAGTTCGGCCATTTCACCCAGCACCGCGTACGCGCGCCGGCCGCGGGCCATGTGCGCGAGCACGTCGATCGCGGCCCGCGTCGAGTCGGGGTTGGCGTTGTAGGCGTCGTTGACCACCGTCACCCCGTCGGCCCGCTCGGTGACCTCCATCCGCCACCGGCTCGCCGGCTCCGCCTCCGACAGGCCCGCGGCGATCTCGTCCACCGGCAGGCCCGCCGCCCGCGCCGCCGCCGCAGCCGCCAGCGCGTTCGCGACCGCGTGCGAACCGTACAGCCGCAGCGCCACCGGCGCCGAACCCTCCGGCGCCACCAGCGTGAACCGGGCCCGGCCCTGCTCGTCGAGCGTCTCGTCCACCGCGCGGACCGCCGCGCCCTCCGACCGGCCGAACGTCACGACCTCGCCCACCGTGCGCGACGCCATGCCGCTCACCAGGGGGTCGTCGGCGTTGAGCACGGCGGTGCCGCCGGGCCGCAGCGCCTCCACCATCTCGCCCTTCGCCTGCGCGATCGCCTCGCGGCTGCCGAACTCGCCGAGGTGCGCGGTGCCGACGTTCAGCACCACGCCCACGTCGGGCGGGGCGATCCGGGTCAGGTAGGCGATGTGCCCGATGCCCCGGGCGCCCATCTCCAGCACCAGGTGCCGCGTCGCGGCGTCGGCGCGCAGCACCGTCAGCGGCAGCCCGATCTCGTTGTTGAACGAGCCCGGCGGCCACACCGTCGGCCCCGCCCGCCCGACGAGCTGCGCGATCAGGTCCTTGGTGGAGGTCTTGCCCGCCGACCCGGTGACCGCGGCGACGGTCGTGTCCGGCAGCCGCTCCAGCACGCCCCGCGCGAGCCGGCCGAGCGCCTCCTTCACGTCGTCGACCAGCACGGCCGGGCCGCCCACCGGGCGCTGCGCCAGCACCGCCGCGGCCCCGGCCGCCAGCGCGGCGGCGGCGAAGTCGTGCCCGTCCGCGCGCTCGCCCTTGAACGCCGCGAACAGCGCCCCGGGCTCCACCGCGCGGGAGTCGATGACCACGGGACCGCCGGCCACGGCGTCCGGGGGCGCCCCGTCGACGGTGCCCCCCGTGATCTCCGCGATCACCGACAGCGGAAGTGGGATCACGCCTGCGTCCCGTCCCCTCTACTTCTCTTCCCGAGGCGCGGCACGCCGCAGCGCCTCCCGGACGACCTCGCGGTCGTCGAACGGCTGGACCTCGCCCGCCGCGTACTGGCCCTGCTCGTGGCCCTTGCCCGCGACGACGAGGACGTCGCCGCGGCGGGCCCGGCCGACGGCCAGCGCGATGGCGGCGGCGCGGTCGGGCTCCACGACGATGTGCGCCCGGTGCCGCTGCGGCACCTTGAGCCCGCCCTCGACCATAGCGGCGAGGATGGCGAGCGGATCTTCGGACCTCGGGTTGTCGTTGGTGAAATACGCCATGTCGGCCAGCCGCGCCGCCGCCTCGCCCATCAGCGGCCGCTTGCCGCGGTCGCGGTCGCCGCCGCAGCCGAGGACCACCGCGAGGGTCCCCTCGGTGACCGGACGCAGCGCCGTCAGCACCGCCTCGACCGCGCCCGGCTTGTGCGAGTAGTCGACGAGGGCGACGAAGTCCTGGCCCTCGTCGACCCGCTCCAGCCGCCCGGGCACGCCCTCCAGCGACGCGACGCCGCGCACCGCCGACGGCAGCCCGATCCCCGCCTCCACCAGCGCGACGATCGCGGCGAGCGCGTTCGCGACGTTGAACGGCCCGGCGAGCCGCACCGAGGCGTCGGCCTCGACGCCGCCCGGCCCGACGACGCGGAACACGCTGCCGTCCGCGCCGACCCGCACGTCCTCGGCCCGCCAGTCCGCCGCCGGGTCGCCGGACGCCGAGAACGTCGTCATCGGGATCCGGGCGACCTCCAGCAGCTCGCGGCCGTAGTGGTCGTCGAGGTTCACCACCCCGACCCGCGCGTACTCCGGCGTGAACAGCCGCGCCTTCGCCAGGAAGTAGTCCTGCATGGTCGGGTGGTAGTCCAGGTGGTCCTGCGACAGGTTCGTGAAGACGGCGACCTCGTAGTGCGCGCCGCCGACCCGGCCCTGCACCAGCGCGTGGCTGGACACCTCCATCGCCGCGGCGCCGACGCCGCGCTCGCGCATCATCGCCAGCAGCGCGTGCAGGTCCGTCGCCTCCGGCGTGGTCAGCGCGCTCGGCACCCGCTCGTCGGCGACCCGGATCTCCACGCCGCCGACCAGCCCGGTGGTGAGACCCGCGCCGCGCAGCCCCGCCTCGACCAGGAACGCCGTGGTGCTCTTGCCGCTGGTGCCGGTGATGCCGATGAGCGTGATGTCGCGTCCCGGCTCCCCGTACACCCAGGCGGCCGCGTCGCCGAGCCGCGCCCGCGCGTCCGCGACCACCAGGACCGGCAGCCCGGTCGCGGCGGCGCGGCTCCGGCCGGCGGCGTCGGTGAGGATCGCGACCGCGCCCGCCGCGGCGGCCTGCGCGGAGAACTCCGCGCCGTGCGTGCGGGTGCCGGGCAGCGCCGCGTAGACGTCGCCGGGCCGCACCGCCCGCGAGTCGTGCGTGATCCCGGTGACCTCCGCGTCCCCCCAGTCGCCCCGCCCGATCCCGAGAGTCGCCGCGAGCCCGTCCAGCGGACGGGCCTGAGTGGTGGTCGGACGCATGGCGGTTCTTTCGGTGCCGGTGGGACGGGAACCCTGGTGAACGGATGGTGGACTCACGGCGAGTGAGGGTACTCGCTGCGGTCAGTCTCGGGCGTAGATCTTGGTGATCGGCGGTTTGCTCCCCGTCGGCGGGATCTTCTCGGACTGCAGCGCGAAGCTCATCACGTCGCGGAACACGGGCGCGGCGACGTCGCCACCATAGTGGCTGCCCCGCTTGGGGTCCTGCAGGACGACCTGCACGACGAGCCGCGGGTCGTCGGCGGGCGCGAACCCGGCGAACGACGCCGTGTACCCCTTGTAGCATCCGCAGCCCGCGTCGAAGCGCTGCGCCGTGCCGGTCTTGCCCGCCACCCGGTAGCCCTTGATCTGCGCCTTCGGCGCGGTGCCCTCGGCGGTGGTGACGCCCTCCAGCATGTCGCTGATCTGCCGGGCCGTGCCCTGGCTGATCACGCGGCGCTGCTGCGGGGCGGGCGCCGGGGTGAACCTGTCGTCCGCGCCGACCGTCCCCGCGATCAGGTTCGGCGCGACGCGGACGCCGCCGTTGGCGATGGTCGCGTAGACGCTCGCCATCTGCACGGCGTTGACCGACACCGTCTGCCCGAAGGCGATCGGGTACCGGTCGGTGCCCGACCACTTCGACGGCGGGTTCAGCAGCCCCGCCGTCTCCCCCGGCAGCGGCAGGCCGGTCTTCTGGCCGAACCCGAAGTCGCGCAGGGTCTGGTAGAGCTGCTCCTCGCTGATGGTCTGGCTGGCCATGATGGTGCCGACGTTGCTGGACTTGGCCAGCACCCCGGCGAACGTCAGGTCCTCCACGCCGTGCGGCTCGGAGTCGTGGAACACCACGTTGTACTTGCTGATCTTGTCGGGGACGCGGAAGGGCGTCTGGGGGGTGACCCCGCCGTGCTCCATGACGGCGGCGGCGGTGACGACCTTGCCGGTGCTGCCCGGCTCGTAGGCGTCCTGCACCACCGGGCTGCCCCACACGTCGCGGTCGTCCTTGGTGACGTGGTTCGGGTCGTAGCCGGGCGCCGACGCCATCGCCAGCAGCCGGCCGGTGCGCGGGTCCATGACGATGACGGTGCCGCTGCGCGCCCCGCTCGCCCTGACCTGCTTCTCGATCTCCTGCTGGGCCTTGAACTGCAGGTCCTGCTGGAGGGTGAGGCGGATGCCGCGGCCGGGCACGGGCGGCTTCTTCTGGTCCTCGCCCATGGGGATGTGCTGGCCCTCGAGGCTGATCTCCACGCGCTGCCAGCCGTCCCGCCCGGACAGCACGGCGTTCTGCGTGCTCTCGAGGCCGGCGGCGCCCTGTCCCGCACCGTTCACGAAACCTATGACGCTCGCGCCCAGCGATCCGTTGGGATACTCCCGGCGATATTCCGGCAAAGTCCCGATGCCCTGGAAGTTCCACGACGTGATGAGGCGGGCCTGGTCGGGGGTGACGCCGTGCGCCAGCGTGACGAACTGGGTGCCCTTCTTGCTGATCGCCTTCATCACCGCGTCCGGGCTCAGCCCGAGGGCGGGCGCGAGCGCGTTGACGATCGCCTGCCGCTTCTCCGGCTTGATGACGTACGGGTCGGCGGTGATGGCGCGGGCCTCCACCGTCACGGCGAGCCAGTTGCCCTGCGCGTCGGTGATGGCGCCGCGGACGGCGGGCAGCGTGAGCTTGCGCAGCCGCTGGTCCATCGCCTGCTCGCTGTACTTGCCCGACTCGATGGTCTGGAGCTGGACGAGGCGGCCCGCGAACAGCGACAGCACGAACGCCACGACCAGCAGCCCGGCGTTCAGCCGCTTCATCGGGTCGCGGCGGTGGAAGGGGACGCGCGGGCGGCGCGGGGGCCGCGGGGGGCGCCCGGACCCGCCGCCCGGGCGCGGGCCGCGGGG
>NZ_WBMR01000374.1 GCF_008923365.1 Actinomadura montaniterrae
ATGACGGCGCCCGCACGCGCACCGAGCTCAAATGCCGTCCCTTCCTCGTCCGGGGGCCCGGGGGCCGCGCACTCGGCGAGCCGGCGGCCGCGGGACCCGGGAAACCACCGGGCGGGCCTCGGGTTTCCCCGGATGCGCCCGGGGCGCGGCGGCGGGAGGATGGGACGCCGGACGGCCACGGGCACGGCCCGCGGTGCGCCCGGTGGCGTGCGGGGGCCACCACCGGCGTCACGTTCCGCGACCGGACTCGTACGCTGAATTCTCTCCGCCGCGCCGCCGTGCGCGAAAGCCCGTTACCCGATCGATGCGCGGGACGGGCGGATCAGCGCGTCTCGGCGGCGCGCAGCCAGGTGAGCACCGCCAGCACCCGCTTGTTGCTGTCCTGCGGCCCCGGCGGGCCGCCCGACGAGGTGATCTTGAGCTTGGTGAAGATGGCCCGGACGTGGTCCTCCACGGTGCGGGCGGACAGGTGCAGCCGCTTGCCGATCCCCGCGTTGGAGTGCCCCTCCGCCATCAGGCCGAGCACCTCCCGCTCGCGGCCGGACAGCCGGGACAGCTCGCGCTCCCGGTGCCGGGCCTCGACCAGCCGGCTCACCACCTCCGGGTCGATGACGACCTCGCCGCGCATCACCCGCTCCAGCGCGCCGCGCAGGTTGTCGACGTCGGTGACGTGGTCCTTCAGCAGGTAGCCGACGCGCCGCGGCTGGTCGCGGAACAGCTCCATCGCCTGCGGCGTCTCGTTGAAGGCCGACAGCACCAGCACCCCGATCCCGGGGTGGCGCCGCATCAGCTCGCGCGCCGCGACCACGCCCTCGTTGGTGTGGGTCGGCGGCATGTGCAGGTCGACGATCGCGACGTCCGGCGGGTCCTCGGCGACGCGGGCGAGCAGCTCCTCGCCCGACCCCGCCGACACCGTCACCTCGATGCCGACCGTGGTGAGCAGGGTGACCAGGGCCTGCCGGAAGATCCCGCTGTCCTCCGCCACGGCTACTCGCATGGCAGGACCATCCTTACCGTCGTGCCCCGGGCGGGCTCGCCGTCGATTTCCACGTGCCCGCGCAGCGCCCTGATCCGCCCGGCCAGCCCGCCCGGGACCGCGCCGGGCTCCCCGTCCGGCCGTTCCCCGTCGTCGCTGACCTCGGCCACCAGGAGGTGGCCGTCCGGGCGCACCCGGACGGTCACGCGGGTCGCCCGCGCGCGCTCGACAGCGTACGACAAAGCCTCGCAAAGCACGGAGTAAAGCGTGGACTCGATTTCGCGGGAGTAGCGCTCGGCGGTCACGTCGAGCAGCACCCGCGTGCCGAGCCGCTCGGCGACGACCTCCAGCGCCGGGCCGAGGCCGTCCTGGACGAGCAGTGCGGGCTGCACCTCGCGGGCGAGCGCGCGCAGCTCGGCGAGCGCCGCCATCAGCTCGGCGCGGCAGGTGCGCGCATGCTCCTTGACGGCCGGGTCCTCGGCGAGGGCCTCCAGGGTGCCGAGCATCGCGCCGAGCGCCAGCAGCCGCTGCTGCGCGCCATCGTGCAGGTCGCGGGCGAGGCGCTCGCGTTCCACGGTCTCGGCGCGCACCAGCCGCTCGTACGCCGACCGCACCTGCTCCAGGCCGGCCTGGACGTTGGACTGCAGCCGCGCCGTCTCCAGCGCCCGGCCGCCGGCCTCCAGCGCCGCCTCGACCAGCGACCCGTGGTCGCGCAGCGCCGCGCCGAGCTCCACGATCGCGAGGGGTTCGCCGGCGGCGGTCTCGACCCGGCGGCGCCACCGCCCCGCGTCCCCCTCCGCCGGGTCGCCGGCGTCCCGGCCCGCCGGCAGCGCGTCATCGAGGTCCATGGCGACGGGACGTCCGGAGATGTCGACGTAGACCTGCTCGGCGGGCGCCCAGAACCACAGCTGCAGGGACGGGTCCTGCAGGACGTCGCGCAGGGCGTCGCGGATCCGCTCCACCGACACCGGGGCGGTCAGCCGCAGCATCCGCCCGGCCACGGCCAGCTCCGCGAGCCGGACCCGCAGCCCGGACGCCAGCAGCGCGAGCGGGATGAGGGCGGACACCGCGCCCTGGATCGCGTACACCCGCAGCAGCGCGTCCAGCGAGATGGACTCCTCCATGATCGGCCGCTGCGTCAGCGCCGCGGAGAGCCCGACGAAGGCCAGGGCCAGGGTGACCGGGAGCGCGACCACGCGCCGCATCCGGCTCATCTTCGGCAGCCGCAGCAGCAGGACGACGGCGAAGGAGACGGCGAGCACCAGGTACAGCGCGGCGGAGACCTCCAGGACGACGCGGAACGCCGCGTGGTCGGGGAACGGCGCCGGCCACCACACGTGCCGCCCGCGGAAAGCGGCCCACTGCGGGCGCGAGGTGACCCACAGCGCGGTCGGGCAGCCCCACAGGACCGCGCAGGCGAACACCGTCCAGATCCGGTCGGCGCGGTACTCCAGCCGCCCGGCCGGGTACAGCAGGACGCCCACCGCGAGGGTGAGGTAGAAGTCGGCCTGGGCGTACGGGGACAGCAGCGGCCCGGGCCCGGCGTTCCAGCTCGCCAGCCAGTTCACCGCCCAGAACAGGGACGCGGCGAGGAACAGCAGGCCCGTCCGCCGGGTGCGGGCGCCCGTCGCCAGCAGCGCGCCGACGATCGCGATCCCGCCGGTGCTGACGAGGGAGAGCGCCGCGGCGGCGGCGTGGTCGCGCCAGTACGGCCATCCCGCGGCGAAGGCGAGCGCGGCCACCGCGAGGCCGGCGGCGAGGGCGCGCCTCGTCTCCGCGCCGAACCACGGTGGCGACCTGCGCCTCCGCGGGGCGGATATCACCACGACCATCCTTTCCATGCTCGGGCCCCGGGACCGTCTCCCGGTACCGGGATCCCACGGGCGGGCACACCGTGCTTTCCCGGACGCACCGGAAGTGTCCCGGCTCCGGCCCGCCGGGGAGAGCGCCGTTACCGGATCGCGATGCGCGCCCGGCCGCCCGGCCACGTGCCGCTCGGTCAGCGCTGAGTCGTGCGTCATCGGGCTGCCGGCCGTCCGGAGAGATGTTTGCGCTACCACGATTGTTTCCTGGGTATTGACATCGCTTTGCGTTACCGCAAACATTCAGGGCACCCGACCGATGTGGAGCAGATCACAGTGACCACCGCAGCGCCGCCTCCCCCGCCCGGCACCGGCCCGTCCGGGCCGGGCGGGGGGCGGTCGCGCGCGGCGGTCATGGACGACGTCGCGGCGCTCGCGGGCGTGTCGGCGATGACGGTGTCGCGGGTGCTGAACGACCCCGGCAAGGTCGCGCCGCGGACCCGCGAGCGGGTGCTCGCCGCGATGCGCGAGCTGGACTACCGGCCGAACTCGGCGGCGCGCGTCCTCGCGACCGGCCGGTCCGGGGTGCTCGGCGTGGTCAGCTTCGACACGACGCTGTACGGGCCCGCCTCGACCCTGTACGGGATCGAGCGGGCCGCGCGCACCGCCGACTACATGATCAACATCGCCAGCCTCGGCTCGCTCACCCGGCGCTCCATCGAGGACGGCGTGCAGCGGCTGCGCGCCCAGTCGGTGGACGGGATCGTCATCATCGCGCCGCACCAGTCGGCGGCCGAGGGGCTGCGGCGGCTCCCGCCGGACATGCCGGTGGTGGCGGTCGGCGCGGGCGACGACCTGCCGGTGCCGGTCGCGGCGGTGGACCACCGCGCGGGCGCGGTGCGGGCCGTCCGGCACCTGCTGAGCCTCGGCCACGAGACCGTGTGGCACATGGCGGGCCCCGCGGACTGGATCGACGCGAGCGCCCGCGTGGACGGCTGGCGCTCGGTGCTGGCGGAGGAGGGCCGGGAGGTCCCCGAGCCGCTGGCCGGCGACTGGAGCGCCCGGTCGGGGTACGAGCTCGGCCGGCGGCTGGCCGCCGACCCGGCGGTGACCGCGGTGTTCGCCGCCAACGACCCCATGGCCCTCGGCCTGCTGCGCGCGCTGCGCGAGGCGGGCCGCCGCGTCCCGGAGGAGGTGAGCGTGGTGGGCTTCGACGACGTTCCGGAGGCGCCCTACTTCGCGCCGCCGCTGACCAGCGTCCGGCAGCCGTTCGGCGAGGTCGGGCGGCACGCGTTCCAGCTGCTGCTGGAACGCGTCGACGACCCCGCGGGCGAGGGCGCCGGCCCGCCGGCGCGCCGCACCGTGGAACCCGAGCTGGTGGTGAGGGAGAGCACGGCCGTGCGGCCCGGCGGCCGCTGACCCCGGGCGCGGGAGGGACCGGTTCCGCGGGCGCAGAATGTTAGCGCTAACACAAGCTAGTGCCAGGTTGATTGAGAGGGGCGGCACGTTGCGCATCACCGAGATCGGCACCCATGTCCTGGGCACGCCCTGGCGGAACCTCACGTTCGTGACCGTCCGCACCGACGAGGGGCTCACCGGCGTCGGCGAGGCCCGGATGCTCGGCCACACCGACGCGCTGGTCGGCTACCTCGCCGAGGCGGAGCGCCGGCACATCGCGGGCAGCGACCCGTTCGACATCGAGGACCTCGTCCACCGGATGAAGTACGGCGACTTCGGCCGCGCGGGCGAGATCGTCATGTCGGGCATCGCGTGCGTCGAGATGGCGTGCTGGGACATCGTCGGCAAGGCGCTCGGCCAGCCGGTGTGGCGGCTGCTCGGCGGCAAGGTGCGCGACCGCGTGAAGGCGTACGCGAACGGCTGGTACACCGTCGACCGGACGCCCGAGGACTTCCACGCGGCGGCCAAGGGCGTCGTCGAGCGCGGCTACCGGGCGCTCAAGCTCGACCCGTTCGGCGCGGGGCGGATGGAACTGGACCACGCGGAGACGGTGCTGGCCATCGACCTGGTCGAGGCGGTGCGGGACGCGGTCGGCCCCGACGTCGAGCTGCTCGTCGAGATGCACGGCCGCTTCTCCCCCGCCACCGCGATCCGGCTCGCCGGCCTGCTCGCCCCGTTCGACCCGGCGTGGCTGGAGGAGCCCGTCCCGCCGGAAAACCTCAAGGCGCTCGCCAAGGTCTCCGCGCACACCGGGCTGCCGATCGCGACGGGCGAGCGCGTCCACGACCGCATCGAGTTCCGCGAGCTGCTGGAGCTGCAGGCGGCCGACGTCCTGCAGCCCGACGTCGGGCACAGCGGCGGCATCGCCGAGGTCCGCAAGCTCGCCGCGACCGCCGAGACCTACTACGTGCAGGTCGCGCCGCACAACGTCGGCGGGCCGGTGCTGACCGCCGCGAGCCTCCAGCTCGGCGTCTGCACCCCCAACTTCAAGATCCTGGAGCACTTCAACGACTTCGCCGACGCCGCCGTCAAGGACGTCGCGAAGGGCGCCCCGCAGGTCGTCGACGGGTACTTCGCCCTGCCGGAGGCGCCCGGCCTCGGCGTGGAACTGGACCTCGACGCGGTCGCCGCCTTCCCCCAGCAGCACGCCGACTTCGACCTGTACGCCGACGGCTGGCACTTCCGCGGGACGCGCCGTTGAGCCGCGCGGTGCTCGTGGAGGCGCCGGGCCGCTGGCGGATCGAGGCCGGCGACCCGCCGGAGCCGGGCCGCGGCGAGGCCCGGGTCCGGGTCGCCGCCGCCGGGCTGTGCGGCAGCGACCGCGAGCTGTTCGACGGCGCGCGCCCCGAGGGTTTCGCCGGCTATCCGGTCGTCCCCGGGCACGAGTGGTCCGGCACGGTCGACGCGGTCGGCCCCGACACCGACCCGTCGCTGGTCGGCGCGCCCGTCGTCGGCGAGGGGTTCCGCGGCTGCATGGCGTGCGGACGCTGCCGGGAGGGCGCCCCGAACCTGTGCGCGAGCCGCTACGACGAGACGGGCTTCACCCGGCCCGGCGCGTTCGCCGACCACCTGCTGGTCCCCGCGCGGCTGCTGCACGTGCTGCCGCCCGGCGCCGACCTGCGCGCGGCGGCACTGCTGGAGCCGGCCGCGGTCATCGCCGGGGCCGTCCGGCACGCGGCGCCGCGTCCCGGCGAGACCGTCGCGGTCGTCGGCGCCGGCACGCTCGGGATGCT
>NZ_WBMR01000375.1 GCF_008923365.1 Actinomadura montaniterrae
CGGAGGACCTCGCGTCCCGGGTCCTCGGCGCCGTCCCGGGCCCGCTGGTCGCGCACCCGCGTGCGGCGCGGGGCCGGCGGGTCGCGCGCGCGGTCGCGCCGCTCGCCGCCGTCGCCGTGATCGCCGTGCTCGCGGGCCAGCCGTGGGTCGCCTACGTCTGCGCGGCCCTCACCGTGATCGCCGTGCCGCTGGGCCTGGACCGGTACCGGCAGCTGGGGCACGCCTCCGACGGCACCCGGCTCACCGTCCGGTCCGGTTCCCTGCGCCGCCGCCAGGTCGTCGTCGACCACGGCGCCGTGATCGGCTGGCGGATCCGCCGCACGCTGTTCCAGCGCCGGCTCGGCCTAGCCACCCTGTTCGTCGCGACGGGCGCGGGCGAGGGCGGCTACTCCGCGACGGACATGTCCGAGTCGGACGCCGTCGCGTTCGCCGCCGCCATCACCCCCGAATGGCTCGCGCCGTTCATCGAGCGCCCGGCGCCGGAACCGCCCGCACGACGGGACACCGCGCCCGGGGCGTGACCCCGGTGGCGGTCACTCGGGGCGGCGGGCGCCGAACATGATCTCGTCCCAGGACGGCACCGAGGCGCGCTTGCCCTTGGCCTTGCGGCGCGGCCGCGCCGGACGCTGCGCCGGGGCCTCCGCCGCCGCTGCCGCCGGGGAACCGGTGACCGGCTTGTCCTGCGCGGCGGGCATCGAGGGCCGGGCCGGCTTCTTCTTCGCCGGCGGCCGGGACGGCTCCCGCCGCGCGGGATGCTGCGGTGCCGGTTGCTGCTGGGCGGGCTGCGGCGGGGCCGGCTTCGGCCGCGCGGCCTGCTCCTCCGGAGCCTGAGCTGCCGCCGGCTCCGCCTTCTCCACCGGCCGTTCCTCGGTCTCCGGGGCGTTCTCGGAGGCCTCGCCGTCCGCCTTCTCCGCGGCGGGCTCCGCGACGCGCTCCGGCGCCGGGGCGTCGTCAACGGACGGTTCCGCCTGCTCCGCGGCGTCGCGGGCCGCGGGCTCCTCGGCGGCCTCCTCATCGGGCGCCTGCGCGTCCTCGGCCGGACGCTCGTGCTCGGCGGCCGGCGCGTCCTCGGCCGGCGCCTCTTCCTGGCGGGACTCTTCCTCGTCCTCGACGCTCGGGCTCTCCGCGGCAGGCCGCTCGGCCGTCGCGTCCTCGCTCGCGGCGGGACGGTGGCTCTCCTCGCCGTCCGACGCCTCCTCAAGGCGCGCCTCGGCGTCCTCACCAGCGGTCGCGTCCTCGTCGGCGTGCGCGTCTTCGCGCGCCGAGGCGCTCTCGGCATCCTCGCGCGGCCGGGCCTCTTCACCCGCACCCTGCGGACGCTCGTCCTGGGCCTGCTCGTCCCGCACGTCCGCGCGGGGCTCGTCGTCGCGCTGCTCCGTGTCGGCGGGACGCTGAGCCGCGGCCTGCGGCTCCTCGCGGCGCGCCTGCGGGACGCGCGGCTCCTCCTCGCGGGCGGGACGGCCGTCGCGCGGGCGGGCCTCGTCGGCGGGACGGGCGGGTTCGGCGGCCTCGCGCAGGCGCGGCGCCTCGCGGGGGCTCTCGGCGGACAGCGGACGGGACGCCTCGCGCAGCGGCGCGCCCTCGCCGGGCGGCGCGTCGCGGAAGGCGGGGCGCGGGTCGACCATGCGGCCGCGCTCGACGATGTACTGCGGCGGCTCGGCGGGGCGCAGCGGGCCGGGCGCGGCGGGCTGCTCCGGCTCGGCGGGCAGGCCGCGCGCGGAGACGTCCCGGTCGTGCGCGGGCCGGTCGTTCTGCACGACCTTCATCGCGGGACGGCGCGGGACGAGCGGGGTGACGGTGTCCGACAGGGTCTCGTCGTCCCACTCGACGGCGGTGAGCCGGGCGGCGATCTCGTCGAGCGGGGAGACGTGCCGGCGGCGCGGGTCGAAGGACCACTCGGCGGCGTGCGGGCGGCCGTTGTCGAAGAACGACAGCCGGACGCGCCAGGTGGAGTCCTCGCACTTCCAGGAGTCCCACTCGACCTCCTCGAGGTCGACGCCGCCGCGGCCGAGCCGCTCCTCGACGGTCTCGCCGAGCGGCGGGCCGAGCGTGGTCTCGCCGGGGCGGCGCACCGCGACGCGCTGCGCCTGCTGCGCCATGTACTCGCGTTCCTGCAGGACCGGGCCCTCGAACCAGCGGACGCGTTCGACCGGGATGCCCGCGGACTCGGCGATCTCCTCCGCCGTCTCGCCGGACCGGATGCGGGCCTGGATCTCCTTGGGACGCAAGGGACTCTCCACTTCGATCTCGAACTGGCCGAGGCGGGAGAAGTGCCCACGGACCGCTGCGCGGAGCCGGTCGTCGACGGGCAGGGTGAACCGGGTGCCTCGGCCCGCGGTGGCCAGGACGAGGTACGTACCGTCCTCGCTGACCGCGACGAGGCGCAGCTCCTGCATGCGTGTCCTTCCTGCCCTGTCCTGACGGCACGGAGGGCGCCGGACCGTCCGGCCGCGGTCTCACCGGCCGGTCGCCCGTTGCCCGCCGAGGGCGCATGCGTGCCCTTCCCCCGGGTTCCCGAGTCTCTCTTCCGGACACACCTGCTGCCAGCACCGTACCCGGCATGTCCGAACATCGCCGCTCTCGAAGCCCCCTTCACGAGGCCGAAGAGGGCACCTGACCTAGCTTGCCGGTGTCGCGGGGCGGCCGGGGGCGCCCTGCCGCATTCTTGTGCATCCTTTTCCACACTGTGCCTGAGCCCGGCGGCGCGCTCCACCGCTTCGAGGTTAGGAGCGTCACGTCTGTGGCAGGAACACCCTGATCTTCCGAATAGTTTGGTTTTCGGGGGTTTCGGGCGAGCGAACAGGGGTGAAAGGGTCGATGCGCGGCAAGCTGCCGGATGTCAGCACCACGCAGCTGATCGCCAGCGGGGTGGCGACGCTGGTCGCCGCCGTCGGTGCGTCCTACCTGGGGGTCTACGGGACGATCATCGGCGCCGGGCTGATGAGCGTGATGTCGACGGCGGGTTCCGCGGTCGTCAAGCACTACCTCGACCAGGGCCGTAACCAGATCAAGGACCTGACGCACCTCCAGGCGGCGGTGCACCGGCAGGGCGCGGCGGAGCAGGCGGCGGCGGAGGCGCGGAGCGCCGACCCGACGCGGACCGTCGTGTGGCCGGCGGGCGGCCCGGGCACGACCCGCCTCGACCCGAACGCGACCCGCCTCGACCTGAACCTGCCCGGCCACCTCTCCGGCGGCGGGCCGTCCGGCGGCGGCGACCCGAACGCGACGCGCCTGGACCGCACCCCGGCGGAGACGGTCGCGGACGCGCTCGCGGCGGCGGCCGGACCGGACGCGGTCCGCGAGGTCGTCCGCCGGTCCGCGCTCGACGGCACGATCGACTGGGTCAAGCAGCACTGGGTGAAGCTCGTGGTGTCGTCCGCGGCGATCTTCGCGATCGTCATCGGCGGCATCACGGTCTACGAGGCGGCGACCGGTTCGCCGATCGGCAACTCGGGCAACGGCACGACCATCAGCAAGGCGCTGACCGGCGGGGGCGGCGGTGGCGGCGGCACGGACGAGTCCCCGACATCGCCCGCCCCGTCCACGCACGCGACGAAGTCCGGTGCCACGCCGAGCGAGAGCCCGTCGGGCGGCGTCCCGTCGACCGGGACGCCCACCACGGCGCCGCCGACGACGCAGCGGCCGACCGAGCCGACCGCGCCGACGTCCTCGGCGCCCAGCACGCCGGAGACCCCGCAGACCCCGGCGCCGACGAAGACCTCCGACGGCGGCGGCCAGCAGCAGGACGGCAACGGCGCCGACCCCCAGATCACCCAGGGCCAGTGACCGCGGCCCCGTAGCCGAGCCGTCAACGACCTGGACCGTCGCGATCGCGAGCGAAGCCAAGTTCGAGCTTGCGAGAACTTGATCGCGCAGCGAGCCCCCAGGGCGAGCCGGAGCGATGCAGCGATCGCACGCAGTGCCCGTTGAAGGGAGGGCCTCCAGGGCCCGACCGCCGAGGGCGGTGCAGAAAACTCAGTCCCCGAAGACCTGGCGGGTGTAGGGGTTGGCGAAGCGGCGGTCGGGGTCGAGCTCGTCGCGCAGCCGCTGGAAGTCGGTGAACCGGGGGTAGACCTTCTCCAGGTAGGTGGCGTCGCGGGTGTGGAGCTTGCCCCAGTGCGGGCGGCCGTCGAGGGCGGTGAGGAGGTCCTCGACGCCGCGGAAGTACTCCTGGTGCCGGTCCTTGTAGTAGACGTGGACGGCGATGAACGCGCTGCGGCGGCCGTGGGCCATCGACAGCCAGGCGTCCTCCTGGGGGAGCAGCCGCACCTCGATCGGGAAGCTGATGCGCCAGTCCTTGCGGGCGAACAGGGAGCGCAGCTCGCGCAGCGCGGGGACGAGCTCCTCGCGCGGGATCGCGTACTCCTGCTCCTTGAAGCGGACCGTGCGGGGGCTGGTGAACACCTTGTAGGAGGTGTCGCTGTAGGTGCGGGCGCCGAGCGCCTTGGCGGAGATGCCGTTGACGAACGGCGTCGTGGCGGGGGCCAGGTGCGTCAGCCGGTTGACGGCGCCGAAGACCTTGTTGGACAGGAACTCGTCGTCCATCCAGTACTTGAACTTCGACAGCGGCTCGGCGGGGCCCTCGACGCGGTTGTTGCGCTTGGTGAGGCAGCCCTCGGTGTGCGGGAACCAGTAGAACTCGAAGTGCTCGTTGGCGTCGTCGAACTCGTCGACGCGGGCGAGGACCTCGTCCCACTTCATCGGCTCCTCCTGCGCGCGCAGGACGAAGGCCGGGACGGTCTTCCAGGTGATGGCGGTGACGACGCCGAGGGCGCCGAGGCCGGCGCGGGCCGCGTCGAACAGCTCGGGGCGCTCGTCGGGCGAGCAGGTGACGGTGGAGCCGTCGGCGAGGACGAGTTCGAGGGCGGCGACCTGGGAGGCGAGGCCGGCGGCGTCGCGCCCGGTGCCGTGGGTGGCGGTCTGCAGGGCGCCCGCGACGGTCTGCTCCTGGATGTCGCCCATGTTGGCCAGGGCCAGGCCGTGCTCGGCGAGGACGCGGTTGAACGCGTGCAGCGGCAGCCCGGCCTCGACGGTGACCAGGCCGGTCGCGGTGTCGACGGAGCGGACGGCGGTGAGCGCGTCCGGGCGCAGCAGCACGCCCTCGGCGACGGCGGCGCCGGTGAAGGAGTGGCCGGTGCCGGTCATCCGGACGGTGAGGCCGTCGGACGCGGCGGACCGGACGGCCGCGGCCACCTCGGCGGCGCTGCCGGGGGTCGCGACGCGGTGCGGGGTGGCCTGCTGGTTTCCCGCCCAGTTCTGCCACTTCTGGTGGGTCACGGGTGACATGCGCCGACTCTACTCGGCAATCGATCGTGAGGAAAGTTCACGTTTACCGAGGGCGCCGGACCCCGCCAGCCCGATCAGCGCGGCCGCCACCGCCGACCCCAGCGGGACCAGGAACGCGGCGTGCGAGCCGTACGCGTCCACGACCCGTCCCGACAGCGACGACCCGGCCGCCACCCCCACCCCGACCGACGTGGACACCAGCGCCAGCCCCTCGGTCAGCTGGTGCGGCGGGACGAGCCGCTCCACCAGCCCGTAGCCGGGGATGATCGTCGGGGAGATCGCCAGCCCGGAGAAGAACACCACGGCCATCATCAGCCACAGGTTCCCGACCAGCACCGGCGGGACGAGCCCGGCCGTCAGCAGGCCCAGCCCGGCGAGGAAGCGGCGGGCGAGCGGGCGCCGCCAGTGCCGCGCCCCGTACCAGAGCGCCGCGGTGCCGCTGCCGAGCGCGTAGCAGCCGAGCAGCACGCCGGCGAGCGCCTTGTGCCCCTGCTCTTGGGCGAACGCGACGCCGCTGACGTCGATCGCGCCGAACACCATGCCGAGCGCCAGGAACACCGGCGTGATCACGACGACGCCGGGGTTGCGGAACACCCCGCCGCGCGCCCCGGCGGCGCGCGGGCGCGGCGGCGGCTCGGTGACGCGCTGCGCCGCGAGCGCCAGCGAGCCCGCCAGCGTGCA
>NZ_WBMR01000376.1 GCF_008923365.1 Actinomadura montaniterrae
GGGGCGACGAGCTCCGTCCAGGAGTCGCCCGAAGCGTCCGGTGCGGTCGGCGCCAGGCAGCCGTTCGGGTTCTCGTACTGCGGCGGCCGGCTCTCGTCGTACTTGCGGATCTGCTTGGACGCGTCCGCCGCCGCGTCCCGCTTGCCCGCCCAGCGGCCCAGCCGGTACCCGGCCGCGCCCGGCACCACGGCGCCCGCCACGGCCGCCGTGTTCTTGCGCGCCTCCGCGACCGACTTGTCCAGGTGCGCCTCGCTCTTCTCCCGCGACCCGACCGCTGAGTAGCCGACCGCCGAGAACAGGTGCTGGAACGGCTTGCGGTAGATGAACGCCGCGAACGTCACCAGCGCGATCAGCAGGATCTGCAGGCCCCACGGCAGCGTCTCGCCGAGGATCAGCCCGTACGCCCACAGCAGCAGCGCCAGCACGCCGATCAATGCCGCCTGTTTCAGCAGCATCGACAGCAGCAGCTCCAGCCATCTGACCGCGATCACCCGGCCGATCCCCGGATGGATCCCGATCCCGAGGAAGATCGGCCCCGCCACCAGCAGCAGCAGGAACGCGATCTTCACCACGATCAGCGCGATCGCGATCACCATGATCAGCAGCCCGGCGACCAGCGCCGCGAACAGCCCGCCGAACGCCACCGCCAGCCGGTTCTGCCAGCTCTTGCCCTGGAACAGCGAATACGTCCCGGGATAGTCGTCCTTGATGGTCTTGGCGACGCTCTTGTAGTCGTCCGCCTTCTGCCCGAGATCGGGTTTCTCCGTGCCGTACGACTCCGGCAGGTCCACCGCCTGCGACGACAGCAGCTTGTCCGCGTTCTCCTTGACGATCTTCGCGTTCGGGTCGGTGGTGCCGAACTCGCCCTGCAGCCACGGCTTGCAGACCAGCGCCACCCACAGCCCGTTCGCGTTGCGGGTCGTCGCGTCCAGGTTCGCCGACGCCATCGGGTCCGGCTTGCCGTCCGGCGGCGGGATGCATCTGCCGCCCTTCGTGTCGCTCTGCGGCAGCGCCGCGTTGAACGCCGCGCTCGTCGCCGACGACACCTTCGTGCCCAGCGTCGTGAAGTCCGCGGGCCGTGCGATCAGCCAGATCAGCGCCACCATCGCGGCGACCATCCACACCACGCCCTCGGTGACCTTGCTCGCCCGCCGCCGGACCAGGCCCCACCAGGCCAGCCACATCGCGCCGAGGATGACCACCCACGACCAGTAGCGCGCGTTGAACGTCTTGCCCATGCCGCTGATCACGCCGTCGACGGTGCTCTTCAGCCAGCCGAGCAGCGACTCCGACGCCGCCGCCTGGTAGATGCTGATCGTCGTCCGGTCGACCGCCCGGACCAGCGTGAACGTCGTGTTGGCGATCGCGTTGCCCATCATCGCCATCGCGTCCGAGCAGCCCATGTCGACCGCATACCAGGTCTGCCCGGCCGTCCCGTACCGGTCGTAGTAGGTCAGCTGGTCGCCCGGCGTCTTCTGCAGCTTCGCGTCCGGATAGCCGGGCGGCTTGATCATCCCGTCCGTCCCGGACCCGTACGCCTCCGGCGCCGGATTGTCGGCGGGAGCACACGCGTCGTTCGGGTTGGAACCGGGCGGCAGCGGAATCGACGCCGCCGCCGGCGACAGCGGACTGACCAGGAACAGCGCCATGATGACCAGCAGTACCGCGGAGCGGCGGCTGCGCGGGCGGTGCCGCCGGCGGGTGCGGCGGCGGCGCAGGTCGAGGCGTTCGCCGGGCGAGCGCTGCAGGCGCTCCGTCCGGACGCGGGGACCCGTCATCGGCTGACCTCCTCGACCTCGGCCCCCGCTGCGGTGAGTTCGGAACGCCCGGGATGGGACCGGGTCGGGTTGGTGTCCAGCCATCTCCGCAGCTCCTCGGAGATGAGGTCGACGCCGATCCGGCCGGCGCGCCCATCGAGGTCGCGGAAGATGCACTCGCCGTTGCCGAGGTTGCGCAGCACGGCCTTGTGCTCGTCGGACGACTCGACCCCGAGCAGCGACATCACGTTGCCCACCTCGACCCGTTCGGTTGACCGGAAGGAGAACACCGACGACAGACAGTTGGTGACCTGCTCGTTCAGCAGGTCGCCCGCGTTCTGGGAGACGAGGATCAGCGCGGTGTTGCGGGACCGCCCCATCCTCGACACCTCGGGCACGAGCTTGGCTCCCTCGGGCGTGGACGTGATCGCCCACGCCTCGTCCAGGAAGATCGCCTTCGGCAGCCGGCGGTCGATGCCGTGCATCAGCCGCCGCGCGAACTGCGACACCAGGTACATCAGCGCGACGGACAGGCGCTGCTCGTAGGAGTAGTCCTCGCGGGAGATCGCGACGTCGGGGAGGGTGAGGCCGCCGAGGGTGAACACGGTCGTCCAGCCGGCGGTGTCGATGCGCTCGCCGCCGGACGGGTCGAAGCACAGCCGGGCGAGGTGCATCTCCGACATCGACCGCAGCACCGCGCCGAGGTTCTTGGACGCGGGGTCGGAGGCCTGCTCCAGGTGGTCGACGACGCGGCCGAGGGACGGCTGTTCGGCGTTCGCGACGGCGCCGACCGCCTGGATCATCGCGGACTCGCGCTCCTCCGACATGCGCGGAAGCAGGAGCCGGAGCGTCTCGGTCGCCATGGTCTTCTTGGTGGCGAGGTCGTCGCCGAACGAGAACGGGTCGAGCAGGCCGGGCGCGGCGGACCCGAGCGGCAGGATCCGCGCCTTGCGTCCGCGCGCCTTGAGCAGTTCGACCAGCGACTCGGCGTCGCCCTTCGGGTCGATGGCCGCGATCGTGACGCCGCGGAGCGCCATCTGGTAGATCAGCAGCAGCGCGAGGGTCGTCTTGCCGCCGCCGGGCTCCCCGGTGATCGCGACGGCGGTCGGACGGTTCCGGGCCGCGGCGACGAGCGGGTCGAAGTGGACGATCGACCGGGCCCGCCCGAGCGTCTCGCCGATGTAGGGGCCGATCCAGCCCTCGTCGTTCTCGTCCGTCCGGTCGCCGAGGTCGACGGTCGCGACGGGCATCCCGCCCGCGATGGTCCGCAGCGGCTGCCGCTGCGCGTACGCGTTCAGCCGGATCTGGTCGCCCGGCAGCGACTCCAGGAACAGCGAGAACTGGTCGCCGGTCGAGTTGACGACGTCGATGCCGATGTCACGGTAGTGCTCGACGACCGCGTCGACCCGCTGCGCGAGCAGGTCCTCGGTGGGCGCGGACACGATCAGCCGGTGCCACCCGTACACGAACGGGAGGCGCTCCTTGGTGATGCCGTGCTCCAGCATCCGCGCCGCGTCGATCTGCTCCGCGAGCGCGATCGGCGCCTCCGCGCCCGCCTCCCGGATGTGCTGGTCCATGTCGCGGGCGTGCGCGAGCTTCCGCGACACGTCCTTGGACGCCTTCGCCGGCGGGATCAGCTTCATCCGCGCGCTGATCTCGACGGGGAACGGCAGCGCGTCCGCGTAGTGGAACCACGGCTCGCCGTCCGGGAACGGCATCATGTCGGGGAACCGGGCGAACGACAGGTACGCGACGTACGACGCGGCCGTCGCGCCGCCGCCCGCGCCCGTGAAGTTCGGCTGCTCGATCCGCAGGTACGAGCGGCCGTTGTGGATCGCGCCCTCCACCAGCGACTCGATCTCGCCCTTGCCCCACGTCCGGCGCGGCACCGCCGACGGCGGCGGGTCGGCGAGCGACCCCGTCACCGCGTGCTGGAACAGCCACGCCACCTCGGTGGACGTCGCGTGCCGGGCGTACAGCGCGGACCCGCCGAGGGCCCGGCCGATCCGCTCCGCCTGGTCCGTCCAGCGCCCGATCTCCCGCTTGTCGATCGCGTCGTCGTTGACGCCGAGGACCTTCTCGCTGCGCTTGTAGAACCCGAGGAGCTGCGACACCACCCCGCCGGACAGGTGCGCGCCCATCCCGCGCGGGCCGAGCCGCACCCCGAGGTAGACCTCCTTGGTCCAGAAGTCCTTCGCCCACACGTGCGCGTAGGTCTCCTCGAGGTACTCCCGCCACCCGGCGCCGCCGTCGGACGTCCGGTCCAGCGCGAGCGCCCACTCCGCCGCCGGGTACGTGCGGTGCGCGATCCGCAGGTGCACCTCGGCGTCCTGCATCCGGATCCCGGCGAGCGCGATCGTGATGTTGGTGGCGAGCGCCTCCCGCTCCTCGCCGGTGGTGAACTCGTAGGACACCGTGGGCAGCCGGAAGTACGCCCAGGCGGCACCGTCGGTGAGCAGCACGCGGTCGTCGAAGTACCGCACGGCCAGCCGGCTGGCCTTGCTCATGCCGTCCTCCCGACCCTGGTCCTGACCAATGATTCTCCCGATCGGCGTGCGGCTGCGAAGGGCTGGCGGGGAGAGTGTTCACGGTCCGGGCGGACACGGGCGTCAGGCGCGCCCGCCACGCTCGCGCCCGTCCGGCCGGCTCGGTGCCTGCGAGGGGCGCTCATCGGGTGGCCTCCTGCTCCTGCTGAAGCTCCTGGTAACGCTCGGGCACGACGGTGAACCCGCCGGCGACCACACCGGCGAGGGCAAGATAGGCACGGCGCGTCGGCGCGCGCAACGACTTGAGCTCGTTGCGCGGGGCGCGGTCCATGCTGAGGTGATCGTCCCACGGGATCCGCACGAGGGCACGGCAACGCCCCCGCGCGACGGCCTCCGCCTGCTCGACGTCGTCCATGCTGCGGCGGGACACCCCGTTGATGACCGTGACGGCGCGGGACCGCAGCTCCTCGTACCCGTGCCCGTCCAGCCACTCGAACGTCATCGCCACGGCGCGCGGCGCGTCCGCGCTGGCGGGCGCGACCAGCACGATCTGGTCGGCGTACGGCAGCACCCGCGCGACGATCGCCGCCGCGGTGTCCAGCAGCGTCACCGAGTAGAACTTGTCGATCGTGCGGATCGCGAGCGCGTAGTCGCGGTCGTCGAGCGCCTGCAGCGGGTTCTTCCCGGCCGCGATGACGTCGAGCCCCGACTTGGCCTGCGAGGTGTAGCGGCGCATCGCGGTGAGGCTGCCGACCTGGTCGGCGCGCGTGATCAGCGAGGTCAGCGTCTCGTTGGTCTCGCTGCGCGTCCGCCGCGCGAGCGCGCCCGGCCCGGGGTTCACGTCGACCGCGACGACCGGCTCCCCGTTGTGCTGCGCGAACGTGTGCCCGAGCATCAGCGCGGTGACGGTCTGCCCCGCACCGCCCGTGCAGCCGAGCACGACGACGTGCCGCGTCCCGTGGAACGGCTGCTGCAGCCGCTGCTGGTACTCGGCGTCGACCTCGCCGTGCCCGCCGCCGACGGCCTGGATCAGCCGGCGCAGGCCGCCGGTCGTGACCTCGTGCTCCGGTCCCGGCGGCGTGATCGCGGGCCCGTGCGCGGGCGGCGCCGGGGGCGGCGGGAGCGGCCTCGGCCGGACCGGCGACTGCGGCTGCGACCGCACCTCCCGCGGCGGCGCCTGCTCCTCCGCCGGCTCCGGCACCTGCGGGGGCTGCGGCTGCTGCGGGTGCTGGGGCGGCGGTGGCAGCGGCACGCCCTGCGGCGGCAGGTCCGCGAACGCCTCCGGCGCCTTCCCCGGCTCGGGGACGGGCGGCCACTGCATGCTGTCGGTGGACGCCGGGCGCAGCGGCTTCGACAGCCCCTTCGACCACGGCCGCGGCGCTTCAAGGCGCGGCGTCGCCGGGTCCCGCTCCTGCTTGGCGGGCCGCCACTCGTTCTCCTCGCCGGACCCGCCCTGCGGGCCGCCGAACGCGGCTGGCGCGGCGGGCGCGGCGGGCCGGCCCTGCACCGGGATGTCCGGACGCGTCGGTGCCGGGGGCCGCACCACCGGCGGCTGCGCGGGCGCGGCCGGCCCGCCCCGCAGCGGAACCTGCTGCGGCACGTCGGGCCGCGTGGGCCCCTGCGCCGCCGGAGGCCGCTGCTGAACCGGCTGCTGCTGGACGGGCT
>NZ_WBMR01000377.1 GCF_008923365.1 Actinomadura montaniterrae
CCCGCACCCCTTCCCGCCCCCTCCACGCCGCCCCGCACGCGACCGCCCATCCGGCGGGCCGGTCGGACGCCGCCGGGCCGCCGCCGCACGCCGAGCGTGCCGGGCTCCCGGATGGAGCGGTCCAAACGGCCGCCGAGCCGCCCGCCGACCAGGTCGCGGACCAGGCCACCGACCAGGCCACCGACCAGGTCGCCGACGCCGCAGAGGCCGCGGAAACCGCCGAAGGCGTCGTCGTCGCCGAGGAGACCGACGCCGTCGTCGAACCGCCCGAAGGCACCGAGGACGACGCCCCCGAGGACGCCCGGGCCGGCGGCATGTTCCGGTCCCTGCGGACCCGGAACTACCGCCTGTACGCCATGGGCCAGGTCGTCTCCAACACCGGCACCTGGATGCAGCGCGTCGCGCAGGACTGGCTCGTCCTCGACCTCGCCCACAACAACGGCACCGCGCTCGGCATCACCACCGGCCTGCAGTTCCTGCCGCTCCTGCTGTTCGGCCTGTGGGGCGGAGTGATCGCCGACCGCTACCCCAAGCGCCGCGTCCTGATGCTGACGCAGGTGTCGATGGGCGCGCTCGCGCTGGTCCTCGGCGTCCTCACCGTGACCGGCCAGGCCCAGGTCTGGCACGTGTACCTGCTGGCGTTCGGTCTCGGCCTCGCCACCGTCGTCGACAACCCGACCCGCCAGTCGTTCGTGGTCGAGATGGTCGGCAAGCGCGACCTGCCGAACGCGATCGCGCTGAACAGCGCCACCTTCAACGGCGCCCGGCTGCTCGGCCCCGCCGTCGCCGGCGTGCTGATCGCCGTGATCGGCACCGGCCCGGTGTTCCTGGTGAACGCCGCCTCGTTCGGCGCCGTCCTGCTCGGCCTGTACGCGATGCGCGAGAGCGAGCTGCACGACTCCGGCACCGTCAAGCGCGCCAAGGGCCAGCTCCGCGAGGGGCTGCGGTACGTCCGGGGCCGCCGCGACCTGGTCCTCGTCCTGGTGATGGTCGGGTTCGTCGCGACGTTCGGCATGAACTTCCAGATGACGACCGCGCTGGTCGCCAAGGAGGTCTTCCACAGCGGCGCGTCCTCGTTCGGCCTCGCGTCCAGCATGCTGGCGCTCGGCGCGCTGACCGGCGCGCTGCTCGCCGCCCGCCGCTCGACCAGGCCCCGGCTGCGGCTGATGCTCCTCGCCGCGGTCGTGTTCGGCGTGATGGAGACCGCCGCGGGGCTCGCCCCCACGTACTGGTCGTTCCTGGTGCTGCTCGTCCCCGCCGGGATCGCGCTGATGACCTTCACCACGTCGGCGAACGCGACGATGCAGCTCGGCGTCCAGCCCGAGATGCGCGGCCGCGTGATGGGCCTCTACATGTTCGTCTTCATGGGCACCAACCCGCTCGGCGCGCCCACCGTCGGCTGGATGGCCGAGCACTTCGGGCCCCGGCTCAGCATCGTGCTCGGCGGCCTGATCTCGATGGCCACCGCGATCGTCGTCGCGGCGCTGGCGGCGCCGCGCGGCTCGATCCGGCCCGCGCTGGCCCGGCTGGCGCGCGTCCCGGCCGCAGGCCGCTGACGTCCCGGGCCACGGGCAGCTGACGTCCAGGCCGCGGGCGGCTGACGTTCCGGCTGCGGGCCGCCGACGTTCCAGGCCGCCGCCCCGCCGCCCCGACGGCGCCGGGGCGGCGGGCCCCAACCGGCGCCGATGGCGCAGCGCAACCGCGTGACAACAGGTGCCGTCTGCTGAAAAGCTGAAGCGGTGGCTCAACGGACGTTCCCATGAGGCTCTTCGTGGCGCTCGTACCGCCACCGGACATCCTGGACGAGCTCGAGGAGGCCGTCCTTCCGCACAAGGACGACGTCCCCGAGCTGAAATGGGTCCGGCGGGAGCTGCTCCACGTCACGCTGGCCTTCCTCGGCGAATGCGACGACCGCACCGTCGACCGGCTCCTGCCCCGGCTGGAACGCGCCGCGCGGCGGCACGAGCGGATGACGCTGTCGCTCGCCGGCGGCGGCGCGTTCCCGAGCAACGGCGCGCACGCCCGCGTCCTGTGGACGGGCCTGTACGGCGACCGGCGCGGCCTGGCCCGGCTCGCGGCGTCCGTCGCCGCCGCCGGGCGCCGCGCCGGCACCCCGCCCGACAAGCACCGCTCGTTCCGGCCGCACATGACCCTCGCCCGGTCCCGGCAGCCGACCGACGTGCGGCCGCTGATGGAGGCGCTGTCGGCGTTCGCGACCGGATCGTGGACCGCCGACGCCGTCCAGCTGATGTGCAGCCACCTGCCCGGCAAGCAGTACGACCAGCTGACCTACGAGCCGCTGAAGACGTGGTCGCTGCGCTACAGCTCCGGCGGGGGAGGCGCGGGCCGGTCGGCGTCCGGCGGGCCCCAGGGGACGCCGTAGCGCTCGCAGGCGCGCCGCAGCTCGTCCAGGTCGGGCGGGAACGTCACCTGCCGCAGGACGCGCCCTGACGGCCCCCAGACGACCAGCCGCGGCAGCCGCTCGGTCGACTCGTCGATCCCGACGCCGCCGATGCGGTCGCGGGCGAGGTCCCACTCGACCCGGCCGCGCCGCGTCACGACGGCCAGCCCGGCGGACGTCACGCGCAGCTGCGAGCGGTTCCGGTCGTACAGCCAGTAGCCCGCGAGGCCGATCAGCAGCCCGGCGGGCACCGACCAGCTCGCCGTCGTGCCGAACCCGCCGAGGTCCGGGCCGAGCCACACCGCGCCGATCAGCGCGACCGCCTCGCACAGCAGGACGCTCATCCCGTACGTGCCGACGCGGGAGCGGCGCGTGGCGTCCAGCAGCGCCCCCGGCGCGGTCACGGGACTCGGCGGCTCCGGCGCCGTGAACGCGAAGTCCGGCTCGCCGGGAAGCCCGTCCGACGCCCGCGACGCGTCCCGCGCGCCCTCCGGCCCCTCGGACCTCTCGGACGCCGCGCCCGGCGCGGACAGCGGCGCCGTCGCCCGGGTCTCCGGCTCCGGCGCCGTCAGCGTCGACATCGCCGAATGGAACGCCGCGCTGAGGTAGGCGTCGTACTCCGCGTCGTTCACCGGAAGGCCCGCCTTCCGCGCCGACTCGCGCAGATCCGTGCGGGAGATCCGCAGTGCCGACAGCGGCGCCGCGAAGAACTCGTCGCCGTCGCTGTCGTACAGCCGCACCCACGCGTGCCCCGCGATCGTGAGCAACTCGATGCCGCCGATCCGGTCCTCCGGCATCTTCAGCACCACGTCACCGGCCGCGTCCGCCCAGCCGAGCCCGCCGTCCGCGACGACCAGCCGGCCGCCCGGGACCTGCGCGAAGATGTCCGGCAGCCCCTCCAGGCCGTACTCGGGACGGCGCGGCGGCCGCGCCCCCGGCGTGATCACGTGGTAGCCGTGGTCGTCGAGCGCGTGCGCGAGCTGGAAACCGTCCAGGCCGTGCGCCGGAAGCCGCGCGACCAGCTCCAGCCGGTGCCCGAACGCCAGCGCCGCCAGCTCCGCCCGGCGCGGCTCCCCGCTCAGCGGATCCAGCCGCAGCCCCGGGCCCACGACCACCGCCGCGACCTTCCCGGACGGCAGGTCCTGCAGCTGCCGGCGGCCCGGCCGGGCCCGCACCAGCAGCCGCTCCGCGGTGATCGTCCAGCGCACCCGGGCCGCCCGCAGCAGCCGCCGCCGCGCCGCCAGCACCCCGGTGATCGCGGCGAGCGCCCAGCAGCCCGCGGCCAGCCGCGCCTCGAACCCGCCCGCGCCCTGCACCGCGATCCGCACGATCATGACCGCGCCCAGCACGCCGGTGAGCGTGCCGAGCAGCGCGACCCGGCGCCGCCCCGGCAGCGGATCCGGCGTGTCGAGCCGGAACTCCCCGCGCTCCGGCGCCGCGCCCGCCGCCTCGCCCTTCGGACGCGGCGGCTCGTGCACCGCCGCGAGCAGCGCCGCCTCCTGGTCCAGTAGCCGCTTCTCCGCCGCGTGGTCGCGCGGCAGCGGCCCCGGCGCCGAGAACCCCGGACCCGGCACGTCCCCGTCCGGGCCCTGGTGCCGCAGCGCCTCGTCCAGCGCCGGATCGAGCAGGTCGCTCGCCTCGCCGTCCAGCACGTGCATCGGGATGCCGAGCCGGCGCGCCGTCACGAACAGCGCCAGCGGCTCCAGGCCCATCGCCGTCAGCCCGCCGACCGCCGTCCGCCCGAACCGGTGGAACACCGTCAGCATGCCGTCGCCCGTCGTGATGGCCAGCCCGTCGATGCGGTCCCGCTCGTACCGGACCATCGTCAGCCCGCCCTTGCCGACCCGCTCCAGCCCGGCCGCGGACAGCCGCCAGTACGGCCGCGGCCGCCGCCGGCGCGCCTCCGGCGCCGCACCGAGCACCCACGGGAACGCCGACACCGCCGCGATCAGCAGCGCCCACAGCCACACCGGCCGGATCGGCAGCAGCGCCAGCGCCACCGCCAGCAACGCGAACGGGCCCGCCGCCACCGGCCGCCACCTGCCCCCGACCCCCGAGAGCCCGACGAGTTCCGTACTCATTGCATTGCCCTTGGCGTCAGGCCGCTAGACGGCCTTCCTTCAACGGGCACTGCGTGCGATCGCTGCATCGCTCCGGCTCGCCCAGGGGCTCGCTGCGCGATCGAGTTCTCGCAAGCTCGAACTCGGCTTCGCACGCGATCGCAACGCTCGGGTCCGCGCGGGCCGGGGTTCGGACCACTGACGATGGTCCCGGTCACCGGGGGCTTGCGGGGGGAGTCGGCGGAGGGGTTGTCACCCTGGGGCATGCGGCGCCCTCCTTCGGCGGGCAACTGGGCGAACGTGGGGGACGCTTCGGCTCGCTTCGCGTTCGGATTCTCGCAAGCGCGGCGCCGGGTTCGCAGACGTTCGGGGGTTCGCGGAGCAGACCGTGTCCGGACGGTCAGGTCCGGGCCGATCGCTCCCGTCGCGGGGGCCACACGGGTCATCCGCGCCTCCGGAACAGGCCGTAGCCGACGAGGGCGGCGATCGCGAGGGCGACGAACAGGCCCGTCCGGACGCCGCCGGCGTCGCGGTGGCCCTGGTCGGCGTTGTCCTTGCCGGTCTTCTCCGCGGCCTTCGCGGACGCCGGCGGCGAGGCGGACGGCGCGGCCGCGCCCGGCACGGGGACCTTGTAGACGGGCTGGTTCTCGCCTTCGGACCCGGCGAGGAAGTACCTGCCGTCGGGCGTGTAGGTGATCGACTCGCCCTGCGGCTGGAACGGCAGCGACACCGAGCCGAGCGACTTGCCGGGGCTCCCGTCCGGCTTCACGGCGTACATGCGGGCGCCGAAGTAGGTGCGGATGACGCAGGTGCGGCCGTCGGGGGCGAACGCCCCGTCCGTCGCGATCGCGGGCGCCTTGCCGATCTTGTGCATGACGTTGTAGCCGGACGTCCGCAGCCGCTTCGGCGCCTCGTAGACCGCGCCGCCGAACAGCTTGCTGGCGATGTACAGCCGGTTCGTGCGCGGGTTGACCATGAGGGTCTCGGCGTTGCGCGGCCCGTCCGCGTACTTGATCCTGAACGCGGTGGCGCGGATGGTCTGGCTGCGCATCTGCGCCGGCTCGGGGATCCGGTAGACGGTGACGTACGGCCAGGCGCCGCCGAGGTTGTCGCCGATGTCGCCCATGTAGATCGCGGGACGGCCCCGCTCGTCCTTGCCGAGCGCCATCGCCTCCCAGTCCCGTGCGGACGCGCCGCCGAGCGTCAGCACGGCCCGCACCCTCCCGTCCGGGCCCAGCGCGTAGATCTTGGGGACGCCGCCGGAGTCGTTGTGGGTGTAGACGATGCCGGGGTGCGCCGTGCTCGCCGCGAGGCCGCTGGACTCGGTGATCCGCGGGTCCCGGATCGTGAAGGCGGCGGTGTCGCCGGCCGCGGTGCCGGCCGCCGCGGGCGGGGCCCAGCAGGCGGTCGCGGCGGCGCCGAGCGCCACCGCGGCGGCGGCCCCG
>NZ_WBMR01000378.1 GCF_008923365.1 Actinomadura montaniterrae
GAGGCCGCCGCCCGCGCGCACAAGCTGCGCCTGTTCGACTGACCCGGGCCGCGGCCGGTCAGGCGGTCGGGCGGAGCGGGACGATCCGGGTCGTGACGCGGGCGCGGGCGTGCGGGCCCTCGGCGGTGCCGGGCGCGCGCCCGCAGGTGTGGGACGCGACGTCGCCGCCGACGTGCAGGCCCGTCGGGACGAGCCGGTTCGTCCGGAACGCCAGCGACGGGTCGCGCAGCATCGGGTTCGACCAGGGGATCACCTCCGACAGCAGCGTGAACACCGGGTCGATCACCTTGGTGACGCCGTCGTCGTCGACGACCTCCACCCAGGCGTGCACGACCTCGGGCAGCCCGACCACCCAGCCGATCCGGGTCGTCGCGGGCACGCCCTCCTCGCGGCACAGCCGCTCGATGTAGCGGCTGGCGGCGCCGCAGCCGGCGAAGCCGCGCGGGACGAGGTCCGGGTCGTCGCGCAGGTCGACGGGCAGGCGCAGGTAGCGCGGCTCGGCGCCGATGAACTCGCGGACGATCGCGCGCAGCGCGGGCGCGCGCAGCACCGGGCAGTCCCCGACCGTCCGCAGCACCGCCGAGATCGCCATCGCGGGGCCGGACGACCGCGCGGTCATCGCCGCCGCGTCGGGCGCCGCGCCCACCCGGCGGCCCCCGCGCCCCGGATGCGCCCGGACGTGCCGGACCGCGCCGCCGTACGCGCCGGTGCGGGGCCGGGCGAGGGCATTGCGGGCGTCGGGACGGCAGCCGTCCGGGTCCCCGCAGGCGACCCGCAGCTCGAACCGGGACACCCGCGGCGCGATGAGGTCCTCGCAGGACGAGCGGGTCCAGCGCAGCAGGGACGCGACGTCCCGCTCGACCGGCGTGCGCCCCGTCCCGGAGTAGAGGGCGAGGTTGAACAGGTCCCGCCCGTCGAACCGCTCCCGGCCGCGCTCGCCGGTCGACGGCAGGCCGTGCCGGACGAGCGCGGTCAGCGTCCGGTCGTCGCAGGCGAGCATCCGCGCGGCGTCGGCGCGTCCGGTGTCGGGCCGGTGGTGGCCGGGCGGGATGACGTAGAGGCCTTCGAGCGCGCGCAGCAGCCGGCGGTCAGCGCCGTCCCCGGTGCGGCTCCGGGCCGGGGTCCTGTGTGCGGCGCCCACGTCAGCGCTTCACGATCCGGTAGTCGGACGGGTCGAGGGTCCGGGTGCGGCGGCGGTAGCCGAGCATCGAGCCGGGCCAGTTGCTGGCGTTGCGGCGCCGGCCGCCGGCGCCTTCGCCGGAGTGCAGGTACCAGCTGTCGCAGCCGCCGGCGTTCCAGACCGTCCCGTCCAGGCGGCGCTGGAGCGCGGCGTCGAACTCCGCCAGCACGCCCTCGCGGACGTCCATGTAGAGCGCCTCCGGGTCGCGCAACGCGCGGGCCGCCTGCACGATGTAGGAGATCTGGCTTTCGAGCATGTGCACCACCGACCCCGAGCCGACATTGGTGTTGGGCCCGTACATCAGGAAGAAGTTCGGGAAGCCCGCGACGGCCATCCCCAGGTAGGCTCGCGGCCCGTCCCGCCACGCCTCGTCCAGGTCCCGCTCAGTGAGACCGGTGACGCGCATGGGGGCGACGAAGTCCCGGGTGCGGAAGCCGGTGCCGAGGATGACGGTGTCGGCGGGGTGCTCGCGGCCGTCGGCGGTGACGAGGCCGTCCCGGGTCGCGCCGACGACGGCGCTGGTGACCACGTCCACCTGCGGGAGGTTGAGGGCGCGGTAGTAGTCGCTGGAGATCAGCACGCGCTTGCAGCCGAGCTCGTAGCCGGGAACGAGGCGCTCGCGCAGCCGCCGGTCCTTGACCGACCACAGCGTCGTGCGGCACAGCGCGCGGACGTGCGCCGACAGGACGCGGCGGGCGCGCGGCGAGACCAGCATCGGGTTCAGCAGCGCCTCGAACCAGACGAACACCGCGAGCCGCGACAGCCGTTGCAGCAGCGGGAACCGCCGGTTGAGCGCGGTGCGCAGCGGCGGGTAGCGGCGGTCCCACTTCCAGCCGACCCACTGCGGTTCGCGCTGGAAGACGGTCAGCTTCGCCGCGTCCGGCGCGATCCGCGGGACGAACTGCACCGCGCTCGCGCCGTTGCCGACGACCGCGACGGTCCGTCCGGCGAGGTCGTGGCCGTGGTCCCAGCGCGCGGAGTGGAACACGGTGCCGGCGAAGTCCGACAGCCCCGGGATGTCCGGCACCGACGGGACGCTCAGCTGGCCGCAGGCCGCGACGAGCAGGTCGGCCCGGTGCACCTCTCCCCCGGCCGTCCGCAGGTTCCACTGCCCGGCCTCCGGATCGAAGCCGGCGCGGGTGATCTCGCAGCCGAACCGGACGTGCTGTAGGACGCCGTACTTGCGCGCGCAGTGCCGCAGGTAGGCGAGGATCTCCGGCTGCGGCGCGAACCGCCGCGACCAGTCCGGCTTCGGCTCAAACGAGTAGGAGTACAGGTGGGACGGGGCGTCGCAGGCGGCGCCCGGGTAGGTGTTCTCCCGCCACACGCCGCCGACGTCGGTGCCGCGCTCGAACACCGTCAGGTCGGTGAAGCCGGCGCGGAGCAGCCGGACGGCGAGCCCCAGCCCGCTGAACCCGCTGCCCACGATCGCGATCGACGGCCGTCCCGCCATGCCCGTCACATCCCTCGCTAATTGGCGATACGCCAATAGTGACGGACGCTCCGTCAAAATGAAACGGCGGGGCCGCCCGGTGCGGGACGCGGCGGCGGTGCGGGACGCGGCGGCGGTGCGGCGGTGCGGCGGCGGGTGCGGCGGCGAGCGGGGTCGTTCAGCCGTGCGCGGCGGGGCGCCAGGGCGAATCGGGCTCGGTGGCGCGCGGGCGTTCGGTCACGCGCAGCGCGTAGGTGGGGGTGTCGGCGTCGACCGGGCCGAGGTAGTCGTGCCCCGTCAGATGGCACCAGGCCGGCAGGTCGATCGGCGCCGCCGGGTCGCTGGCGATGAGATGCACGACCGTGCCGGGCGCCAGCCCCGCCAGATGCCCGCGCAGCTCCAGCAGCAGCCGCACGCAGGAACGGTCCCCACCGTCGATGACCACCGGTTCCGGATCCATTTCGCACCCCCAGCACTCGCCTTCTCCGGCGAGCAATCACCCCATGGGGGAAATATAGGGCTTTGGGGGGCCCGCTTCACCGCGGAACATCCCGCGGCGAGCGATCGTTGAAGAAACCGGGAGCAGCCGCCGGACGGCGGTGAACGCTCCCGCCGGAGCGCCGGCGAGGGCGATCGATCGCCCGTCACGGTGCGGCTTCGGAGCAGCGGCGGCCGCATCCGGCCGCCTCCCGCACGATCCCGTCGGCGTCACCGTCCGGGGCCGCGCGTGCGCGCATCCGAAGCGACGAACTCGGAGCAATCGGAAGCGAACGCGATGATCGGCAATATGAGCGACCGGCGCCCCACTCTTGACCCTCTCTTTCAGGTTTCGTCCAGCTTTGGGGCTTACAGTCGCAGTGAAGCACCCCCAGACGTCACCCACGTGAGGAACCTGACCTTGGGGCGAGCCATGGAACTCGGAGCAGCGCGAGTGGAGACCACGCCGACCTGCGGGACGCTGTCCTTCCCCGCCGAGGTCGACCTGAGCAACGGCGAGGCGATCCTCGACCAGGCCCTCGGGCTGCTCGACTCCGGGGCGCCCGCCCTCATCCTCGACCTCTCGGACTGCACGTTCTGCGATTCCAACGCGCTGAACGTCATCCTGCGCTCACAGATGCGCGCCACCGAGCTCGGCGTGCCGATGTGGGTGGTGCTGCCGCCGCGCGGCATCGTCCGCCGGGTCGCCGAGGTCGCGGGCCTGCCGCGGCGCGTCGCCATCGCGCCGGACGTGGCGACCGCGCGCGAGGCGCTCGCACCCGTCACGCACGCCTGACCCGCCCCGGCGGCGGCCGGGCCGCCGGGGGCGCGTCGCCGTCCCGCGCCTCAGCCGACGCGCTCGATCCGGGCGTGCCGGATCAGGAACTTCCCGGCCTCGCGCACCTGCTCGAACGCCGCGTTGTTCAGCAGCACGCAGCTGCCCGACGCCGACGTGACCGCGACCGTGGTGGACTTGCCGTTGTCGAGGTTGGTCACCTTCACCTTCGTCCCGGCCGGCAGCCGGTCGCTGGACGCGGCGGGCGCGCCGGCCTCGCCGGACAGCGTCACCGTCGACCCCGGGCACACGACGTCGCCGCCCCCGGACGCGGCGGGCGGCGCGGACGCAGCAGGCGCCGCGGGCGCAGCAGGCGCCGTGCTCTGGGCGGGCGCCGCGGGCGACGACGGCTCCGGAGCCGCGCTCGAACCGCCGGCCGCCGCCTCCTCCTTGCCGCAGAACGAATCGGTGAAGGCGTCGACGGCCTCGCCCCGCGCCTTCTTCGCCCGCGCGCCCAGGCACAGCGACGTCACCTTGTTCGCGGGCCCGAGCCCGCTGGTCGCGTTGACGGTGTTGGCGAACCGCTCACGCTGGCGGCAGTGGAAGGCGAGCCCGAAGTTGAGCTTCGCGTCGCCCTTCGCGGCCTGCGCGTCCACCGCCCGACAGATCGCGCTGACCTGCATCGCGGGCTTCTCGCCCTTCGCGCGCGCCGCCTGCCGCTGGTTCTCCAGCCGCGCGAACTGCGTCTGGTCGCACACTTCGGCGGCGGCCACATCGACCGCCTGACCCGCCGTGATCCGCTGCTGCAGGGCGGCGCACCCGGACGACTCCGCCGCCACCCGTCCCGCCTCCCGCTGCTCGCCTCCGCCGCAGGCGCCCGCGCCGAGCACCGCCAGCAGCCCCGCCGCGCCGAGCACCGCGCGCATCCCGTTCCGCCGCATCATCCGTACCGCTCCTTCCGGTGGTGAACTCGCCTGGGTTACGAGCCCCGCCGGACGGCCGGTTCATAGATCAACTCCGCCTTAAATCCGTCCGAACACCGCCTTGACCGGCGCCGTCGCGGGCCGTGCCGGGGCGGCGCGGGCACGCGATCTCTTTGCGCGATCTTGTGGTTCGCGGGATGCCGCGCGGTCGTGGACCGGGCATGGACCACGGGGACCGACGCGGACGGGTGGGGAGCGGAGCGCGATGCAGGTGCAGCCGACGGGCGGACTCGGGCGGATCCCGATCCTGGACGTGGCGCCGGTGGTCGGCGGCGGGCGGTGGCCGGCGAAGGCCGTGGTGGGCGAGACGGTCGAGGTGTCGGCGACGGTGTTCCGGGAGGGGCACGAGATGCTCGGCGCGGCGGTGGTGCTGCGCGCGCCGGACGGCACCGTGCTGCCCGGCGAGCGGATGGCGGAGGTCGGTGCGGGGCTGGACCGGTGGGCGGCGCTGGTGACGCCGGACCGGATGGGCGAGTGGTCGTTCCGGGTCGAGGCGTGGGGCGATCCGATCGCGCACTGGTGGCATGACGCGCAGATCAAGGTCCCGCGCGGCCAGGATGCCGAGCTCATGCTCGCCGAAGGCGCGGCTCTGGTCACGCGCGCCGCACGCGGCGTTCCGGCGAAGGACCGTCGGACGCTGGCGCGGCTGGTCCGCGTCCTGTCGGACGGGGACACCGACGCGCTCGTGCGGCTGGCCGCCGTCAAGCACCCGGATGTGGCGGACGTGCTGGAGCGGCATCCGCTGCGGGACCTGCTGACGGTGTCGGACTGGTACCCGCTGGTCGTCCACCGGCAACGCGCCCTGTACGGCGCCTGGTACGAGTTCTTCCCCCGCTCCG
>NZ_WBMR01000379.1 GCF_008923365.1 Actinomadura montaniterrae
AGCCGGGCGGGAGCGCCGCGTCCGGGGCGCGGCCGGCCGAGGCCGCCGCCTCGCGCTGCGCCTGGACGGGCCCGTCCGCGCGCAGCCAGGCGATCAGGTCCGGGTCGGCGAGGACCGGCCCGATCATCGGCAGCAGCTCGCCGTAGAAGCGGACCATGCCGGCGGCCAGCCGGGTGAGGTTGCCCTCGACCGTGCCCTTGCCGGCGGATCCGGCGAGGGCCGCCATCGCCGTCCGCGCGGTGGCGGTGACCTCGCCCAGCGCCGCCGCGAACAGGGCGGTCTTGTTGGCGAAGTGGTTGTAGAGGCTGCCTTCCGAGACGCCCGCGCTGCGCGCGATCTCCTTGGTCGTCGCGGCGGTGATCCCGCGCTCCCGGATCACCCCGATCGCCGCCGCCAGGATCCGGTCCCGCATCGGCTCCCGGCCCGCCGGCCGCCCGGCCGCCGCCGTGCCCGCCGTCGCGTCCGCCGTTCTGCTCGCCGTTTCGCTCGCCGTTCTGCGCGCCGCCACCTGCGCCACCTTCCCTTCCGTCGCCGGACGGTAGCATCCCCAGCATACTGAGTGAGCGCTCACCCGTGTCCGGTCGGGGCCGTACCCCTGCCGACTTCCCGAGAACCCGGGCGAATGTCCCTCACTCGAGGTAACGTCCCCTTCACCGCGGGTTGCCGGATGCAGTGCAGCATCGCCCAGGGGAGGGGTCCGCGTGACCATCGCCGGAAAACAGCCGCCGCTCACCGGGGCCACCGCGCCCCCGCCCGACCAGCGGACCGGGGCCAGGCCGCCCCGGTTCCTCGACCAGCCACTGCTCGGCGTCGTGAGCATGGCCGCCTTCACGCTCAACGAGCACGGCCGCATCAACCACTGGAACCACGCCGCCACCGAACTGTTCGGCGCCGGCCCGCTGCAGGCCGCCGGCCGTTCCCCCGCCTCGCTGCTGCGGCTGCCGCAGGAGCACCGCGGCGCCTTCGAGCCCGAGGTCTTCGGGCACGTCTGGTGCGGCGCCTGCATGGTGCCCCGCGCCGACGACGGCCGCCCCGCCGAGGTCGGCTGGTGGGTGTACCCCATCGAACCGGACGGCGACCGCGGCCCCCGCGACGTCCGCGTCCTCGCGCTGGCCGCCGACCTGCGACGGCTCCGCGAGGACGGCCCCGGCCTGGCCATGGACGACGTCCTCGTCGCGGCGCCCGACGGCGCCGCGCGGCGCGCCGCCGGAGCCCGGCTGCTGCGCGTCGAACCCGTCCTCGCCCCGCCGCCGGCCGCCTCCGGCCAGGACGGGCCCGCCGACCTCAGCCGCCGCAACGGCGACGGTCCCGGGCACGGCGACGGCCGTGGGAACGGCGACGGGGCGCTCGCCCGCCGGCTCGCCGAACTGCTGCCCACCGCCGGAGCCGCCGCCACCGACGCCATCGTGTCCCGCGTGCTCGCCATGGGCCGGCCCGCCGTGTCCATCAGCGTCACCCTCCGGCTCCCCGTCGTCCCGCACATCGGCGACATGCCGCGGGCCCTGCGCATCCGCCCCCGCGCCGTCGCCCCGCACACCGCCGCGGCCGACCACGACGACCGGGACGGCGGCACGTCCGGCACGTCCGGTACGTCCGGCACGTTCGCCACCGCGGGCGCGGAAGAGAACGAGACGCTGACCTTCCTCAGCGAGGCCGGGCAGCAGATCGGCGGCTCACTCGACCACCTCCAGGCCGCCCGCACCCTCGCCGAGGTCCTCGTCCCGCGGGTCGCCGACTTCGCCGCCGTGCAACTCCTCGAAGGCGTCGCCGCCGACTCCGCCCAGCCGTCCACCGACCTCGACGAGACCGCCGTGATGCGCCGCGTCGCCATCGCCCACGACGACGAGCCCGGACACTGGGAGAAGATCGTCCCGGAGGGCGAGACGCTGGTGCTGGGGCGCGGCACCCCGTTCGTCCGCGCCATGCGCACCGGCCGCACCGTGCACATCCCGCAGGTCGACGCCGAGTACGCCGCCCGGCTGTCGGCCGCGTTCGGCGGCCGCGACCTGAGCCCCCTGTTCACCGGCCGCGCCCTGCTGGTCGTCCCGCTGATCGCGCGCGGCCGGGTGCTCGGCACCTTCAAGCTGCTGCGCAAGCCCGACCGGCCCGGCTTCGACGACCTCGACCTCGCCATGGTCGACGAGCTCGCCCGCCGCGCCGCGCTCTGCGTCGACAACGGCCGGCTCTACCGGCGCGAGGTCCAGGTCGCGCAGGAACTGCAGCGCAGCATGCTGCCCGCCGACCCGCCCGAGGTCCCCGGCGCCCGCGTCCACTACCGCTACCGGCCCGCCGGGCAGGCCGCGCAGGTCGGCGGCGACTGGTTCGACGCGTTCCCGCTGCCCGGGCGCCGGCTCGGCATCGTCGTCGGCGACGTCATGGGGCACGGCCTCACCTCCGCCGCGATCATGGGCCAGATGCGCACCGCCGTGCGCACCCTCGCCGTCGAGGACATGCGCCCCGACCTGCTGCTCCGCCAGCTCGACGCGCTCGCCCGGCGGCTCGGCGAGGGCTACGTCGCCACCTGCTTGTACGCGGTGTACGACCCGGTGGCCCGGCGCTGCAGCTTCGCCAACGCCGGGCACGTCCCGCCCGTCCTCGTGTCCGAGAGCGGCGAGAGCCGGGTGCTGCCCGTCCCCGCCGGGCTGCCGATCGGCGTCGGCGGCGAACCGTTCGAGACCATGGAGATCGACGTCGAGGACGGGTCCCGGCTCGTCCTGTGCACCGACGGCCTGCTGGAACGCCGCGACCGCGACATCGACCAGGGCCTGGAGAAGCTGCGCGTCCTGCTCGCCGGGCCGGCCCGCCCGCTCGACGCGACCTGCGACACCCTCCTCGACGTGCTCGCCACCACCGCCCCCGCCGACGACATCGCCATCGTCGCCGTCGGCCTCGACGGCATCCCCAAGGACGACGTCGCCGTCTGGGAGCTGGAACCCGAGCCCAGCATGGTCCCGCGGACCCGCGCCCAGGTCGCGTTCAAGCTCGCCGAATGGCGCCTCGAAGCGGTCGAGGACACCGTCCAGCTGCTGGTCAGCGAGCTCGTCACCAACGCCCTGCTGCACGGCGCCGGGTCCATCGTGCTGCGGCTCATCCGCGGTGACGCCCTGCTCTGCGAGGTCTACGACGACGGGCAGGACATGCCGCACCTCCGGCACGCCGACGCCACCGCCGAGTCCGGGCGCGGGCTCCAGCTCGTCAGCCACCTCGCCGCCCGCTGGGGCACCCACCGCACCGACGGCGGGAAGGTGGTGTGGTTCGAGCACCGCCTCCCGGAGTGAACCCGGTGGCCGTGAACCCGCCGCGCAAGGCGGGCCCGCCTTGCGCGGCGAATCGCGTGGTCGGGGGCCCGCCTCCCGCCCGTGGGAGGTAACTGTTCCCTCCGCGACAGATAGTTTCCAACGTCCCCGTCCGCTGAGATCGATAGTGTCGAAGCGCATCAACGGCCCATCGGGGGACGATTTGGGCGAGAACCTGACCCTGCCGGTCCCGGAGACCCTCTACGCCACCTACGCCGTCGCGCTCACCGCGCCGATCCCCGACCCCGGCGAACTCGCGCACGACGAGATCGCCGCCCGGACCCGGCCCCCGCTGCGCGACCTCGCCCTCGGCATGCTCGGCAGCCCCATGGTCACCCTCGACCAGCGGCCCGCCGCCGAGTTCCCGCCGCTGCCCGCCGACCTCCTCGCCGCCTACGGCGCCTCGCCCGCCGCGCTCGCCGCCCTCGACGCCGCCTCCCACATCCTCGCCGTCCGCGCCGCCTACCGCCCCGGCCACCCGCCCGCCCACGAATGGGCCGCCCGCGCGATCGCCGGAGCCGTCGCCGCCGCCCGCACCGCCCCCGTCATCGACGTCTTCACCCCGCAGATCCTCGCCCACGACCACCTCACCCGCTCCCTGCCCGGGCCCGACGGCGCCGTCCGGCTCACCGACTGGATGCTCCTCCCGCACACCTCGGGCCCGCACGGCTTCTGGTTCACCACCAAGGGCCTCGCCCGGTTCGGCCTCCCCGAACTGCAGACCGAGAACGTCCCGCCCGCCCTCGTCGTCCCCTGGGGCCGCCTCCTCAACGGCCTCGCCCGCCGCGTCCTCGACCTCTGGCAGGACCGCCTCCGCACCGGCGAGCAGCCCCTCGTCGTCGACCTGCCCGAGACCGTCTCCGTCGGCCTCGGGGACATCGCCGCCGCGCAGGGCACCGACGAGCCCCTGCGCCGCGAGGTCACCGTCCGGCTGCGCCTCGACAGGCCCGGCGAACCCGGGACGACCGGCGAACCCGGTTCATCCGGCTCGTCTGATTCCTCGGGTTCGTCCGGTGAGGCCGTGCTCACCGTCCTGCCCGCCGACGACGGCCCCGACCGCCTCGAATCCCTCTGCGCCGCGCTCTTCGGCGCCCAGGACGGCCACCGTTGACGGCCGTCCCGCTTGCCGACCCCCGCGTCCAGAGCGCAGGATCGTCACCGTGAGATTCGGCCCACGCGACCGTCCAGGCCCTGATCCCGAAGACACCGGCCCGCCCGCACCCCACCCCGGCGACGTCCACGTCGCGGGAAGGAGCAGGTCCCGCCCGGAGGAGCCCGCCGACTGGATCCCCGTCCCGCCCCCGCCGCCGCAGCCCGAGGCCCCGCCGCCCGCAGCCGAATCGCCTTACCCGCCGGGCACACCTCCCTCACCGCCGCCCGCCTCGACCGAACCGCCATGGACGCCCCGCGGCGCCATCTCCCGCACGCCTGCGGACCCTCCGCCGTCCGCGCCCCAAGAACCCTCCGCGTGGACGCCCCACACCCCGGAGACGCGACCCGCCGATCCCGTATCCGGGCCCGCGCCGCAACCCTCGGCCGCCGGGTCGCCGGATTGGTCACCGCGCGATCCAGAGCCACCTGCCGCCCCCGCATCCCCGCCGGACGCGGCGCCCGCCCCGTGGATCTCTCACGATTCGGCGGCACAGCCCGCGGCGCCCTCGCCCGAGCCCCCTGCGGCGCCGTCTTCGCAGTGGACGCCGCACACGCCCGAGACCCGGCCTGCGGCTCCGCCGGCCGAGCCCGCGCCGTGGGGTTCGTCGTCGGCCTCCTCGTCGCCTTCCGCCGCGCCGTCGGACGCTGCCTCCTCGCAGTGGGCGCCGCACGCGCCGGAGACGCGTCCTGCAGAGCCGGAGACGCGTCCTGCGGAGCCGGAAGGCGCGCCCGCACCCTGGGCGTCGCAGGCTCCGAGCACCGAGGCGGCCCCGTCCGGTGGGTCCGCTTCGCCGTACAGGTCGGCCGAGGTGCCCTCGTCCGAGGGGCCGCCGCGGCGGGAAACGCCGCAGTGGGCGCCGCACGGGACCGGCGTGCCGGTGCCCGAGGAGGAGATCCCCGAAGCGGCCCCCGAAGACGAACCGGAGCGCTGGGTCGTCCGGAAGCCGGGAGGCCTGCAGGCGGGAGCACCCGAAGACCAGGCGGGGACGCGGAGCGCCGGCCGTCACGAACGTCCCGGCGCCGAGGCCGACGAGCCCTTCCTGCCCGGCAAGGGCCTGTCCGCCGAACCACCGCCGTCATTGACGAAACCCGACGTGACACGGCCGGAAACCCCCCGGCCGCCGACCCGCGCCCTGTCCACCACCCCGCCCACCGCGCCCCCGCCTGCCGCGCCGTCCGCTGCCGCGCCGCCACCTGCTGC
>NZ_WBMR01000038.1 GCF_008923365.1 Actinomadura montaniterrae
CGTCGCTGCAGAACCGGGACGCGCCGGGCGGCAGCGGGCCCGCGCAGTGCTGGCAGATCCCGGGCTCGGGTCCGCCGGCGGCCGTTTCGCCGGCCGCCTCGGGGGCCGGGTCGTCGCCGCCCGCCGGGTCGTCGGGCAGCGGCCGCAGCGGCGCGGTCGCCAGGTCGAGGGCCTCGGTGCCGGCGGCCGGAGGGCCGTCTTGATCGTCGCGCACGGCAGCATCCTAGTGAGATATGACAAATCCGCACGTGACCGAGCGAATCGGGCATCACTGTTCCGGCCGGGGCGGCGGGGTTGACCTCAACATTGGTCGAGGTCCTAGCGTGCTGCGTGATCGACTCTGAGGGAGGAATCATGCGGGTCGCGGGGTTCGGCGCGCCGGGCGGACCGGACGTGCTGAGGACGATGGAGATCGCGACGCCGGAGGCGGGGCCCGGCGAGGTCCGGGTCCGCGTCCGCGCGGCGGGGGTGCAGCCGTTCGACCTGGCCGTCCGGGAGGGGTGGACGCCGCCGGGGACGCCGGAGGGGTTCCCGCGCGTGCCGGGCAACGAGTTCGCGGGCACGGTCGACCAGGTCGGCGACGGGGTCACGGGGTTCCGGCCGGGCGACGAGGTGATGGGCAACTGCCGGCTCAACGCCTACGCCGAGTACGTCGTCGTCCCGGCCGCGGCGGTGACCGCGAAGCCCGCGGGCATGCCGTGGGAGGTGGCGGGCGGCTTCCCCGCGGCGGTGATGACGCCGCACATCGCGCTGGAGGAGATGAGCGTCGGCAGTGGCGACACCCTGCTCGTCCACGCGGCGGCGGGCGGGGTCGGCGCGGTCGCCGTGCAGCTCGCGCGGATCGCCGGCGCGACCGTCGTCGGCACGGCGAGCGAGGCCAACCACGACTACCTGCGCTCGCTCGGCGCGATCCCGGTCGCCTACGGCGACGGCCTGGAGGAGCGCGTCCGGGACGCGGCGCCCGGCGGGATCGACGCGGCGCTGGACGGGGCGGGCGGCGACGCGCTGGAGGTGTCGCTGAAGCTCGTCCGGGACCGGAACCGGATCATCACGCTGGTCGAGCACGCGCGGGCCGCCGAGCTCGGCGTGCGCGTCACGCCGGACAAGCGGTCGTCGGCGCGGGTCGCCGAGGCCGCGCGGTTCTACGCGGAGGGACGGCTGAGCCTGCACGTCCGCGCGACGTTCCCCCTCGGCCGGGCGGCGGACGCGCACCGGGAGGTCGCGACCGGCCACGGGCGGGGCAAGGTCGTCCTCATGGTGCCGGACGAGGGCCGGGACGATGTGGCCTGAGCACCTGGACGTCGGGGCGGTGCGGTTCGCGAGACCGACGGCACGGTTCGAGGAGATCCTCGTCTTCTACCGGGACGTGCTGGGCCTGCCCGTGCTGGCCGAATGGCGGGATCACGCGGGCTACGACGGCGTGGTGTTCGGGCTGCCGGGGACGCCCGTACACATGGAGATCACCCAGAGCGGCGCGCCGCCCCGGATCCCTGAGCCGCACCCGGAGAACCAGCTCGTCCTCTACCTGCGGGGTCCCGAGGCGCGGGACGCGGCGGCGGCCCGCCTCGCCGGGCACGGGCACCGGCCGGTCGCGCCGGAGAACCCGTACTGGTCGAACCATGGGGCGGTGGTGTTCCAGGACCCGGACGGGTGGCAGATCGTCCTCGCGCCGTGGGTGTTCGGCGCGGAACCACCGCCGGACGGGCCGCGCTAGTGGGTGGCGTACCAGGGCGCCGACAGCAGATGGACCACGGCTAGGACGCTCGCGCCGGCCACCATGCCGGGGACGCGGCGCAGGACGCCGAGCGCCGCGTCCCCGGCCTGGATCACCCCCGCCACGACGAGGAGCGGCACGACGGCCGACGCGTCGGCGACGAGCAGCACCGCGACGACGGCGATGCTCAGCGGTATCGCGCGGATGGCGTAGACGCGGGCGTAGAAGTCGACGCCGGAGGTGACGGTCTCCCCCGAGGCCAGCATCAGGCCGGGGCGGGCGGCGCCCAGCACGCTGGAGGCGCCCGCCGCAAGGGCCGCGGCGGCGTTGGCCGCGATCAGCATCGTCTCGACGGCACTCATCTTTCACGCTCCAAATGATTCAGACTCTGAATGATTGAGGATGAGTATCGTCGGCGCCGTGGGCGGCGTCAAGGCCCGCCGGGCTACGGCTTCGCGGCCTCGGAGCGGAAGAGAGCGGCGGCGATCTGGACGAACGAGCGGATGAGCGGGCCGGGATCGTCCCCCGCCCACGCGACGACCAGCCGGCTCGGCGGCATGTCGGTCACCGGGACGGACGTGAGGCCCTCGGGCAGCGCGTCGGCGAGCGGGCCCAGCCCGATCGTCCCGCTCCACAGGACTGCTTGCAGGCACTCGTTAACGGTCCGCACCACGGGGCCGTCCGCCGGCGAGCCCGCCGCGGGACCCGTCCAGTAGGCGGACCAGATCGGGTCGGTCCCGTCCGGGAACCGGAACCACCGGCGGCCGGCGAGGTCGTCCAGGCGCAGGGCGCCGCGTCCCGCGAGCGGGTCGTCGGCGCGCAGGACGGCCCCGACGGGGTCGGCGCGCAGCTCGTGGACGGTGATGCCGGTGGTGTCGAAGGGCGTCCGGGTGAGTGCGACGTCGACGAGCCCGGCGCGCAGCCCGGTGGTCGGGTCGGTGAGGTCGGCCTCGCGGACGCGGACGTCGACGCCGGGATGGCGGCGGCGGAACGCGGCGGCGAGCCGCGTGCCCGCCTGCTGCGCGCTGTCGGCGAGCGTGCCGATCGTCAAGGCGGCGGCGCCGGACGCGGCGGTGACGCGGGCGCGCAGGTGATCGGCCTGCTCCAGCAGCAGGCGCGCCTCGTCGTAGAGGGCCGTCCCGGCGGCGGTCAGCGCGACCCCGGCGGGCGACCGGTCGAGCAGGACGGCGCCGAGGTCGGTCTCCAGCCGCCGGATGGCGCGGCTCAGCGGCGGCTGCGTCATGTGCAGCCGCGCGGCGGCGCGCCCGAAGTGGCGTTCCTCGACGACGGTCACGAAATAGCGCAGCGAGCGTAGGTCCATCACCGGCGACGATACCCGGACGGTATCGGGCGGACGGAACCGGTGTTGGACGCCCGCGGCGCCCCGGCGATGCACTGGAACCCCTGACGAAGGAGTTGTCGCCATGACTGAATCGCTGGAGCACACGGGCCCCGACCCGATCGTGGACGTCACCGGGGCGCGGGAGGTCGCCGACGACCTCGTGGTGATCCCGAACCACGGCGTGCAGCTGGTCCCGAACGTCGGCGTGATCGGCGGCGCGCATTCCGTGCTGGTCGTCGAGACGGGCATGGGCCCGCGGAACGCCGAGGCCGTGTTGAAGTTCGCCGACGAGTACGCCAAGGGCCGCCGGCTGTACCTGACCACGACGCATTTCCATCCCGAGCACGCGTTCGGCGCGCAGACGTTCGCCGGAGAGGCGACGTACCTGGTCAACGGCGCGCAGGCGGAGGACCTCGCCGCCAAGGGCGACGGCTACCTCCACATGTTCCGGGGACTCGGCGCATCGGTGGCCCGGCAGCTCGAAGGCGTCGAACTGCGCGCGCCCGATGTCGTCTACGGCGAGGCGCACGACCTCGATCTGGGCGGACGGGTCGTGCGGCTGCGCGCGACGGGCCGCGCGCACAGCCGGGGCGACCAGGTCGTGACCGTCCCGGACGCGGGCGTGATGTTCACCGGCGACCTCGCCGAGACCGGCCAGTTCGCGATCTTCCCGTGGTTCCCGCCGCACGACACCGACGTCTCCGGGACGCGCTGGATCGCGGTGATGCGGCGGCTCGCGGCCGAGGCGCCGCGCGTGGTGGTGCCGGGGCACGGGGACATCGGCGGCCCGGGGCTGCTCGCCGACGTCCGCGACTACCTGGAGCTGCTGCGCGACGAGACCTGGGCCCGCCGGGACTCCGCCGCGAGCGAGGAGACGATCGTGGAGGAGGTCCGGGCGCTGATGATCGAGCGGCACCCCGAGTGGGCGGGACGGGAGTGGATCGAGCGGGGCGTCGGCTGCCTCTGCGCCGAGCACCCCGACCACGACCCCGACGGTTCACACGCGGAATGATTCAAGCCGAGTAACATCGGCGCCATGAGCGATGCCGGCGGCCTGCCCGCGACGGTGGCGTTCCGGCTCGGGACGCTCGGCGCGATCTACGGCGACCGGCTCGCCGCGAAGATCGCCGTCCACGACCTGAAGCTCAAGCACGCCGGGCTGATGACGGCGCTGGAGGCGGGCGTCGCCGCGTCCCAGCAGGACCTCGCCGCGCGGATGGGCGTCGCGCCGAGCCTGGTCGTCGCGCTGGCCGACCACCTGGTGAGGCTCGGCGCGATCGAGCGGCGCCGCGACCCGGCCGACAGGCGGCGCCAAGTCCTCACGCTGACCGGCCACGGCCGCGAGCTACTGCGCCGGTGCGCGGAGGCGGCGCGGGAGGTCGACGAGGAGATCTCCGCGCCCCTCGGCGCGGACCAGCGCGCCGCCCTGCACGATGCGCTCGGCGCGATCGCCGAGCGCGCGGGCCTGCCGACCTCCTAAGAGCGGGCCTGCCGACGTCCTGAGGAAGGGCCCCGCACCGCGTGAGGGTGGGTGCGGCGGAGCCACCTTGACGGCACCGGAGCCGCCCGGCCGCGCCTAGCCTCGAAGGCATGGACAGGGAGAACGCGCTCGGCGAGTTCCTGCGGGCACGGCGCGGGCTCGTCCCGCCGGAGGACGCGGGGATCGAGCCCGGGCCGCGGCGGCGGGTCGCCGGGCTGCGGCGCGAGGAGGTCGCGCGGCTCGCCGGGGTCAGCGCCGACTACTACGTGCGGCTGGAGCAGGGCCGCGAGCGGAACCCGTCGGCGCAGGTCGTCGACGCGCTGGCGCGCGCGCTGAACCTCGAGGAGGACGCGGTCGCGCACCTGCACAAGCTCGCGGGCCCCCGGACCAGGGGACGCCGCGCGCCGCGCAGGGAACGGGTCAGCCCGAACCTGATGCAGATGCTGCACGCCTGGCCGAACACCCCGGCGGTCGTGCTCGGCCGCACGCTCGCCGTCCTCGCCTGCAACCCGCTCGGCAAGGCCCTGTTCGACGGCCACGCCTACAGCGGCGACCTCGTCCGGCTGGTGTTCCTCGACCCGGACGCGCGCGACTTCTACCCCGACTGGGACCGCGTCGCGGTCAACACCGTCGCCGGGCTGCGGGCGTCCGCCGGGCTCGACCCGGACGACCCGACGCTGGTCGAGACGGTCGGCGAGCTGTCGGTGAAGAGCGCCGAGTTCCGCCGGCTGTGGGCCCGCCACGACATCCGCCAGAAGACGCACGAGACGAAACGCTTCCAGCATCCGCTCGTCGGCGAGCTGACGCTGACCTACGAGTCGCTGACCGTGAACAGCGCCCCGGGGCAGCAGCTGGTCGTCTACCAGGCCGCCCCGGGCAGCGCGTCCGAGGAGGCGCTCGCCCTGCTCGGCAGCCTCACCGCGGGCGACGCGCCGGAAGCCACGCCAACGAAGGAAAGACAGCAATGACCGTCTGGTTCATCACCGGCTGCTCGACCGGGCTCGGACGGGCCCTCGCCGAGGCCGTCCTGGAACGCGGCGACAGCGCCGCCGTCACCGCCCGCGACCCGCGGGCCGTGGCCGACATCGTCGGCGAGCACGGTGACCGCGCGCTCGCGCTCCCGCTCGACGTCACCGACAAGGAGCAGGTCGCCGCCGCCGTCAAGCGCGCCGAGGACGCGTTCGGCCGCATCGACGTGCTGGTCAACAACGCCGGGTACGGCTACCTCGCCGCCGTCGAGGAGGGCGAGGACGCCGAGGTCCGCGCGCTGTTCGACACGAACGTCTTCGGGCTCGCGGACGTCACCAAGGCCGTCCTGCCCGGGATGCGCGCGCGCCGCTCCGGCCACGTCGTCAACGTCTCGTCGCTCGGCGGCCTCGCCGCGTTCGGCGCGACCGGCTACTACCACGCGACGAAGTTCGCGGTCGAAGGGCTCTCGGAGTCCCTCGCCGCCGAGGTCGGGCCCCTCGGCATCCACGTCACGATCGTCGAACCCGGAGCCTTCCGGACGAACTGGTCGGGGCCGTCGATGCGGCAGTCCCCCGTCTCGATCGACGACTACGCCGCCACCGCCGGGACCCGCCGGACGTCCACCCTCGCGACCTACGGCAGCCAGCCGGGCGACCCGGCGCGCGCCGCGCAGGCGATCATCACCGCCGTCGAGGCGGACGAGCCGCCGCTGCGGCTGCTCCTCGGCCAGGTCGCGTTCGACGTCGCCAACGCGCGGCTCGACCGGCTCCGCACCGAGTTCGCCGGCTGGCGCGACGTCACCCTCAGCGCGGACTACCCGGCGACCGCCTGACGTAGCCGCCGCCGCGGCGCTCGTAGACGGGCTCGGCGGTGTTCCACGCCTCGTCCCGCAGCGGCCGCTTGATCACCTTGTTCGTCGGGGTACGCGGAAGCTCCGCGACTATCCGGACGTAGCGCGGCGCCCACTTCGTCCCGAGGTCGGGCTGGGCGGCCAGGAACGCGGCGAAGGCGGCGGGGTCGAACGCGCGCCCCGGCGCCATCGCGACCGCCGCCATCACCTGGTCGCCCACGTGCTCGTCCGGCACCGCGTAGACGGCGACGTCGGCGAACGCGTCGAACCGCGCGAGCAGCCGCTCGACCGGCGCGGCGGCGAAGTTCTCGCCGTCCACCCGCAGCCAGTCGCTGTCGCGGCCGGCGAAGTACCAGTAGCCGTCGGCGTCGCGGTAGGCGAGGTCGCCCGACCACGTCCAGCCGTTGCGGACGCGCTTCGCCGTCGCCTCGGGGTTGTTGTAGTAGCCCTCGAACTTGGCGGCGCCCTTCATGTCGACGATCTCACCGATCGCCTCGTCGGCGTTCAGCAGCTCGCCGTGCGGGCCGAACTTCGCGGGCGGGCATTCGCGCAGCGTGTCCGGGTCCATCACGACGGTGCCCGCCTCCGCGACGCCCAGCGAGCCGGGCGGCGTGCCCGGGACGCGGGTGAGCCGGATCTCGCCCTCGCTCGACCCGTACGAGTCGATGACGGTGCAGCCGAAGCGGCGCGCGAACTCCTCGATGTCGCGCTGCGCCGCCTCGTTGCCGAACGCGATCCGCAGCGGGTTGTCGGCGTCGTCCGGCTTCTCGGGGACGGCGAGGATGTAGTTCAGCGGCTTGCCGACGTAGTTGAAGAACGTGACGCCGTAGCGGCGGACGTCCGGCAGGAACCCCGACGCGGAGAACCGGCGGCGCAGCGCCACGCATCCGCCGGTCGCGACCGCCGGGGCGATCCCGGCCATCAGCGCGTTGGAGTGGAACATCGGCATCACGACGTAGAACACGTCGTCGCGGGTGAGCCTCCGCCGGTCGCGCTGCTGCACCGCGATCCGGCCGAGCCGGCCCTGCGTGCAGACGACCGCCTTCGGCGCGGACGTCGTCCCGGACGTGAACACCAGCGAGAAGATCGTCTCCGGGGCGACGGGCCCGACCGCGCCGGGCCGGGCGGCGGCGAGCGCCTCACCGTATTCGGCGGAGTCCACGGTCAGCACCGGGACGTCCGGGACGAGTCCCTCGACCAGCGGCGCCCGGGACGTCTCGGTGACCAGCAGCGCGCAGTCGGTGTGCGTGATGTCGCGGGCCAGCTCGGCGCCGCGCCGCGTCGGGTTCAGCTCCACCACCGGAATGCCCGCGAGGGCCATGCCGAGCAGCCAGAACAGGTGCTCCGGGCCGTTCTCCAGGAACAGCCCGACATGCCAGGGCCCGGGCCTCCGCGCGTCGAGGGCGAGCCCGGCGCGCAGCCGCGCCTCCGCGACGACCTCGCGCCACGTCCACGAGCGGTCCTCGAACCACAGGCCGGTCCGGTCGTCGTCCGCGCGCGCGGCGACCAGCTCCGCGAACGTGACCTCCTCGGGCGGCCGGTCGTCCCCCAGCACCTCTGCCATCGATCCCTCCCAGCACCCAACCTCGACCAACGCCCGCCCCGGCCACGCCCCGCGTCCCACTCACCGGGACCCGGGTCAGGCGCGGTGGGGGCGGTTCGTCCAGCCCTGGTCGTCGGCGCGGACGAACCAGCCGGACGCGGCGAGCGTGCCGCCGTCGACCGGGATCGTGTGGCCGGTGACGAAGCGGGCGTCGCCGGACGCGAGGAACGCGACGACGGCCGCGTAGTCGTCGGGCTCGCCGAACCGGGCGAGCGGCACCCAGGTGTGCTCCAGCCCTTCGTCGTAGCCGCGCCGCATCCACGCGACCGGGGTCTGCTCGGTGTTGGCGAGGTCGGGCGCGATCGCGTTGACGCGGACGCCGTGCCGGCCGACCGCGACCGCGAGGCTGCGGGTGAACGCCGACACGCCCGCGTTGAACGCCGAGTACACCGGGTGCTGCGGGATGCCGCGGAACGCCTCGACCGTCGAGTTGTTGACGATGCTCCCGGCCTTCTGCTCGATCATCGTGGGCAGGAGCGCGTGGGTCAGCTTGAAGACGTGCAGCAGGTTCAGCTCGTAGAGCCGCTGCCACTGGCCGGGCGTGCTGTCCTGGAAGGACGGGGCCGACGGGCGGAAGTCGCCGACGTTGTTGACCAGCACGTCCACGCGGCCGTGCTCCAGCGCGGCGGCCGTCACCCGCGCGACGGTGTCGTCCTCGGCGATGTCGCCGATCACGGTGACGCAGTGCCCGCCGGACGCCTCGATGTCGCGCCGCGCGCGCTCGGCGGCGTCCGCGTCGATGTCGTTGAGGACGACGAGGTCGCCGCCGGCGGCGAGGCGGCGGGAGATCGCTCCCCCGATGCCGAGCGCGCCGCCGGTGACGACGCTGATCCGGGTGCCGTCAGCCATCGCGGCGCCTCCGCACCGGCCTGGTCTCGATCGAGTCGATGCGCTGCTCGCGCCGGGCGATCCGCCACGTCCCGCCGTCGAGCCGGTAGGCGTCGGTGTAGCGGCAGTTCCACACGAGGTCCGACGTCGTGCCGTCGTCGCGTTCGGTCAGGTGGTGCGCGACGCAGGCGATCTCCCCGGTGGCCGTGCCGGGTTCGGCGCCCGCGTCGAAGACCTGCCCGACGAGGGCGTGGAACGTGACCGGGATGCCGTTCAGCACCGACAGCGTCGCGGTGATCTCCTCGCGTCCGGTGAAGGTGCGCACCGGGTCGAGCACGTCCGGGGCGGACGGCAGGACGAGCACCGCGTCGCCGGTGAACAGGCCCGCCATCGCGCCGATGTCGCAGCGGTCGGCGTACAGGGCGTAGCGGGCGACCAGATCGCCGAGGGCGATCCGGTCGCCGGTTCCCAGCGTCATGACAGGCCGAGGCGCTGGGCGCACGCCGACAGCTCGTCCTTCGCCTCGTTCAGGTCCGTCGTCACGGTCCCGCGCAGGACGAGCCGTCCCGCGCCCAGGTCACCGAGCCGGCCCGCCTTCTCCGGGGTGACCGCCGACAGCGAATGGCCGAGCGTGAGCTCCAGCGCGTCCGGGTCGCGGCCGTTCTTCTCCGCCTCCTCGCGCATGAGCGCGACCAGGCCGCGCAGCTCATCGCCCGCGACGCCGAGCGGCTGGAGGCCGTCGCCGTAGCGGCCGGCGCGCCGCGCGGCGGCCTTCGTGTGGCCGCCGACGTGGATCGGCACGCCGCCCTCCTGCACCGGCTTCGGGTAGCTCATCGCCCCCTTGAAGTGGAAGAACTCGCCGTCGTGCGACGCGCCTTCCGGCCCGGTCTCCGCCCACAGCTTCCGCAGCACCTGGAGCTGCTCGTCGCCGCGCCGGCCGCGCGAGTCGAAGTCGGCGCCGCACGCCTCGATCTCCTCGCGCATCCAGCCCATGCCGACGACCAGCCGCAGCCGCCCGCCGGACAGCGCGTCGATCGTCGCGAGCCGCTTGGCGAGCACCACCGGATGGTGGTTCGGCAGGACGAGCACGCCCGTGGCCAGCCCGATCCGGCTGGTCCGGCCGGCGAGGTACGCGAGCAGGTCCAGCGGATCGGGGATGTCCAGGTCGTCCGCCAGCTCCATCCTCCCCGAGCTGTCATAGGGGTAGACGGAGGAGTAGCCGCTCGCCACCACCGCGTGCTCGACCGCGCCGACGGACTCGTAACCGCAGTCCTCGGCGTGCCGGACGTACTCCCCGATCCACGCGGGATCGGCGGTCACGCCCGCCGCGACCGGCAGCAGGACGGCGTACTTCATGCAGTCTCCTTGTTCGTCGATGCGGCGGCGGCGCGCCCGGCGCGGCGGCCGAAGAACGTGCCGTCGCCGAGGGACGTCCCGCTGACGTATCCCTCGCCGTGCATGCCGGACGCGGCGCGGCCCGCCGCGTACAGGCCCGGCACCGGCTCGCCCGAGTTGTTCAGGACCTCGCCGTCGGCGGTCGTGTGCAGCCCGCCGAGCGTGAACCCGGACGCGCCGCTCGCCGGCCCGCCGGTGCCGCCGAAGAAGCCCGCGCCCGGGTCGATCGCCGCGAACGGCGGCTTCAGCGGCCGCAGCCACTTCGGGTCCTTGTGGAAGTAGGGGTCCTCGCCCTTCGCGGCGTGCCGGTTGTACGTCTCGACCGTCGCCTCCAGCGCGCCGGGCGGCATGCCGAGCGACTCCTCCAGCTCGGCGAGGGTCTCGGCGGCGTACTTCGGCAGCACGCCCCACCGGTCCGCCTCGGGGACGGACTCGTACCCCTCCTCGTCGATGATCGTCCAGTAGGGGCCGGGCTGGTCGCGGACCGCGTGGACGCTCCAGTGGCCCGGGTAGACGTCCTCGTTGAGGAACCGGCGGCCGAGGCCGTCCACGAGCATGCCGCGGCAGACCATCGCGGGCAGCGCGGTCAGCGCGATCTCGACCACGCCCATCCGCCGGGTCGCCGCGCCGATCGCCGCCGCCATCCGGATGCCGGACCCGTCGTCGAGGCCGTCGCTGACCTTGCCGTGCCCGAGCAGCACCGGCGCGTGGTCGGCGAGCATCTCCTCGTTGTCGACGAACCCGCCGGTGGTCAGCACCACCGCGCGACGCGCCCGGTAGGTGACCCGCTCGCCGTACTTGCGGGCGACGAGCCCGGCGACGCGCCCGTCCGCGTCCAGCACGAGGTTGGACGCGACGGTGTCGACGTGCGTGACGGCGCCCGCGGCGGTCGCCGCCGCCGACAGCTTCTCCATCAGCACGGCCCCGCCGAACCCGCTGGCGGCCGGGCGGTGCCCGCGCGGGACGGGACGCGCGACCGTGTTGTACGGCCAGGAGTTCTCGCCCAGCCACATCAGCCCGTCCTCCGACATGGGCATCCACGTCGGCTGGTCGTAGAAGCTGGGGTTGAACGTGACGCCGCACTCGCGGAACCACTCGAAGTGCTCGACGCTCCCGTCGCAGTACAGCCGGATCTTCGCGGTGTCGGCGTTCGGGCCGAGCGCCTTCACCAGGTAGGCGTACATGTTGTCGGGGTCGTCGTCGAACCCGCAGGCCTTCTGCACCTCGGTGCCGCCGCCGAGGTACAACTCGCCGCCGGACTGCGCCGACGACCCGCCGGGCCCGCTCGCCCGCTCCAGCACCAGCACGTCCGCGCCGGCGCGCGCCGCCTCGAAGGCCGCCGCCGCGCCCGCGCAGCCGAACCCGACGACGAGCACGTCGCACTCGTGGTCGAACGCGCCGATCTCCGCGACCGGGACGGGCTCGACCGAGGAACGAGGGCTCACCGGCTCACTTCCCGGGCGGGACGAAGGCGGCCAGCGGCTCGGACCCCGACCAGTCGTGGCCCCAGTAGCTGTCCTTGGTGATCTCTTCGGCGGTGTAGTACGCCTCGTCGACGAGCATGCCCTCGCAGCCGTACTCGATGTCCCAGCCGCCGGGGGCGCGCACGTAGAACGACACCATCTTGTCGTTGGTGTGCCGGCCGAGCGTCGAGGAGATCGAGAAGCCGCGCTCCTTCACCGCGTCGAGCGCGATGCCGACCGCGTCGAGGGAGTCGACCTCCACCATCAGGTGGACCAGGCCGGGCGCGCCGTCGTGCGGGGCCGGGCAGATCGCGGCGCTGTGGTGCCGCTGGTTGACGCCCATGAAGCGGATCCGCACGGGGCCGCCGCCGACCTTCATCGCGCCGCGCGGCAGGAAGCCGAGGACCTCGTTGTAGAACGTGACGGTCTCGGCGAAGTTCGGGGTGGGCAGCACCACGTGGCCCATGCCCATCGCGCCGGTGACGAACTTCTGCGCGAACCCGGTGCGCAGCGGGCTGTGGTCCAGGACGGGGCCGAAGAACACCTCGACGGGCGTGCCGCCGGGGTCGGTGAACGCGATGACCTCCTCGGCGTCGCGCTCGGCGGACTCCTTCGCGGTCAGCGCCGTCACGGCCGTGCCGGACTTCTCGACGGCCTCGCGGACGGCGGCGAGCGCGTACTGGTCGCGGACCTCCCAGCCGACGGCCAGCACCTTGTCGGAGTCGCCGGGCACCAGCTGCAGGCGGGACCGGCGCTCGTCCATGCGCAGGTACAGGCCGTCCGGGTCGGGGCCGCTGCCCTCGGCGAACCCGAGCCCCTCGAGGGCGAACTCGCGCCAGCGGTCGATGTGCTGGGTCTGGACCTTCAGATAGCCCAGCCCTCGGATGTGCGTCACTGTCCTCGGTCCCTTCGGTGTTCGGCCCGTACGGCGGCGCGGCCGACGCGGCGGCCGTCTCCGTCAACCTGCCAAATCCCACCCGGCGCTGCGGAGACCTTCCCGCTCAGTGAGAGTCTTTCGGCGTGACTCACCAAGGAGGTCGGATGGCGAAGGTCGCGCTCGTCACGGGGGCCAGCCGCGGGATCGGGCGGCGGACGGCACTGGCGCTCGCGGGCGCCGGGTACGACGTCGCGTTCACGGCGCGGACCGTCGAGGAGGGGCAGGGCACGATCCCGCCCCGCTACGGGCACGCGGACGCGATCCCGGTGCCGGGCAGCCTGGCGCGGACGCGGGCGGAGATCGAGGCGCTCGGCGTGCGGGCGCTGCCCGTCCGGATGGACCTGCTCGACCGGGCGAGCGTGACGGCCGCCGCGGCGACGGTGCTGGACGCCTGGGGCCGCGTGGACGTGCTGGTCAACAACGCGGTGGCGCACCTCGCGGGCACCCACGAGCGGTTCCTCGACCTGGACGTCGACGTCGCCGAGCGCGTCATGGCCGGCAACTACCTGAACCAGATCGCGCTGATCCAGGCGGTGCTGCCGGCGATGCTGGAGCGCGGCGCCGGGACGATCGTGAACCTGTGCTCGGGGTCGGCGACCAGCGACCCGCCGGGACCGCCCGGCGAGGGCGGCTGGGGCGTGGCGTACGCGGCGTCCAAGGCGGCGTTCGGCCGGCTCGCGGGCGCGGTCAACGCCGAGTACCGGGGCCGCGGGATCCGCGCGTTCAACCTCGACCCCGGCTTCGTGATCACCGACGCGGGCGCGGCGCGCGGCGGCCTCACCACCCTGCAGGACGAGGGGTTCGAGGCGACGCCGGAGGAGGCGCCCGGAGCCGCCGTCGTCTGGCTCGTCACCGCGCCGGACGCCGACGCGTTCCTCGGCCGGGTGATCTGGACGCCGAAGCTCGTCGCCGAGCGGGGCCTCCTCGGTTGAGGAGCGCGGCGCGCCGCCCCCTCGGGACGGCGGCGGGGCGGCACGCCGCGAGAACCGCCGGACGGCTCAGATCATCGAGCGCATCGGGCCCTGCGGGGGCTCGATGTCCAGGTCGGTCAGCGCGGAGACGTGGTAGACCGAGCCGGGGACGTGGATGGCGTGCGCGAGCCCGACGTGCGCGTCCCGCCAGAACCGCTGGATCGGGTTGTCGGTGCGCATCGCGTTGCCGCCGGACCGCACCACGATCTCGTTCATCGCGTGCACGGCGCGCCACGCGGCGCGGACCTGCGTGCGGCGGCCCGCCGCCCGGTCGGCGAAGCTGATCTCCTCGCCGGCCGCGACCCGGTCGTACATCCGCGAGCAGTTGTCCAGCAGCGCGGTCCGGGACGCCTTGATCTCCTCGGCGGCCTCGCTGATCGCGTACAGCACGTACGGGTCGTCCTTGATCTTCGTGCCGGTGATCTGGACGCGGTTGCGCTGGTAGGCGAGGTGGTGGTGCAGCGCGCCCTCGGCAATGCCGATCACGGCGGCGGTGATGCCGAGCGGGAACACGCACGAGAACGGCATCAGGTAGGCCGGGTTGGTCAGCCCCGCCTCGCGCGGCGCCGACCCGTCCACGACCTTGTCGTACCAGAGCGTCCGGTACGACGGGACGAACGCGTCCTTGACGATGATGTCCTTGCTGCCGGTGCCCTTGAGGCCCGCGACGTCCCACGAGTCGGCGACGATCTCGTAGTCCGAGCGCGGCAGGATCAGGTGCAGCGACCGCGGCGGCTGCGCCATCTTGCCTTCCTCGTCGCCGAGCATGCCGCCGAGGAAGATCCAGTCGCAGTGGTCGGTGCCCGACGAGAACTGCCAGCGGCCGTTGAAGACGTAACCGCCGTCGACGGGCCGGGCGATGCCCATCGGCGCGTACGGGGACGCGATCCACGTGTCGGGGTCCTGGCCCCAGATCTCCTCGCGGACCTTCGGGTCGGCGTACGCCATCTCCCACGGGTGGACGCCGACGATCCCCGCGACCCAGCCGGTCGAGCCGTCGAGGGACGCGATCCCCATCACCGTCTCGGCGAACTCGCGGGGATGCACCTCCAGCCCGCCGTGCGCGCGGGGCTGCAGCTGGCGGATCACACCGGAGTCGCGCAGCGCCTTGGCGGCCTGGTCGTCCAGCCGGCCGAGCGACTCGTTCGACGGCCCGAGCGCGCGGATCTCCTCCGCCCGCTCCATCATCGCGTCGAGCACGGGATTGGTCATCAAGTCCTCCGATGTGTCCGTCAGCCGTCGTAGCTGATCCTGAGCCGGTCGCTGACCGGCCTCGCCTGGCAGGCGAGGATGAGGCCGTCGGCGAGATCCTGCTCGTCGAGGACCGAGTTGGCGTCGAGCGCGACCTCCCCTTCCAGGGCCACGCAGGCGCAGGCGGAGCAGTTGCCCTCCCGGCAGGAGAACGGGGCGTCGACGCCCGCGCGCAGCAGCGCGTCGAGCAGCAGCTGCGACTTCGGCCAGGGCACCGTCTGCGTCTCGCCGTCGATCTCGACCTCGATCTCGGCGACGCCGGCCTCGTCGGCCTCGTCGGCCTCGGTCGGCGGCTCCTCGTCCGGCTCCTCGAACGGGTCGCCGGTCAGCGAGAAGAAGCGTTCGACGTTCACCCGCACGCCGAGGCCGGTCAGCGCCGCCTCCGCCATGTCCATGAACACGCCGGGGCCGCACACGAACGCCTCGCGGCCGGTGAAGTGCCGGGCGAGCGAGTGGAACGCGGCGGGCGTCGGCAGGCCCTGCACCGACTCCAGCCAGTGCACGACCGTGAGCCGCTCGCCGTGCTTCTCGGTGAGCTCGCGCAGCTCCCCCGCGAAGATCACCGAGCGTTCGTCGCGGTTGGCGTACAGCAGCGTGACGGTGCCGGTGCCGCCCGCGAGGACCGACTTCAGGATCGACATCACCGGGGTGATGCCGCTGCCGCCCGCGACGAGCAGCAGGTCCTCGTCCAGCGAGTGCGGGGTGAACGCGCCGGCGGGCCGCAGCACCTCCAGCACGTCGCCCGCGGCGACGTTGTCGCAGATCCAGTTGGACCCGATCCCCTCGGCGACCCGCTTCACGGTCACCTTGAGCCGCTCGTCGCAGACCGGCGAGCTGCACAGCGAGTACGAGCGCGCGACCCAGCCGTCCCCGGCGGGCACCCGGACCGTGAGGAACTGGCCGGGCCGGTAGTGGAACCGGCCCTCCTCGCCCTCCGCGGGTTCCAGGACCAGCGAGTTCGCGTCGGGCGTCTCCCGGACGACCTCGACGACGCGCGCCTTGAGCGATGCGGTCATGCCCGTCCCGAAGCCTTGTCCCCGCCCGCCGTGCCGAGACCGGCGGCGTGCCGGGCCGCGATGTAGCCGAACACGATGGACGGGCCGATCGTCGCGCCGGGACCGGCGTACTCGTTGCCCATCACCGACGACGACGAGTTCCCCGTGACGTACAGGCCGTCGATCACCGAGCCGTCCTCGCGCAGGACGCGGGCGTGCTCGTCGGAGACGAGGCCGCCCTTGGTGCCGAGGTCGCCGACCTCCAGCCGGAACGCGTAGTACGGCGCGGTCTCCAGCGGGTCGAGGTTCGGGTTCTTCAGGTTCGGGTCGCCGTAGTAGTGGTCGTAGGCGGAGTCGCCGCGGCCGAAGTCGGGGTCCTTGCCTTCGCGGGCGTAGCCGTTGAACGTGCGGACGGTCTCCTCCAGCGCGTCCGCCGGGACGCCGATCTTCTCCGCCAGCTCCTTCAGCGAGTCCGCCTTGAACGCGATGCCCTTGTCGTAGAACGCCTTCGGGATCGGCGCGCCCGGCAGGATCTGCGCGAACGGGTAGCGGGCGCGGGCCTTGGCGTCCATCACGAAGAAGGCGGGGACGTGCCCGCCCTCCAGCTGGTCGTGGACGAAGTTGACGTACGGGGCGGCCTCGTTGGTGAACCGCCGGCCCTCCGCGTTCACGATGACCTGCCGCGGGATGGCGCGCTCGGACACCAGCGGGATCACCGCGCCGAGCGGGTGCCGGACGGCCGGCATCCACCACGCGTCGTCCATCAGGTCGATCGCGGCGCCGAGGCCCTCACCGAGCCGGATGCCGTCGCCGGTGTTCTCGCGGGCGCCCATGGCGAAGTCCTCCTGGCCGCCCTTGGGCAGGTACTTGTCCCGCATCTCCTGGTTGTGGTCGAACCCGCCGGTCGCCAGCAGCACGCCCTTGGTGCCGCGGATCCGCAGCGTCTTGCCGTCCCGGGTCTGCGCGACGATCCCGATCACGCGGCCGTCGCCGTCGGTGACCAGCTCGGTCATCGCGGTCTTCAGCCACAGCGGGATCCCGGCGTCCTTCAGCGCCATCCGCAGCCGCGCGACGAGCGCGCGACCGCCGGTCGCCATGTGCCGGCGCCGGACCAGGTTGGACGACACGCGCCACGCCGCGACCAGCGACGCGCGGCGGCCGGCCCACGTCCGCTTGGCCATCGCGAGGTCGTGGTAGTCCTTCGCGGTCACCCAGAGCCCGAGCGGGCCCTTCATGTTGTTGGGCCGCTGGTACTGCTCGTCCTCGCCGAGCTTGCGGGTGTCGAACGGCTTGGCCTCGATGGACCGGCCGAGCGGCCGCCCGCCCTCCAGCTCAGGGTGGTAGTCGGCGTAGCCCTTCGTCCAGAAGAACTTCATCCACTTGCTGCGGCAGATGAGCTCCATCGCGGCGGGGCCGTTGTCGACGTAGGCGTCGAGCCGGGCCGCGGGGACCTTGCCCTCGGTGAGCAGGTCGAGGTAGCGGCGGATCGACTCGCGGCTGTCGTCGTGGCCGCGCGCCTTGAGCGTCGGGTTGTTCGGGATCCAGATGCCGCCGCCGGACAGCGCGGTGGACCCGCCGAACTTCTTGCCCTTCTCGATGATGAGCGGCTTCAGCCCGGCGTCGTGCGCGGTGAGCGCGGCGGCCATGCCGCCGCCTCCGCTGCCGACGATGACGAGGTCGTACTCGCCGTCCCAGGAAGCCTCCCCGCCGCTCATGCCTCGTCCTTACGGGTCAGGAACGCGAGCACCGCGCTCTCCCAGGCGGCCTTCTGCTCGATCATCACCCAGTGCCCGCAGTTCGGGAAGATGTTGACCTGCACGTTCGGGATCGTCCGCATCGGGACGAGCATCATGTCGACGGGGCTGACCCGGTCGTCACGCCCCCAGGTGATGAGGGTCTCGGCCTTCAGCCGGTGGAGCATCGCCCAGTAGGGCGGCTCGGGCGAGCGCGCCTGCATCTTGAAGTTCGCGGTCATCGCGGCCGTGGAGTACATGCGGCGCGCGGAGGCGAGGGTGTCGGGGTCGGTGGCCTGCTGCCACCGCTCCTCGATCAGCTCCTCGGTGACGATCGCCGGGTTGAAGACCATCGAGTGCAGCCACCGGACGAGGCCCTCGCGGGTCGGGTTGTCGGTGAACTCCATCAGCAGCTTGATGCCCTCGCCGGGGCCGGGACTGAAGATGTTGCGGCCGATCCCGCCGATGGTGACCAGCCGCCGCACCCGCTCGGGGTGCGCGAGGGCCATCTGGGTGCCGACGATGCCGCCCATCGAGTTGCCGATCACGTCGACCTGCTCCAGGCCGAGCCCGTCCAGGAAGCGGATCGCGGCGCCGGACGCGGCGGCCATCGGGTGCTCGTCGGTCGGGTCGCTCACGCCGAAGCCGGGGAACTCCAGCACCAGGCAGCGGAAGTGCTCGGCGAACCGCGCGAGGTTGCCGCGGAAGTTGCGCCAGCCCGTCACGCCGGGGCCCGAGCCGTGCAGCATCAGCAGCGGCGGCCCGTCGCCGGCCTCGTGATAGCGCAGGACGCCCTGGTCCGTGGCGAGTTCGCGCAAGGTCGACTCGTAGGTCAGCTCCGTGGGCATGTTCTCAGTCCTTCTGGGTGGCTTGCCGGAAACCTAACGGGCGTTTGGTCGGGACCGTCCAGTGCATTCCCGATCAGCGGGACGTTCGCCGGAGGGGCGCCGCGAAGCCCCGCTTGACGGCGTGAGCGGCGCGGGCTTCCACTCATTGGGATCCGGGGGCGCGCGCGGCGCCGCGCGTGCCTACCTTCCGGTGCATCGAGACCGGCGACAGCGCCCGACAGCCGCGAGGTGACCTCATGCCAGCAGAGCCAGCGCTCACCGCAGAGACCGGCGGGCCCGCGGGGCCCGCGGACTCCCCCGACCCCCTGGAGTTCCGGCGGGCGATGGCGGAGTTCGCCACCGGCGTCACCGTGGTGACCGCGCTCGACGGCGACGAGCCCGTCGGGTTCGCCTGCCAGTCGTTCGCGTCGGTGTCGCTCGAACCGCCGCTGATCCTGTTCTGCGCGGACCGGCGCGGCCGGTCGTGGCCGCGGATCCGCTCCGCCGGACGGTTCTGCGTGAACGTCCTCGGCGAGGAGCAGGCCGACCTGTGCGCGCGCTTCGGGTCGAGCCGCGGCCTGAAGTACGAGGGGCTCGACTGGGACCTGTCCCCGCACGGCACCCCCCAGCTCCGCGACGTCCTGCTGAACGTGCACGCCGCCGTCCACGACGTACACGAGGCCGGCGACCACGACGTGGTGATCGGCCGGGTCCTGTCGGTCCGGGTACACGAGGCGCCGGGCGGGGTGTGGCGGCGCCCGATGCTGTTCTTCCGCAGCCGGTTCGGCGTGCACCCGCCGGAGGTGCCGTTCGCCCCGGACCCGTGGGGCGAGGGCGACCGCTGGGGCTGGGGCTGAGCTCACCCGGATCCGCGGGTCACATCCAGTCGCCGCGGCCGTCGACGGCGAGCAGCCGGTTCATGGTGGCGGCGGACCAGGTGTGCTCCGGGACGGGGCGGTCGGCGTGCGCGCGGCGGGTCCGGCCGCCGCGTCCGGCCGCCGCGGAGCCGGGGAACAGCACCTGCGCGGTCTCGCGGGCGGCGGTGACGACGAGCGGCGCGACGTTCTCCAGCGGCGTGTGGATGTCGCCGACCAGGGAGATCCCGGCGACGGGGCCCTCGGCGCCGCGGATCGCGGCGGCCACGCAGGCGATGCCGGGGAACGACTCGCCGCGCTCGAACGCCAGGCCGCGGCGCTGCCGGACGCGGTGCAGCTCCTGGTGCAGGGTGCCGAGCTCGCCGATGGTGCGGCTGGTCAGCCGGGTGATGCCGGTGCCGAGCAGCGCGTCGACCTGCTCGGGCTCCAGCCAGGCGAGCATCGCCTTGCCGAGCGCGGTGGAGTGCGCGGGGGCGCGGCCGCCGACCCGGGACGGCACGGAGGCGGCGAGCCGCCCGCCGAGCTTGTCCAGGTAGAAGACCTCGGCGCCGTCCAGCACCGCGAGGTGCGCGACGAGGCCGGTGGTGACCTGCAGCTCGTGCAGGTACGGCGCGGCGGCCTCGCGGATCTTGCCGTGCCCGCCGTCCTGGCCGCCGAGGCCGAGCGCGCGCTGGCCGAGGCCGTAGCCGAAGGAGTGGTGGGCGAGCCACCGCTGCCGGACGAGCTGGTCGAGGATCCGGTGCGCGGTGGAGCGCGGCAGCCCGGTGCGGCGGGCCACGTCCTCCAGCGTGAGCCGGGCCGACGGCCCGTTGAAGGCGTCGAGGATCAGCGTCATCCGCTCGATCATCGACGGCGGCGCATCGCGCCGCACGGGCGCGGCCATGGTCTCGGTCATCGCACCTCCCGGGAACACGACTGAAATGAATTCTTGTTGAGTGGAATCTAGCAAGTCCTGGCGCGGACCGGAAGGGGTAGCGTCAGGCCAGGTCACGCAGGAGCAGCGGGGATCGGCCCGGAGCTCGGACGACGGCGGGGCCACGAGTAGAACGTTTTTCTGTCGAGAGGGGACGCGATGCATGTCGGCATCGTCACGCCGGTGGTGGCCCAGCCGCCGCTCGGGCACGCCGGCTGGGAGCGGGACGCCGGCATCGAGGAGATCGGGCGGATCGCCGAGACCGCCGACCGGCTCGGCTACCACCACCTGACCTGCAGCGAGCACGTCGCGGTCCCGGTCGAGGCGGCCGAGCAGCGCGGCGGCGTGTACTGGGACCCGCTCGCCACGTTCGGCTACCTCGCCGCCCGCACCGCCCGGATCCGGCTCGCCACGCAGGTGCTCGTCCTCGGCTACCACCACCCGCTCGCGATCGCCAAGCGGTACGGGACGCTCGACCGGATCAGCGGGGGCCGGCTCACGCTCGGCCTCGGCGTCGGGAGCCTGGGAGAGGAGTTCGACCTGCTCGGCGCCCCGTTCGCCGGACGCGGCGCGCGCGCGGACGACGCCATCGCCGCCCTGCGGGCGTCCCTGGCGAAGCGGGTGCCGGAGTACCACGGCGAGCACTACGACTTCTCCGGCATGGTCGTCGAGCCGCACGCCATCCAGGAGCACGTCCCGTTCTGGATCGGCGGTCGCACGGCCCGCTCCCTGCGCCGCGCGCTCGCCGCCGACGGGTGGGTGCCGTTCGGGCTGCCCTTGGCGCAGCTCGCCGGGATGCTCGCCGAGGCCGACGTCCCGGACGGCTTCGACGTGGTGCTCGGCCCGTCCCGCCCGCTGGACCCGATCGGCGACGCCGAGGTCGCGGGCAAGGCGCTCGTCCGGCTGCGGGAGGCGGGTGCGACCGTCGCCGGCGTCCGCATCACGGCGGAGTCGGCCGCGCACTACTGCGAGCAGCTCGCCGCGCTCCGCGACCTCGCCCCTACGTACGGCCTGACCTTTGGAGACACGCTGTGACCGACGTCGAGACCCGGCTCGCCGCCCTGGAGGACCGCCTCCGCGCGCTGGAGGACGAGCGGGAGATCACCCGGCTGATCCTGTCCTACGGGCCGCTGGTCGACAGCGGCTGCGCCGGGGCCGTCGCCGCCCTGTGGGACGAGGACGGCGTGTACGACGTGGACGAGCTGATGATGGACGGCCGTCCCGCGATCGACGCGATGGTCCGGTCGGCGAACCACCAGCGGTGGATCGCGGGCGGCTGCGCGCACTTCGTCGGCCCGCCGCACGTCACCGTGTCCGGCGACGAGGCCACCGCCGTCGGCTACACGCTGATGATCGTGAACAGGGACGGCGGGTTCACGCTGCGCCGCGCCACCGCCAACCACTGGACGCTGCACCGCACGCCCGCCGGCTGGAGCGTCACCAACCGGACGAACCGGGTGCTCGACGGCCGTCCCGAGTCCCCCGACCTGCTCGCCTCCCACTTCCCGGGCGCCGAGCGCGCCTGACCCGGGCCCGTCGTGGCGCCCCCCGGACGCGGCGCCACGGCGGGCCGTCAGGGCAGCAGCGACGCGGCGTCGAGGTCGAGCGCGTGGTGCGCGTGCCGCGTGGTCATCGTGCAGAACATCTCGTCGCCCCGGTCGGTGCGCTCGACCAGCATCGACGCGCCGATCGCCATGACGATGCCCTGGAAGGCGTGCCGGCGGTAGCCGTCCCAGCAGTCGTCCCAGGCCAGCTCGACACCGCGGCCGGTGAGGGCGGCGTGGTAGCGGCGGACGAGCGCGCGCTCGTGCTCGCGCCGCGCCTCCACGGGCAGGCTGGAGCCGAGGAAGTACGCGAGGTCGGCGGCGCCCGGCCCGTACGCGCAGGTCTGCCAGTCCAGGACGACCGGGCGCGGCCCGCCGAACAGCAGGTTGTCGGCGCGGAAGTCGCCGTGCATGAGGGTGGACGCGCCGTCCCGCGCGGCGAGGTAGCCGCCCATCGACGGCAGGAACTCCTCGATCAGGCCGATGACCTCGGGTTCCAGCCGTTCCGCGTACCGCTCCTTGAATCCCTCGTACAGGCCGGTCACCATCGCGGTGGTGAACTCGGCGGCCTCCGCGCTGTGCCGGTTGAGCCAGGGCAGTGCGGCGAGGTCCGGATCGTTCCATCCGGCGGCGTGCAGCGCGGCCATCTCGTCGACCGCGGCGGCGGCCTCGCCCGGTGAGACGCCCGCGAGCTGGTCGCCCGCCTGCGCGGGGGCGAGGTCCTGCAGCAGGACGACGTAGTCGTCCTTCTCGGCCTCGTAGGCGGAGAAGTAGCAGGCGGGCACGCTGGCGTCGAGGCCGCCCGCGATGCCCGCGTAGAAGCTCGCCTCCACCTCGTAGGTGCGGATCGCGCGGGCCGCCGCGCGGCTCGCCTCGTCCGCCGCCGGAACCTTCGCGATCATCGTCGCGGGCAGCCCGACCGGGCCGTCGTAGGTGAGGCGCAGGCGCAGGCTGTCGGAGACCTGGCCGGTGCCGACCGGCTCCGCGCCGACGGCGGTGACCGCCGCGCCGTCCAGGTCGCGCGCGAGGGCCTCGGTCAGCCAGGACGCGGTCAGGCCGGCGCCGCCCGCGACCGGCCCGGTCACTCGGCGCCGCCTTCGGCGAGGTAGGACCAGCCGTGGTCCTGCCAGCCGGGCGGCTGGTGCCATTCCGTCCAGCCGTGGCCGGTGCGGCCGTCCTCGGCGTCGAAGCGGCAGAGCGCGCGCGGGAAGTGCGCGGTGCGCCCGTCCGGCGAGACGACGGCGACGGGCGCGAACGCCAGCGGCGTCGCGGTCATCGGGACGCCCGGTACCCGCAGGTGCGACGACGCGGGCAGGTCGTCGCCGCCGAAGCGGGTCTCGGCGGAGAAGCCGTCGCGGTGCTCGATCTCGCCGCCCGGCGGCACCGCGAACGACGGCCACGGGATCGCGAACCCGATGTTGGCCTGCATGCAGTGGAAGAACGTGCCGTCGCCGAGCCGCCCGGACGACCAGAGCCACGACGTCTTCCACCAGTCGCGCTCGCCCCAGCTGTGGTCGCGCTCGCCGGGCGCGTCGACGGCGATGGTCTCGTCCCCGACCGTGACGGTGCCGGACACCGTGCACGGGATCTCGTAGCGCGGGATGTCCTTGTAGGGGTAGACGCCGCTGACCGTGTCCCATCGCAGGTCGAACGTGAGGCGCGTCGTCTCGGCGCCGGACGTGTCACCGTACGCGGCGGTCGGGTCGGTCAGGATCGCGGCCTGGCCGTCCAGCCCGATCTTCACCGGCCCGAACGGCTCGGCGATGGTCTGCGTCGCGTCATAGGTGCCGGTGTGCACGTCGGTCGTGCCCGGCTTCGGGAGCGGCGCGTCGTTGTCGGCGATCAGGACGAGCGGGCGGTCCTTCCCGGTGACGCACGCCCAGTACCAGGCGCGGTCCCAGTTCGGGTACAGGCCGAGCCGCACGTACCCGGCGACGGACCCGTCCGGGGCGGCGAAGTCGAAGTAGTAGGACTCGTTCCACAGCACCTCGGGTCCGGGCTCGTGCAGCCCCTCGTCCTCGGGCCGCAGCTGCCAGGTGCCGTGCTCGATGATCTTCGCCATGGGCGAACCTCCGGGGGTGGTCGGGGGTCAGGGGGCGGCGAGGCCGCGCAGGCGGCTCCTGGAGATCTTCCCAGTCGGGGTCCGCGGAAGCGAGGGCACGACGATCACTTCGGACGGGCACTTGTAGTGCGCCATCCGGGACCGGCAGAACCCGATCACCTCGGCCGGGGTGAGGCCCGCGTCGGTGACGACGGCGGCGCAGACCCGCTGCCCCCAGTGCTCGTCCGGCACGCCGAACACGGCGGTCTCCACCACGCCCGGCAGCGCCATGATCGTCCGCTCGGTCTCGGCCGGGTGCACGTTCTCCCCGCCGGTGATGATCATGTCGTCGGCGCGGCCCGCGATGTGCAGGTAGCCGTCCGCGTCGAGGTGGCCGAGGTCGCCGCTGCGCAGCCGGCCCGCCGCGTCGAGGACCTCGCCGGTGCGGGCCGGGTCGCGCCAGTAGCCGCGCATCATGAAGTCGGACGCGATCACGACCTCGCCCTGCTCGCCCGGCGCGCACTCCTCGCCGGTGCCGGGACGGACCACCGTGAACCGGACGCCGGGGATGGGCCGTCCGGTGGCGCCGAGCCGGCCGTCCGGGTCGTCCAGGACGTGGTCGGACGGCTCCAGGTGCGCGCAGAGCCCGCCCGCCTCGGTCAGCCCGTACGCCTGCGTGAACCCGACGCCCGCGAGCACCTTCACCGCCGCCTCCAGCAGCGGGCGCGGGATCGGCATGCTGCCGTAGGCGATGTGCCGCAGGTCCGGGAGGGCGGCGCCGGTGCGGGACAGCTCGTCCAGCACGGTCTTGATCAGCGTCGGCACCATCAGCGCGTGCGTCACCCGGTGGTAGCGCAGCGCGCGGACGATCGACGCGGGCGCCGCGTCCGCCAGGAACAGCTGGGTCGTGCCGGACGCCAGCGCCATCTGCACCCAGCACGACCCGGCGACGTGGAACACCGGCGGGACGATCAGCGCCGTCGACGACGGCGCCATCGCGAACGGCATCGGCATCGTGTAGCAGGCGTCGTTCGGTCCCCGGTCGAGGAGCACGCCCTTCGGGGCGCCGGTCGACCCGGACGTGAAGAACAGCAGAGCGGCGTCGCCGGGCTCGGGGACGAGGATCGCGTCCGGGTCGATCGGCCCGTCCGACCAGGGCGGATCGCCGTCCGGGACGACGTGGTCCGGCTCGGCGAGGCCGGCGCTCCTCGCGTCGGCGACGAGCAGGGCGGGCTCGACGGAGTCCAGCACGGGCCGCAGCTCGGACGGGTCCAGCCGCCAGTTCAGCCCGGCGAGCACCGCGCGGCGCCGCCACGCGCCGAGCAGCAGGACCGGGTAGGCGACGTCGTTGCGGCCGAGCCAGCCGACGCGGTCGCCGGGCCCGACGCCGCGCCCCGCGAGGAACGCGGCGGCGCGGTCGGCGGCGGCGTCCAGCTCGCCCCAGGTGATCGAGGTGGCGGTGCCGATGACGGCGACCCGGTCCGGTTGCGTCCGCGCGAACTCCCGCACGCGGTCGTCGATGCTGGGCACGGTGCCCTCCCTAGGCTCGGGCGCGGTCGGGGGTGCCGAGAAGCACATGGTCCGCCTTGGCCCGGCGGTAGTACAGGTGCGCGGGGTGCTCGAACGTGAACCCGATCCCGCCGTGGACGCGGGCGTCCCGGCCCCGCCGTCCGGGCGGCGGGGCCGGAGCGCCGGATCAGCGGAACCGGTCGATCAGCAGCCGGTCCCCGGCGCCGGGCCCGACGCCCCGCACCGACGCGGTGCGGCCGACCTGCGCGAGGTCGTAGACCTGCGGCCAGCCGCCCAGGTCGTTGACGGGACGCGGCACGCTCGTCCAGGACGTGCCGTCGAAGTGCCGGTAGTAGGCGGTGCGGCTGTCCTGCAGCCACACGCCGCCCCGCCCGTCGGGCGCGATGTCGCCGAGGAACCCGACGTCCTGCGCGTAGGTGCGCACCGTCGCGGACGGCGACGGCGTCTTCGTCACGGTGAACGCGGTCCCGTCCCAGTGGACGAGGGTCGGGCCGGAGAACAGCGGGTCCTGCGGGAGCGTGTAGAACCAGACGTCGTCCGGCGACAGCGCGGCGACCTGCAGCACCCAGTGCGGCCAGTCGCCGGGGATGTCCATCTGCGTCCAGCTCGTCCCGTCGTAGTGCCACAGGCCGTCGCCGGACGAGGTCGCGCCGCCGGCCCAGACGTCCTTCGGTGTGCGCGCGGCGAGGGCGTCCAGCAGGGTTCCGCTCGCGAGCGCGAGCCCCTTGTCCGTCCAGGCGCCGCCGGTGCGGCGGAACACGGCGGCACCGCTGCCGTCAGTGTTGGAACCGATCGACCAGGCCCTGCCCCGGGAGTCGACCGAGACCGCCATCGGCAGCGGGCGCGGGTAGGCGACGGCCTTCCACGCGCGGCCGTTCCAGTGCAGTGCCTTCGCCGTGGCGTCGCCGCCGCCCTGCCCGACGGCCCACACGTTGGACGGCCCGCCGGACGCGACGTCCACCAGCTCGGGCGCGGTTCCGGCGGGTGCGGTCTGCGGCGTCCAGGCGCCGTGCCGGTAGCTCAGGATCAGCGGGGCGGACGAGGACGACTGCGTGCCGACGGCCCAGGCGTGCCCGAGGTCGGGCGCCGTGACCCCGTAGAGCGCCGGGGCGGCCAGTCCGGTGATCTCGGTGGCGGTCCAGGCGCCGGGCGGGGCGTCGGCTCGCGCGGCGCCGGTCAGGCCGGTCATGCCGGCGCCCGCAAGGGCGGCGGCGAGGGCGAGCGACGCGGTCCGGCGGGCGGGCAGGGTTCTCACGGGGCGGTCTGCTCCCAGGCGGGGACTCGATCGTGCCAGCATTCACTGGCATGATCGGGCTGTAAAGCCGTCCGGGCCGCCCGTGGCCGGAACCGGCTACCCGCCGGTAGCTCGCCTCACGGGGTCAGCGCCATGCCGTCCAGCACCCGGCCGGCCAGCTCCGCGTCCCCCTTGACCCGCACCTTCACCGCGTCCGGCCCGCACCGCCCGGCGGTGAGCCGCACGTAGCACTCCCAGTCCATGTCCAGCTCGGCCGTCGCCGCGTCCGGCACCTCGCCCGCGAACGCGCCGCGCCCCTCGCCGTCCACCATCACGGCCACCCGGTGCTCCACCGGCCCGCCGATCCGGAACAGCACCGACTGCCCCGGCTCCGCCCCCGCCTTGCGCGCGACCACGAGCGGCAGCCCCTGGGCGAGGATGTCCCAGAAGCAGCCCGCCGCGGGCGCGTCGAGGTTGCCGGGACGGCCCACCGCGCGCCGCACGTCCTGCTCGTGCGTCCAGCAGTCCATCGCGCGGAACCCCATGAACAGCGCGTACGTGCCCTGCTTCCCGTTCGGGAGGGTCGTCGGCTCGTCCGGGTCCTGGCCCGGCAGCTGGGCGAGGCGGCGCTCCAGCACGTCCGCCAGCTCGGCCGCGACCTGCGGCCCGGGAACGGACCGCCGCGCGTGCACGCCGGCCTCCAGGTACCGCCCGAAGTCGTTGCGGACGTGGCCGAACTCGGGGACCTCGACCTCGGGGGCCGGGTCGCCGAGCAGCGCCGCCTCCACCGAGACCAGGTGGGAGAACTGGTCCTTGACCGTCCAGCCCGGGCAGTCGGTCGGGCGGTCCCACTCGGCCGCCCCGAGCGTCGCGGCCAGCGCGAGCGAGGAGCGGACCGTCTGCTCGAACGCGGCGACGTTCCCGCGCATCTCGTCGTTCATCCCGGCGTCCTTCGGCGAGGGGGAAGAGGCGCCCTCAATGTACCGAGACGCCCCGGACGCGCCCGGGCGCCGCCCCTTGGAGGAGAGGCGGCGCCCGGGCAGGGAGGCGGCGCCGTGTCGCCGAACACGGCGCCTGCTGGTCTACGGGCTCTGCTGGTCTGCGGTGCGTGCTGGTCTCAGGACGCGTCGATCGTGTTGCGGATGACGGTGGCGTACGCGGCCTCGCCGGACGCGTTCGGGTGCAGCGGCGCGGCCGCGTGTACCGGGACGTAGCCCTCCAGCCAGCGCTGGGACGCCGACTGGCACGAGTCGTGCCCGGCGCTCGGCGTGACGAGGTCGATGTAGGTGTCGCCGTGCGCCTCGGCCTGCCGCTTGATGACCGCGTTCATGCTGTTCACGGCGCCCTGAAGGAAGTTGGCGTCGGTCGGCAGCACGGGCTGCACCGGCCAGCAGCCGTTCGGCTTGATGTAGAGGCCGTAGCCGGTGACGACGATCCGGGCGTTCGGGGACCGCTGCCGGATACCGTCGAGCACCGCCGACAGCTTCGGCTCGAACTCCGCCGTGCGCTGCGCGACCTGCGCCTCGTACGTCCCCTTGCAGGGCGTCGCCGTCGGGTCGAGGGTGGCGCAGTTCTGCGCGACGCCGACGAGGCCGACGTCGTTGCCGCCGATCGTCAGCGTGACCAGGGAGGTGTCCGCGGTCAGCGCGTCGAACTGCGGCGGGACGGTCCCGGTGTCGACGCCCGCGACGCTGGTGCTCTGCGACTGCGTCATGTGCTTGGTGGACGCGCCGCTGCACGTCACGTCCGCCAGGTTCAGGCCCATCGCGGAGGCGAGGTCGTGCGCGTAGTTGCGGGTGGACCGGCCGCAGCCGACGTTGCCGGTGATGTCGGGGATGAGCGGGCCGGACGCCATCGAGTCGCCGAGCGCGACGTACCGTCCCGCCGCCGCGTGCGCGGGCCCGGCGACCGCCAGGGCCGCGGCCGCCGCCACGATCGAGCCGACAACGCCGCCGAACAGACGCTTCATCAGTTCTCTCCCTGGCCGTCATGGACGATGTCGCCGTGATCGTCCAGACTTTTGACACACCGTTCAATTGGTGCGCGCGCAGAGTTTCCCGGGAGCCGTTGTGCCGGAGGACAACAAGGGGCCGCTGAGCACGGCCGGGCCGCCGTCGGGCGCGCCGGGACCGCCTTCGGGCATGCCGGAGCCGCTGTCGGGCGCGCCGGGGCCGCCTCCGGGCGGGGCCGGGCGGGCGCTGTGCATGGGCGGGCGCCCGCTCGCCGCGCATCTGCGGGCGCGCGCGCCGGAGCTGACCCGCCGCGTCCTGGCACGGCTGCTCGACGAGCTGCCCGCCTACGCCGAGCTGCCGCAGGAGGAGATCGCCGGGGACATCGCCGGGATCGTCCAGCACAGCCTCCGCCAGTTCGCGGACGTGCTGGACCGCCGCCGCCCCGCCGATCCCGGCGAGTTCGGGCGGCAGCGCGACTCGGCCGCTCTGCGCGCCGAGGAGGGCGTGCCGCTGGAGGCGATCCTCACCGCCTACCGGATCGGCGCGGCGATGGCCTGGGACGAGCTCGCCGCCGGCGCCCTGCCGTCCGACCTGCCCGACCTGCAGGAGGCGCTCGGCTACTTCGTCGACTTCCAGGCGCGGCTGACCACCGCCGTCAGCGGCTCCTACCTGGAGGTCCGGCAGGTCCTCGACAGCCAGGAGCAGGGCGGGCGGCACGCGCTGATGACCGCGCTGCTCGCCGGGGAGCCGCTGGAGAGCATCGCCGGCCGGACCGGGCTGCGGCCCGCCGCCCGGTACGCCGTGCTGACGCTCGCGTTCACCCGGACGCCCGACGAGCGCGGCACCGGCCAGCGCGCCCGGGTCGCCGCCCGCCGCAAGATCCGCCGCGTCCGGACGGTGCTGGACCGGTTCGCCGGGGAGCCCGCGCTCACCGCGCTCGACGCGGCCGGCGGCACGGCGCTGCTGCCGTTCGCCGCGCCGCCGTCCTGGGACCTGGTGGACGACCTCGTCGCGCAGGCCGGGAAGGCCGCCGACACCCGCGTCACCGCGGCGGCGGAGATCACCGGGCCGTCCGGGATCCCCGCCGCCGTCACGCAGACCGCCGAGATCATCGACCTCGTCCGCGAGACGGGCCGCCCGCCCGGCCTGTACCGGCTCGCCGACGTCCTGCTCGACTACCAGCTCAGCCGGCCGAGCGGCGCGCTGCCCCTGCTCGCCGGGCTGCTCGAGCCGCTCGACCGCAAGCCCGAGCTGCTGCACACGCTGCGCCGCTACCTGGCGGACGGCCTGGACCGGCGCGCCACCGCGGCGGCCCTGCACGTCCACCCGAACACGGTCGCCTACCGCGTCCGCCGGATCTGCGAGCTGACCGGCCTCGACCCGGCCCGCCCGGCCGACCTGCAGCTGCTGAACGCGGCGCTGGTGGCGCGCCGGTCACTCGGCTAGGACTGGCCGCTAGGGCCAGCGCGGGTCGAGGATGTCGAACTCGTGCGGGAGGCCGAGCGCGTAGCGGGCCTTGTCGTTGGCCTTGAAGAGCGTCCACAGCGGCGACTCGTAGAGCTGGTGCACCGAGCAGCGCGACGCGGTCGACCCGGCCGCGTCCAGCAGCGCGTTCACCGCCTGCCGGCCGCCCTGGTTGGCGCCCTCCATCGTCGTCACGTTGATCGGCGTCTTCACCCAGTCGCCGGCGAGGAACAGGTTCGGGATCTTCGTCTTGGCGTCGGGGCGCAGCTTCCACGAGCCGGGCTGCTGGATGAACAGCGGCGTGTCGTTGGTGACGCCGCTGCCGCTGCGCACGATCGCCGGGTCGAGGAACCACGAGTGCAGCATGTCGTCGGTGAGGACGGTGCCGGTGTCGTTGAGGTGGGCCTTGATCTCGGCCCACGTCTCCGCGGCGATCTCGGCGGGCGTGCACTCGCTCGCCTTCTTCTTGTTGAACGTGCCGGGGGTGAACCAATCGGAGATGATGGACGACAGGCAGTCCTGCACGGTGCCGTCGCCGTAGGTGGAGAAGTCCCGCTTCCAGAACTGCTCCTGGCTGATGGACGTGACCGCCCACGCGGAGTCGCCGTAGTTGACGTGGCCGGGCGCCAGCGGCAGTTTCTTCTTGAGGAAGAATTGCAGGCCGGTCATCCAGTCGGTGCGCAGGCCCTTGATTCCGGCGAGCGACGGGTCCGCCTTGAGGATGTCGGTGCTGAGCAGGTTCACGGCCCGCTCGCACGGCATGGAGACGATGTAGTAGTCGGCCGTGACCGTGCTGGAGCTCCCGTTCGCGGTGACCCCGGCGCCGGTGATGGCGCCGCCGGAGATCTGCAGCGAGTCGACGTTGTAGCCGACGTGGAAGGTGACGCCGAGGCTCTTCAGGTGCGCGATCCATGGGTCGAGCCACATCTCCGACGTCGACCCGTCCAGGACCCGGTCGACGGTCCCGCCGGGCTCGTTGCCGAGGTCGAGGATGCTCCACACCGTCGCCTCGCCGACCTTGGCGATCGAGTGGGTGCTGGCGTCCTTGGACTTGGTCGCGGCCAGGTTGCGGATCGTCCCGTCGGCGATGAACTTGTTGTACTCGTCGGAGAACCGGTCGGCGCGGATGTAGTCCGACCACGTGATGTTCTCCCACTGCCCGAGCTTGCGCGCGTCGCAGCTCGTGACGTAGACGAGCAGTTTCTGCGCGGCGAACGCCGCCTCCGTGAGCGACAGTTTCGCGACCGTCTGCAGCCCGGACTGGATCGTCGCCAGGAAGCTGGCCTTGTCGTAGATGCTGGAGTTCGGCGGCAGCGGGAACGGGAACGGAATGGTCAGGTCGGGCCGTCCCTGCCGCGCCATCATGTACGCGTCGGCGCGGACGAGGTTGTCCCAGCATCCGTTCTTGTTGCCGGGGAACGGCGTCCGGCGCATGTTGTCGGTGAGGTTGAAGTAGAAGCCGGGGAAGAACCGGAACCCGTGCTCGCCCGGGAGGTCGAGGCGCCCGCCCGTGCCGGTGCCGGGCGGGAAGATGCTGCGCGCCTTCCCGCCGAGGGCCGTGCGTTCGTAGACGTCGACCTGGAAGCCGCGGTCGGCCAGTTCGTGGGCCGCGCTGAGCCCGGCGACGCCGCCGCCGAGGACCGCGACCCGTTTCCCGCCGGCGGCCCGCGCCGGCGCCGGTCCCATCGCCATGACGCCCGCCGTGGCGGCGCCCACCAGTCCGGCGTCGCGCAGGAACCGCCTGCGCGTGGTCTCACCCATGGTGACCTCCTCTGGCGCTCCGGCTCTCCCGGAGCCCGCAGGGCGCCCCGCGCCCCCGACCGGGCGCTGCATAAGTGTTGAGTTACTTGTAACACGCTATTAACGCGCCGCCAATAGCAACTGAAAGCACGCCAACACCGGCCACACGCCAACACCGGCCACGCGCCGCCGCCGCGTCCGGCCGCGCTGAGGGACCGGCCGCACGGGCGGGGCCCGTGCGGCCGGTCGGGTCAGGCGGCCGCCACCACCTTGGCGGCCACGGCGGGCGGGACCTCGGCGTACGAGTCGAACTGCATCGAGTGGACCGCGCGGCCCGAGGTGGCGCCGCGCAGGTGGCCGACGTAGCCGAACATCTCCGCGAGCGGGACGAGGGCGCGGACGACCTCGGCGCCGCCGCGCGGGCGGGTGCCCTCGACGCGGCCGCGGCGCGCGTTGAGGTCGCCGATGACCGCGCCCATGTGCTCGGCGGGCGTGGTGACCTCGACGGCCATCACCGGTTCGAGCAGCGCGGGCGACGCGCGGCGGACCGCCTCCTTGAAGGCCAGCGAACCGGCGATCGCGAAGGCGAGCTCGGACGAGTCGATCGTGTGGTGGTCGCCGTCGAGCAGGGTGACGCGCACGCCCGTCATCGGGAAGCCGGCGAGCGGGCCGGTGCGCATGGCGTCCTGGCATCCGTCGTCCACGGACGGCACGAAATGCCGCGGGACGTGCCCGCCGGTCACCTGGTTGACGAACTCATAATGCCCCTCGATCGGCTCGATGGAGAGCTGGACTTTCGCGAACTGCCCCTTTCCGCCGTTCTGCTTCTTGTAGGTCACCTCGACCTTCGAGGCGGCCCGGCGAATGGTCTCCCGGTAGGCGACGCGGGGACGGCCGACCCGCTCGTCGACGCCGTGGTCGTCGCGGAGCCGGTCGACGAGGATCTCCAGGTGGAGCTCCCCCATCCCGCCGATGACGGTCTGGCCGGTCTCGGCGTCGGCGTGCACCTGGAAGGACGGGTCCTCCTCGGCGAGCCGCCGGAGGGCGGCGCCGAGCCGCTCCTGGTCGCCGTTCGAGCGGGGCTCGATGGCGACCTCGATGACCGGGGACGGAAAGTCCATGGACTCCAGCACGACCGGGTGCGCGGGGTCGCAGAGCGTCTCGCCGGTCGTGGTCCGCTTGAGGCCCATGACCGCGACGATGTCGCCCGCGCCCGCCGACGCGATCTCCTCGCGGCTGTTCGCGTGGACGCGGTAGATCTTGCCGATCCGCTCCCTTCCGCCGACGACGCTGTTCAGCACCTGCGTGCCGGTCTCCAGGCGGCCGGAGTAGATCCGGACGAAGGTGAGCCGGCCGAGGTGCCGGTCGGTCATGATCTTGAACGCGAGCGCGGACAGCGGCGCGGCGTCGGACGCGGCGCGCGGGCCGCCCGCGACGTCCAGCGGCGAGGGCAGGTACCGCGCGATCGCGTCCAGCAGCGGCTGGACGCCCTTGTTCCGGTACGCGCTGCCGCACAGCACCGGCGTCGCGATGGACGCGACGGTGAGCCGGCGGATCGCCTCGTGCAGCCGCTCGGCCGGCGGTTCCGCGCCGGCCACGTACAGCTCCATGATCGTGTCGTCGTGCTCGGCGAGCGTCTCGACGAGCCGGGCCCGCCACCGCCGCGCGTCCGCCGCGAGGCCGGGCGGGACGTGCAGGACGTCCGGTTCGCCGCCGTCCGGCCAGACGAGCGCGCGCTCCTCGACCAGGTCGACGACGCCGGTGAAGCCGGCCTCGGCGCCGATCGGCAGCTGCAGGACGAGCGGGACCGCGCCCAGCCGGTCGGCGATCATGTCGACGCAGCGGTGCAGGTCGGCGCCCGGCCGGTCGAGCTTGTTGACGAAGCAGACGCGCGGGACGCCGTACCGGTCGGCCTGCCGCCACACGGTCTCCGACTGCGGTTCGACGCCGGCGACGCCGTCGAACACGGCGACGGCGCCGTCGAGGACGCGCAGGCAGCGTTCGACCTCGATGGTGAAGTCGACGTGGCCCGGGGTGTCGATCAGGTTGATCGTGTGGCCGCGCCAATGGCACGTCGTCGCGGCGGAGGTGATGGTGATTCCGCGCTCGCGTTCCTGGTCCGTCCAATCGAGGGCGGTATTGCCGTCGTGCACTTCGCCGATGCGGTGCGAGACGCCGGTGAAGTAGAGGATCCGCTCGGCGGTGGTGGTCTTGCCGGCGTCGATGTGCGCCATGATCCCGATGTTGCGAACGGTCGTCAGGTCAAGGAAGGTCGCGGTCATCGGGAATCACTCCTTTTCTGGCTCTCGCCGGCAGCGCCGCGGAAATGTTCCGCGGCCACGCGACGATAACCGCGGGCCCGGAATCGGCGCCAAGGGTTTTCCGGCGCTTTCCGGGCCCGGGAGCGATCAGCGGGCGGGATTCAGCAGGCCCGCGGAGACGACGGCGCGGCCGATCGGGCGGGCCAGCTCGGCGAGTCGCTCGCAGCCGGCCTCGCCGAGGGCGGTGTAGGCGGGCAGCGCGAGCTCGTCGGTGCGGTCCTCGATCCGCTGCCGGAACGCCTTCCCCTCGGCGGACAGCTCGTCGCCGTCGAGGAGGCCGCGGGCGCGCAGCGCGTCCTCGGCCGCGGCCCACTCGTCGGCCGGCCACGCGCGGGTGGCCTTGAGGAACGGCGTCGGGACGGTGCCGGTGGCGGCGTGCAGGACGAGGGCTTCGACCGGCGCGACGCCCGCGTCCGTCAGGGCGGCCACGTGCGTGTCGCCGCGGAACTCGCGGAGCAGGGTCTGGGCGTGCCAGAGCCGGTCGATCGGCTCGTCCGGCCAGGGCAGGGCGGCGTGCGCGGCGAACAGGGGGCGGCCGTGCAGGTGGTCGCGGGCGGCCTCGGCGGCGCGGGTGGCGAGGCCGAGGGCCTCCTCGACGCCGTCGACGCGGTCGATGCCGGCGCGGCGCAGGGCGGCGCCGGCCGCGTCGAGGCGGGCGGCGAGCACCTGCTCGGGGGACGCCTTGTCCCAGGCGGCGGGCAGGGCGGCGCGGACGAGATCGGGGTGGAAGTTGTAGAAGGTCGCGATGACGACCTCGGCGGACGCCCGGCCGAACGCGGCGGACCGGGAGGCGAAGTAGCCGGCCGCGCCGTCCAGGCCGAGCGCGGCGTAGCGCTCGGGTCCCTCCGGCACGAAGTAGATCATGCCGTGCACCGGTTCCAGCCGGCGCCAAGCCTCGCGCGCTGCCCGCATCGTCCGTCCTCCGTACCGACCAGTAGGAATTCGAACGTAATTCTAGTTTCCGGCGGCCGTCAATCCCCCGCTTCCCCCGGCCCACCCCCCGACCAGGAAGATCATTGACGAAAGTTCGCACCGCCGGCACCACCGGTTCACCCTCGCCACGCCATGATCAACAGGCTGTCCCCGCAGAGAAGGGTGTCACCGGTGGTGAAGACGCGGACGGCCGCCGTCGCGGCGGTCATGAGCACGGCGGTCCTGAGCACGGCGGTCCTGGGCACGGCCCTCACGGCGGTACCGGCGGTCGCCGCCCCGGCGCCCCCGGGCACCGACGGCGCCGGATCCGGCGAGCGGCCCGCCGCCCGCGCGATGCCGCGCGCGGCGGCGGTCGGGGAGCTGCGCTACACCTCGGCGCTGCCGCTGTCGCCCGGGGTCGTCGCGCGGACGTTCGAGACGTCCGGGATCGGCGGCAAGGCGGTCGGCGACCTGCTGGACGTCGACCTGCGCGCCCCGCACGTCCGGGTCGGCCTGCTGTACCCCGGCGTGGTCGCCCAGCGCGCCACGGTGTCGGACATGGCGAACGCCCAGCACGCGATCGCCGGCGTCAACGGCGACTTCTTCAACATCAGCGAGACCCACGCGGGCGTGCCGCCGACCGGCGCGCCGTCCGGCCCGGAGGTGGACGGCGGCCGGGCGCTGAAGGCCGCCGTGCCGGACGGCCAGCGGTTCGGGCCCGCGCTGCCGCCCGGGACGTCCGCGCGCGACGTGATCGGCGTCGGCGCCGACCGGCGCGGGCACGTGGCGAGCCTGCGGCTGGCCGGGACGGTCCGGGCCCGGCTCGGCACGCTGAAGCTGCGCGGCCTCAACCAGTACGCGCTGCCCGTCGACGGCGTCGGCGCGTTCACGAGCGAGTGGGGCACGGTGTCGCGGCAGCGCGCGGTCTGCGGGACGGACGACGCCCGCAACGACCCGTGCAGCACCGACACCGCCGAGGTGGCGGTGCGGCGCGGCGTCGTCACGAACGTGTCGGACACGGTCGGCGCCGGTGCGATCCCCAAGGGCACGACGGTGCTCGTCGGCCGCGACGGGGGCGCCGCCGCGCTGCGGAAGCTGCGCACGGGCGACCGGGTGAAGATCGGCTACCGGCTCACCGGGAAGGTGCGGTTCCGGTTCGCGGTGGGCGGGTTCCCGATCCTGCGCGGCGGCCGCCCGCTGGACGGCCTGGACGCGGCCGGGCCCGCGCCGCGCACCGCCGCCGGCGTGAGCCGCGACGGCCGCCACCTGTACCTCGCCGTGGTGGACGGCCGGTCGGAGACCAGCGGCGGCGTCACCGTCGCCGAGCTGGCGTCGCTGCTCGCGCGGGCGGGCGCGTCCGCCGGGGTGAACCTCGACGGCGGCGGGTCGTCCGCGTTCGTGGCGCGCGGGCCCGGCGAGGCGTCGGCGACCGTCCGCAACGTCCCGTCCGACGGCCGCGAGCGCGCGGTCGCGAACGGCATCGGCGTGTTCTCCTGACCCGCGGGCGGGGAGAGGTCAGCGGGGCGGGGTCGGGCACAGGTCGTCCAGCATGAGGCGGCTGAGCCGGAGGACCTCCTTCTGCGGGTCCCACAGGCCCGGCGCGTCCGTGCCCGGCCCGTGGTGCGGGCGCTCCAGCCGCCGCTGCAGGCGCTCGGCGTCCGCGAGCTCCTCCTCGCCGGGCGCCTCGGGCAGCCGCCGGACGAGCCCGGCGAGCATCCCGATCATCCGCGCGTGGTCGCGCCGGAACGCCGCGGAGAACCGCAGCTCCGCGGCGTCGGCGTCCATCGCCTCCGCGTGGGTGCCGGCGATCGACCGGACGTACGCCGTCGCGTTCTCGAGCGTGTTCATCAGCCGGGTCGCGGGCCAGCGCTCCGGCTCGTCCCGCCAGCGCAGCGGGTAGCCGCGCAGCTTCGCGCGCGGGTTGGCGCGCATGCTGTCGCGGCCCTGCTCGTAGGCGTGCCGCGCCTGCTCCCGGACGGTCCGCAGCCGCTCGTCCGCCTCGTCCCAGCGCGGCCGCTCGGCGGGGTCGGTGATGGCGGCGGCGAGCGCGTCCATCGCCTCGGCGAGGACGTCCCGCAGCCGCTCCACCGCGTACTCGGCGCGGCGCAGGTAGAGCGGCGGGAACACCAGCGCGTTCACGGCCAGCCCGACCACCAGGCCGACCGCGACGTCCGCCAGCCGCGGCAGCGTGTACCCGACGGCGTCGTGGCCGCCGAGCAGCAGCGCGAACAGCGCGGTGAACGGGACCTGCGACGACTGCCCGCCGAGCCGCCGCCACCCGGACGCCATCATGGAGAGGAACAGCACGACGGCGATCCCGAGGACGTTCGGCCCGATCCAGAGGCCGACCGGTATCGCGAGCGCGGCGCCGAGGACGAACCCGGCGCCGTACGCGAGGCTCTCCCGGACGGACCGGACGACCGACGGGTACACGCCGAGCAGCGCCGCCAGCGGCGCGAAGTACGGTTCGGAGTGCCCGACGGCGTACTTCGCCACCGCCCACGCGACGACGCCCGCGACGACCGCCTTCGCGGTGAGCTTCAGCCGCTCCCGCCAGTACCGCCGCCCCGCCCAGGACAGCACATACCCCCGCAACCCGCTGATCCGCACCGCTGTCCGATTCCCGAAGATCGTCCCTCGAACCGCCCGTATCGGGGCGTGGCCGGGCGCGGTCACATGCCGGGGCCGGTGGCGATCCTCGGGGTGATGACGGCGAGGCGGGCGCCGGTCGGGTCGGTCATCATCGAGTAGCGGCCCGGCTGGACGTCGGCGGGCGGGATGCGGACCGTCGCGCCGAGCTCGGCGGCCCGGGCGGCGGTGACGTCGCAGTCGTCCACCCAGAAGTACGGGATCCAGTGCGGCGGGTAGTGCGGCGGCCACGCGTCGTCCATGGAGACCATGCCGCCGACCGACCAGTCGTCCAGCTTCCAGTTCGTGTAGACCGAGCCGAAGTAGTCGCGGTCCACCGCCTGCCAGCCGAACACCCCGCCGTAGAAGCGCCGCGCCCGCTCGACGTCGCGGGACGCGAGCTCCGCCCAGCACATCGTGAGCGGCCGGTTGACGATGCCGAACTCGATCGCGTTGCCCGGCGTCGCGATGCCGAAGTCCGCGCCCTCCGGGTCCATGCACAGCGCCATCGAGCCGATGCCGGCGTAGTCCGTCGGCGGGATCAGCTCCCGCCCGCCGCCCGCCTTCACCGCGTCGACCGTCGTCTGCAGGTCCACCACCTTGAAGTAGCAGGTCCACGACGGCGGCTGCGCGTCGTCGGCGAGCGACTGCATCCCGGCGACCTCCGGGCCCTGCACGTCGTCGAGCGTGAACATCGTGTAGTCGCCGTAGCCGGGGACGCTCAGCGTGTAGGAGTACCAGCCGAACAGCTCGGTGTAGAACGTCCGCGCGGTCTCGGGGTGCGGGCTGGCCAGGTCGATCCAGCCCGGCCAGCCGGGTGCGGGTCGCGTCGCCTCGGGCATCGTCAGGCCTCCGGTGGGCCGCCGCCCGGCGTGATCACGGCGAGCCGGGCGCCGGCGGGGTCGGCCAGCACCGCGTACCGGCCCGGCTGGATGTCGGTGGGCGGGAGGAGGACGCGGCCGCCGAGGTCGGCGGTCCTCGCCGCGGTGGCGTCGCAGTCCTGGACCCAGAAGTACGGGATCCAGTGCGGCTCGGCCTGGTACCCGTTCTGGCGCAGGTCGTCGATGTCGATGATGCCGCCGAACGACCAGTCCCCCAGCTTCAGGTTCGTGTACGGCGAGTAGTACCGGCGCTCGGCCGTCTGCCAGCCGAAGACCTTGCCGTAGAAGCGGCGGGCCAGGTCGACGTCGTGGCAGGCCAGCTCGACCCAGCACATCGCGCCGGGCTCGTCGACCACGCCCGCGCCCTTGAGGCTGCCCGCCACCCAGAGCGCGAAGTCGGCGCCCTCCGGGTCGGCGCACAGGGCCATCTCGCCGAGGTCGGCGACGCGGATGGGCGGCACCAGCTCGTGCCCGCCCGCGGCCTTGACCGTGTCGAGCGTGGCCTGGAGGTCGTCGGTGCGGAAGTACACCGACCAGGACGGCGGCTGCGCGTCGTCGGCGAGCCGCTGCATCCCGGCGACCTCGGGCCCCTGGACGCCGCCCAGGGTGAAGATGTCGTAGTCGTCGTAGTCCGGGATGGTCAGCGTGTAGGCGTACCACCCGAACAGGCCGCAGTAGAACTCCCGGGACGCCTTCGCGTCGGGGCTCGCGAGTTCCGCCCAGGACGGTCGTCCGGGCGCGTGTCCGTTCACTTCGGGCATGGGGCCGCCTTCAGAGCGCACATGCCCACCACGTTATGGGCGGATATGCCATCGTCACGGACGCGGCGATGCCAGAATACCCCAAAGACCACCCAAAATTGCCCCAACCCGGCGAGCTAGACGCTCACCACGTCCTGCAGCAGACCCCACACGAAGTGCGCCACATAGGACGATCCGTCGGGCGCGGCGAAGCCCACGTGCCAGCGGCTCGGCGCGTCGCCGTCCTGGTGCGCCAGCCCGTCCCAGCGGGCGGCGAGGTCGCCGACCACGCACGTCCACGGGACGAGGTCGTCGACGGTGCGCAGCGCCGGCACCGGCGATCCCGGGTCCCGGACGAGCCACTCCTGCGCCACCGACCCGTCCGGCGCCATCGTGATCTCGAACCGGAGGCCGGGCCACAGCGGGAACGGCGGCCACGACGCCACCTCGCACACGACGTCGCCGACGCGCCGCTCGCCGGCGTCCGCCGGCGGGCCGAGGACCGCCTCGTAGCGGCGCCGCCCGCGCGGGAACGTCCGGGACCGCAGGATCCGCTGCCAGCGCGCGTTGACCTCGCGCATCTCGGTGCGCGTGCCGTCCAGCGCGCGCACCGCGTCCTCGACGAGGCCGGGCTGGTAGTCCGCCATCCGGCGCAGCAGCACGAACTGGAACTCGCGCCGCGCCAACCCCTTCACGCGGCCACGCTACCGCGCGGCCCGGGCGGGCTTCGCCGCGGTCAGACCTTCTTCGCGCCGATCGCCGCCATGATGGTGGGCCAGCTGAGGTTCACCTCGCGGCGCCAGTACTTCCAGTTGTGCATGCCCGGCCCGTACAGGTGGGAGGTGACGGGGACGCCGGCCTGCTTCGCGGCGTTCACGAAGTTGACGGTCATCTGCCCGGCGAGGTCCTCGCCGACGCGGCCCGCGCTGCCGGGAGGGGTGTCGGGGTCGTCGTAGGGGCCGGGCTTGCCGTTGCCGGACGAGACGTACACGCCGGTGCCCTTGAGCCTGCTCACGTTGACGGTCGCGTCGTGCGCCGCCCAGTTCGACCGGTTCAGGATCGGGTCGCCCCAGATCGCGGTGGTGTTGTTCATCAGCGTCAGCACCGCGGGCATGCCGGGCGCGCTGATGTTGAGGGGGCCGCTGTAGGCCGCGGCGTACTTGAACATCCCCTGGTGGCGCTCGGCGTAGGTGATGGAGCCCTGCCCGCCGGACGACAGCCCCATCGCGGCGCGCGAGGACCCGGCGTGGAAGTTGCGCTCCATCAGCGGGATGACCTCGGAGATGTGGAAGCTCTCCCATTCCGGGATGCCGCCCTTGCCGCCGTTCCACCAGTTGCTGTACGAGCCGTTCGAGCCGCCCTCGGGCATGACGACCATCGCGTTGTAGTACTTCGCGACGTTCTCGATGTGGCCGTCGTGGCTCCACGACGTGTACTTGTTGTTGCCGCCGTGGTAGGCGTACACGACCGGGTACGTCGTGGTGCCGCTCGCCTTCCAGCCCTTGGGGACGAACACCCGCGCCTGCACGACCGCGCCGAGCGCCGGGGAGGCGATGCTGACGTCGAACTCCTGCGCGTGCACCTTCTTGATCGCGGTGATGGTGGCGCCGTCGGGGGCCTTGGCGTACTTGCCGCTGCCGATGCCGGGGGGCAGGTGCGGCTTCTCGCCGTGCGAGCCGCTGTTCTTGTCGGGGTCGTTCGAGGCGGGCGTGCCGCCGGTGCCGAACGGGTTGTCGCCCCTGGTGAGCGGGACGTTCGGGACCTTGATCGGCTTGGATGGGGAGGCGCTCGGCGAGGGCGATCCGGTGACCTGCGAGGGCTGGGTGGGCGGTCCGAAGGAGGGGATCGGCTGCGCGTTGCCGGCGGCCTGCGGCTTGCCCTTCGGCACCCCGACCCCGGCCTGGGCGAGCCCGACCATGACGGCGGGCAGGATCACGGCCGCCGCCGCCGTCCCGGCGATGGCGATCTTCCTGTCGGTACGCTTCTTCATGGACTCCCCAGCCGATCAGACCCGAGCCGGACCGCGCGCCAGCCCCGGCCTTGCGCTCACTCGCCCGAAGAAACTACTGTCCCGGCAGTCACATTCGCAAGTATTGACAAAAAATACAATAAAAGTGCCCCCTTCCGGGCATCCCGAAAACCGGGCACCGAAGACCACGGCGAGCCTCCGGTGCCCGTCCCCCTTTTCCCAGGTCGTCCGCGTCCGCGGGCCGCTCGCTTTCGCGGGCTTACTCCGCCGCGGGACCGCCGGGCACTTTTCGGGCCGCCCGCGCCCGGCTCACCGCCAGGCCGATCGGCAACGGGGCCACCTGCAGCACCACCATCACCACGACGAGCCCGGCCCGGGTCGTCCAGCCGCCGTCGTGCAGCGTCGAGAAGATCGCCGGCGGACCGAGCAGGACGCCCAGGTAGGTCACCTGGGACACCAGCCCGCTGGTCGCGCCCATCGTCTCCGGGCTCGGCGCGACGCCCGGGACGCACGTCCAGATCAGCCCGTTGACGAGCCCGATGCCGAGGGAGAAGGCGCAGACGGACGCGCAGGCGCCGAAGTACTGCGTCGGGGGCAGGTAGAGGACGATCCCGCCGACGAGCGTCACCGCGCCGCCGATCAGCGCGAGCCGCCGCGCGCTCTGCCCGGCCTTCAGCAGGTGGCCGACCGACAGCGAGCCCACGATGACGAACCCCTCGGCGATCGTGCCGGCGCCGGCCGCCTCCGACGTCGACACCGCGAACCGGCCGGTGAGGTAGGCGGTCAGCGCGTTCATGATCCCGGTCTGGATGAACGCGGACGCGCCGGAGGCGAGCGCCACCCGGTAGGGCGGCAGCCTCCGCAGCACCGTCCAGATCTCCGACAGCTGCCGGACGGGCGCGCCGGCGTCCCGGGCCGGCAGGAGGAACGCGGTGGCCGCGAGGACGGCCAGCAGGATGGCGTGGCCGCCGAACGCCCAGCGCCAGCGCTCGCCGTGCCCCGCGAGGGGCGCGATGAGGCTGAGCGTCAGGCTGATGCCGACCGCCGTGTGCGACGCCCAGACGCCGAGCGCGACGGCGCGGCGCGCGCCGGTCGTCGTCCGCATGATCATCGTGACGGCGCCGACGGTGAGCGTCAGGTACCCGACGCCCTCCACCAGCCGGCCGGCGAACAGCGTCGCGGTGTTCTGCGCGAGCACGACCACGACGTTGCCGGCCATCGCGAACGCCGACCCGCCGACGATCACCTGCTTGTCGCCGACCCGGTCGATGATCCAGCCGCCGAAGACGGCGGCGACCGCGGTGACCAGGGACGGGATCGAGATGACCCAGCCCGAGACGGTGTGCGACAGGTGGAACCGGTCGGACACGTCCCCGATGACGGGCGCGGACTGCGTCACCAGCGACGTGGCGACGACGCCGTAGACGTAGAGAAGAATGATGCAGGGCCATTTCCCAGGACGCATCGTGAACCCCACTCCGAAGGCTGATGCCCTCATGACTCGGACCGAGAACCGTCAGCGCCAGCCGAGCAGGCGGCGGATATTGCCTCCCATGACCATTTCGAGTTCCGCCTCCCCGAGTTCGGGCAGGGCCGCGGCGAGATGCGTGACGCACCGCCGGTACGGGTGGTGCAGCCGGGACAGATCGCTGGCCCACACGATCCGTTCCGGCCCGAACGCGCCGAGCACCCGGCGCAGCGTCCCGTCCAGGGACGGGAAAGGATAGGCATCGAGGGCGTAGTCGCCGACTCCGGCGGCCTTCACGTGGACGTTCGGATGCGCCGCGAGGGCCAGCAGCTCCGGCAGGTGCGCGAACGCCGACGGGCCGGAGGCGCCGCGGGGCACGCCCAGGTGGTCGACGATGATCCGCAGGTCGGGGTGCCTTCGGGCGATCCCGGTGACCCGGTCCAGCGCGCCGGGGATCAGCAGCGCGACGGTGAGCCCGGCCTCCTCGGCGGCGGGCCAGACCGCGTCCAGGGCGCCGTCCAGGAGCGGTTTGACCCGCTCTTCGGTATTGAGCAGGAAACGCATTCCGAGCATGCCCGGCTGCTCTTTCCAGGTACGCACCGCTTTCGCGGGTTCCGCGATTCCCGGATCGAGCAGGCCCATGACGGCGAAACGGTCGGGGGCGTCCTGTGCGAGCCGCAGGGAATAGTCGTTTCCGGATGGGTCCCAGAGCGGCGGGACGAGCACGGCGCGGTGGACGCCGGCCTCCGCCATTTCCTTTTCCAGGACCGCGCGGGTGATGGGCGGCCGGCGGTGGTGCCCGGTCGATTCACCGTCCGACCACGCGTGGACCTGCGCGTCGACGATCAGCATGGGACTCCTGTCGTGCGGGGTGGGATGGCCGGCCGGCCGCGGGGTGGAGGCCGGTCGGCGGTGGGGTGGGATTCCGGCGGTGGGCCGGTCAGGCGAGGTCGAACAGCCGTCCGGCGCCGGGGATGCGGCCGGTCCATCCGGCGGCCTTGAGCACGGCCCAGAGCATCGCCTGGTTGCTGGTGACCACCGGCCGGCCGATCTCGCGCTCCAGCCGCCCGGCCGCCTCGAACGCGCGGACGTTCGCGCAGGACAGCAGCACCGCGCCGTGCGCGTCGTCGATGCGGTCGCGCACGAACCCGGCGATCTTCCCGGGGTCCATCAGCGCCGCGACCTTCGCGTCGGTGAAGTCGAGCGAGACGGTGTCCTTCACGCCGACGCCGGACGCGACCAGCGAGTCGCGCTCGATCCGCGAGAACTCGTTGGTGAACGGGCAGACGTGCAGCACGTCGCCGGCGTCCAGCGCGGCGAGCGCCTCCTTGATCGCGACCATCGTGTTGGTCGACGGGACGCCGAGCGCCTCGGTCATCCGCCGGGCCAGCCGCGCGTCGCAGTCGCCGCCGAGCGCGACGCTCGCCCCGGTGCAGTTGAACGCGATCGCGTCCGGCGCCATGTCGGCGGCGTAGGCGGCCTCGTCCACCGCCTCCAGGTGCGCCCGCATGAGGCTCTCCATCGTCACCCGCCCGGCTTCCTTGCGCAGCCGGATCCGGTGTACGTGGTAGGCGACGTCGCGGGGGCAGAAGGCGCGGAAGTCGTCCTCGGCGATGGTGTTCAGGGACGGGACGACCATCCCGACGCGCAGCGTGCTCACTGGGCCTCCTTCAGGCTCGCGGTGGCGGCCGCCTCCTGCGGCGGCGGCCCTTCGAGTCCCTCGTCGATCGCCTCCAGCGACCGTCCGCGCACGTCGATCCCGCCGGCCAGGTACGTCACGCCGCACACCAGCAGGCAGGCGCCCAGGAAGGCGAAGGCGGGGACGACCGCGGACATCGTCGCCTGCGGCCGGACGATGTCGCTCGACCCGACCAGCAGCGCCAGCCCGAGCGGCCCGAGGATCTTGCCGACCGACCCGGTCAGCCCGGCGTAGCCGGAGCCGCTGCCGCGCAGCCGCGACGGCCAGATCTCCGTCGAGTACAGGGCGCAGACCGAGAAGCCGCCGTCCGCGAACACGAACGCCAGCAGCAGCGGCAGCCAGAACAGCGAGGACGACAGCAGGTCGCCGTGCCCGACGAACCCGGCGAGCAGCGTGGCGACGGCGGCGGCGACCGCGAAGTACCCGCCGGTCGGGCCGCGGCCGATCCGGTCCGCCAGCCGCGCCGCGGCCAGCCGGGACGCCATGCCGAGCACGCTGAAGACGATCATGATGCGGGACGCCTCGTCCGGGTCGACGGACAGGATCTGCGACAGCAGCATCGGCGCCCACAGGACGATCCCGTAGTACCCCGTCATCAGGCCGAGGTTGATCAGCGTGGTGGTGGTGACGTGCCGCGGGAAGCGGAAGATCCGCACCCACCTGTCGTCGCCGGCGGGCCGTGACACGTGGATCTCGCCGGTGTACTCGTCCTGGCCGAGCGCCCACGCGACCGACCTGCGGGCGGACGCGTCGCGGCCGTGCAGGCTGAGCCACCGGGCGGACTCGGGGATGAAGAACGCGCCGATCAGCGCGACGACGGCCGGCAGCGCGCCGAGCGCGAACGTCCACCGCCACCCGATCCACGGGATGATGTAGGACCCGCTGAACGAGCCGAGCAGCAGGCCGCCGGTCGTGATGGCGGAGACCACGCCGGTGAGCAGGCCGCGCCGCTTCGGCGGGATGAACTCCTGCACGAGCGCGACCTGGATGAAGTACCCGGCGGTGCAGAACCCCATGACCGTGCGCAGCACGGCCATGTACTGCCAGTTCCCGTCCGGCGTGAACGCGAGACCGAGGCTGGAGAACGCCAGGATCAGCAGCGACACGACGAGGACGGGCTTGCGGCCGAACCGGTCCGCCACCCGGCCCCACACGACGCCGCCGACGACCGCTCCGGCGCCGGACGCGAGCAGGACCACCCCCATCACGCCGTAGGTGAGCCCCCAGGGCTTCACGAGGAAGCCCATGATGAAGCCGATCAGGTACGCGTCCCAGAACTCAAGCATGCTGCCGATGCCGACGATGCCGAGCAGCGTCCACTGGTTCCGGGAGAGCCGCGTTTGGTGCTGGAATGGGCTGATCCCCATTTCCGGTGCCTGCATGGTGAGCCTCCGAATCCGCCCCGATTCCGTTGGCGGGTTTCTGTTCCCCACTGGTGAAGCCGTGCGCCGGCGGCGTCGCCCCGCCGCCGGCGCGGTCGAGACGGGAGCTCAGCCTTCCTCGACGCGGTTGCGCAGGACGCCGACCCGGTCGATCGAGATCTCGCAGACGTCGCCGGGCCTCATGAACACCGGCGGCTTGCGGGAGAACCCGACGCCGCTGGGCGTCCCGGTGGCGAGGATGTCGCCGGGGTACAGCGGCGCGATCGACGAGGCGTACTCGATGAACGCCGGGATCTTGTGCACCATGTGGCCGGCGGTGTCGTCCTGCATGACGCGGCCGTTCAGCCTCGTGACGATGCGCAGATCGTCGACGTCGCCGACCTCGTCGCGCGGCACGATCCACGGGCCGATCGCCCCGCTGCGGTAGAAGTTCTTGCCCGGCGTGATCTGCCGGGTGTGGAACTGCCAGTCGCGGACGCTGCCCTCGTTCATGACGGTGTAGCCCGCGACGTGCGCGTACGCCTCGTCCTGCGGGATCCGGTGGCCGGGCTTGCCGATGACGACGGCCAGCTCGCCCTCGAAGTCGAACTGCTCGCTGACGCCGGGGTGGCGCAGCGGCTGCTCGTGCGCGGCGAACGAGTCGCGCGCCCGCGCGAACATCGCCGGCTTCTTCGGCAGTTCCTGGACGCGTCCGGCGTTCTGGACCTCGTCGTGGTGCTCGACGTAGTTCAGCGCCAGGCACCAGATGTGGACGGGGTCGGCGATCGGCGCCAGGTAGGCGATGTCGTCGAGGGCGTAGTCGGCGGGCTCCCGCGCCGCCGCGACCACCTCGTCGGGGAAGTCGCCGGCGATGAGGTCCTTCAGCGTCGCGAACCGGTCGCCGAACCGTTTGCCGAGGTCCACCACGCCGTCGCCGGAGACGGCGCCGTAGGTGTCACTGCCTCCGACCGAGAAACTCAGGTACTTCACGGCGTCCCTCCTCAGACCAGGCCCGCGTAGGATCCGCCGTCGAGCTGCAGGTTCTGCCCGGAGATGTAGCCCGCCTGCGCGCTGCACAGGTACGCGCACGCGTCGCCGAACTCCGCCGGGTCGCCGAGCCGCTTGGCGGCGATGGTCGCGGCGATCCGCGCCTTCGCCTCGGCGGTGGTGATGCCGTCGCGCTTGGAGATCCGCTCGGCCATGAACCTCTGCCGGTCGGTGTCGAACCGCTCGGGCAGCATGTTGTTGATCGTCACGTTGTCGACGACGCTGTCGCGCTGCACCGACTTGCTGAGCGCGGTCAGCCCGGCGCGGACCGCCGCGGACAGGCCCATCGTCGCGCTCGGCGACTTCACCATCGCCGAGGTGATGTTGACGATCCGGCCGAACCGGCGCGCGCGCATGCCCGGCACGTAGGTCTTGATGAAGAAGATCGGCGCGAGCATGTTCGCCTCGACGCCGGCGAGCCAGTCGTCCCGGTCCCAGTCGGCGATCTTCCCCGGGGTGGGGCCGCCGTTGTTGTTGACCAGGATGTCCGGCTCGGGGCAGGCGGCGACGACGGCCGCCCGCCCCTCCTCGGTGTTCAGGTCGGCAACGATGATCTCCGGCCGCTTGCTCGCGACCGCCTCGACCTGGTCGGCGGCCTTCTCCAGGGCGTCGCGGTCGCGGCCGTTGATGAAGACGTGGCAGCCCTCGCGGGCGAGGGCGGTCGCGCACGCGAGGCCGAGGCCCCGCGACGAGGCGCAGACCAGCGCCGTCTTTCCGGAAATTCCCAGATCCATTGTTCAGTCCTTGTTCGGGCGTCTATGTCAGGCGTCTCGTTCGGGGTGCGCCCCTCAGGCGGCGACGGCGGTCTTGAGCCGCGGATAGACCTTCAGGTGGTTGTTGAAGAACACGTCCTGGCGCTGCGCGCCGGAAAGGTTCGGCGTGCTCGCGACGTACCGCCTGGTGTCGTCGTAGTTGTGGCCGGTCTCCGGGTCGATCCCCTTCACCGCGCCGATCATTTCCGAGCCGAAGACGATGTTCTCGTGCGGGACGACCTTGGTCAGCAGGTCGATGCCGGCCTGGTGGTAGACGCAGGTGTCGAAATAGACGTTGCGGAGGATCCCCTCGTCCAGCGTGCCGAGGCCCATGTCCTGGGCGAGGCCGCGGTAACGTCCCCAGTGGTAGGGGACGGCGCCGCCGCCGTGCGGGATGACGAAACGCAGCGTCGGAAAGTCCTTGAACAGCTGCGGCTCCAGCAGGAACTGCATGAACACCGTCGTGTCGCCGTTCAGGTAATGGGCGCCGACATGGTGGAAGCAGGGGTTGCAGGACGCGCTGACGTGGATCATCGCGGGGACGTCCAGCTCCACCATCTTCTCGTAGAGCGGGTAGTAGACCCGGTCGGTGAGCGGCGGGTCCGTCCAGTAGCCGCCGGACGGGTCGGGGTTCAGGTTGCAGCCGACGAAGCCCAGTTCGGTGACGCAGCGCTCCAGTTCCTTGACGGACGCGGACAGGTCCTGGCCGGGCGACTGCGGCAGCTGGCAGACGGCCGCGAAATTGTCCGGGAAGAGCGTGCACACGCGGTGGATGAGGTCGTTGCAGAGCTCCGACCATTCGATGCTCTTCCCCAGGTCGCCCAGATGATGGCCCATCTGGCCCGCGATCGGGGAGAAGAGCGTCAGGTCGAGGCCGCGCTCGTCCTGCTCCTTGATCTGCCTGCTCCGCAGCGCCTCGCGCAACTCGTCGTCACCGATGCCGAGCGGTGCCCCGTAAACGCCGCCCTCGTGGTCGAGCTGGCGGCGACGCCATTCGTGGAGCGTCTTCGGCACGGTGGTGAAATGTCCGTGACAGTCGATGATCACTGCCGTCTCCTCGGTCGTCGGTAATGGCTAGGGCAGGGGCGGGACGAGCGGGGAGGCCTGCTCGACGAACCGTTTCGAGGGCTTCTCGCCGGTGTCGTAGCTCATGCCCTCGCCGATCCGGATGAGGTTGAACTTGCTGTTCGCGGTCAGCCGCTCCTGCGAGATCCAGTGCTCGTGCATCTGCTCGAACGGGCTCATCCAGTAGTTGAAGATCTGGCTGCCGAGCGCGTGCCGCCCGATGCCGCGGACGTGGTCGCGGCCCGCCCCCGCCATGTGGTCGAAGCCGAAGAAGATGTCGTCCACGCCCTCCACCTCGTAGGAGACGTGGTGCATCCCGTCCTTCCGGCCCCGGAGCAGGAAGATCACGTGGTGGTCGACCGGCTCCTCCCCGAGGTCGACCCGGTTGAACTGGCCGAGCGTGTTGCCGGTCTCCCCGACGAACAGCTCGTCGCTCGGGATGACGCCGAGGGTGCGCTGGTACCAGTCGATGACCTCCGGCAGGTTCCGCGACATGTACGCGGTGTGCGCGATCCGCCTGATCCGGGCCGGTCCGGTCGTGCGGCTCTCCCCCTCGGGGCCGCGGACGAGCGGTCGCGGCGGGAGCGGGGCCACGCGTTCGCGGCCCGCCACCAGCTCGATCCCCAGGCCGTCGGGGCCGCGCAGCCGGACGCGCTCGCCGCCGCCGGGCGCGTCCAGCGGCTCGACGGGCCCGGCGCCGGGCAGCTTCGCCGCCTCCGCCAGGCGCTCCGGGTCGGCGAGGTCGTAGGCGAAGCCGGCGGCGCCGGGGTCGCCCAGCTCGGTGACGTGCAGGAACGGCGAGTCGCCGATGCCGCGCATGTAGAGCCGCCGCGCGTCCCGCGCCACGGTGACCATCCCGAAGTCCTCGAGGAACGCCTGCATGCGGCCGAGGTCGGGAGCGCTGAGGCGGACGTAGGCCATTCCTGAGATCAATGAGGGCACGTGCGCCTCCTTTCCTTTCAGTGCGCGGCCGCGGTGAGGGCGCCGAGCACGGCCCCGTACAGCTCGTCGGCCGCGTATCTCCTGCTGATCAATTGCTGTTCGCGGGCGAACCGGACGCCCATCTCCAGTGCGGCATGGACGTCCTCGAAGCCCACCGGTTGCAGAACCGGGCCGTTCCTCGGCGGCGTGTCACCCGCCGCCGTCCTGCTCTCGCGCAGCATCCGGAACACTTCGCGGACGATTCCGCCGTCGGACTCGGCGATCTCCTTGCGGATCGCGACCATGTGGTTGATGGGGACCACGCCGGTCCGGGCGTGCCATTCCAGGGCGGCTTCCTTCGGCTCGGGAATGAGCGTCCGGATGCGCGGGTCGCCGGACAGGCCGCCGCCCGCGATGATGGCGTCGGCCTCACCGGAGAACAGCATCTCCTCCAGGCCGTCGCCGCTCTCGGAGCGCGCGACCCATGCGGGGTCGCGGTACTCCTCGACGTGCGCGCCCTCCCTGGTCAGCCATTTCACGTCCTCGACGCGCACGCCGTACTCGTCGGACAGGACGCCGCGCACCCACGCCGGCGTGGTCTGCGAGTAGGAGCGCATCGCGACCCGCTTGCCCGGCAGGTCCTCGGGGCGGAGGTCGGAGTCGGCGCGGCACAGGATGCTCTTGTGATGGAATCCGCCGTTCATGACGAACGGCAGCAGCACGTACGGCTTTCCGGCCTCGTACGCCAGCAGGAACGTCATGAGCGCGAGTTCGGTGACGTCGAACTTCAGCTTCCTGACCGCGTCCTTGAACCCTTTTTGCGCGACGTCGATGCCGGCGAAGTCGAGTTCCACAAGCGGCGACGAAATGCTGTGGCTCTTCAGCGCCTCCGTCTTGGGATACGTCCCCATCATGGCGGTGAGCGTCTTCACTCGGTCCCTCTCATTCGTCATGCGGACGCCCCTCGGGGATCCCGGAAGACGCGCTCGATCGGCGGCCGTTCGGGAATGAGGCCCTGCCGGTGGGCGTAGCGGACGAGCGCCTCCAGCGACGCGGCGTTCTCCTCCAGCCCGTAGGGCAGGGGGTCGCCGACCAGTTCGGCGAGCCGCGCGTAGCGCCGGTCCTCGGGCCCGGACGCGGCACCCGACTCGATACGGGCCAGGTAGTTCCGCTTGGCCTGCGTGAACGCCTCGAACAGCGCCATCGCCAGTGCGGGGTGCCGGTCGAGCACGTCGTCACGGACGACGATCACGCCGTGCAGGGGGTAGACGCCGGTCTTGCGGAACCACTCGTGTTCGAGCTTCTCCGCGTCCTCGACCAGGTCGACGAGCTGCCCGTCGAGGTCGGGGCCGGCGCCCGCGAGGCCGCCGAAGACCGCGTCGATCTCCCCCGACGTCACCTTGCCGGCGAGCGTCGCGCCGTCCTCGATCCGGTGCACGTTCGGCGGCGCCGGGTCGATCGGGACGTTCTCGTCCTCCTGGGTCAGCCAGGTGACCTTGTCGAGGTCGACGCCGAACTCCTCGGCGTAGATCCCGCGCGTCCACACCGACGCCGTCACCCCGTAGGCGCGGACGCCGACGCGGCGTCCCTCCAGGTCCTTCGGGTGCCGGACGCCGGAGTCCCTGAGCCGCTGCACGCCCGAATGCCGGAACCGGCGCGTCATCGGGATCGGCAGCGCGGTGATAGGCGCGCCCGCCGCGGCCGCCATCAGGTAGGACGTCGGGGCCATCTCACAGATGTCGTACGGCTGGGTCCGCGCCATCGCCCGGTACGCGTCCGGCATCCGCTGGACGTCGACGAACTCCAGGTCGCAGCCCTCGACGGCGACGGCGCCGTCCCGCAGGTCCTGGACCTGGCCGTGCCGGCCCAGCACGATCGACAGTTTCCCGGTCATCTCCGTCCCCCTCACGCGCGGCCGGCGAGCCGGCGTCCCTCGCGCAGGGCGGAGAAGTCCCGCCGGGGGAAGGTCATGAGGAACCGGTATCCCTCGTCGATGACCCGGGACACGTTGTTCTCGTTCACGTGCGGGTGCCCGACCGGGACGTCGAACGCCTTCCCGAGCTTCAGGACGTGGTCCATCATCTGGAGCAGTTCGGGGTTGTCGTACTGCCGCGGGCAGCCGAGCTCCTGGGTGAGGTCGCCCTCGCCGATGAGCAGCGCGCCGATGCCGGGGACCTCTTTGAGGATCGTCTCGAGGTTGTCGATCGCGGTGATGTCCTCGATCATCAAGATCACGAGGATCTCGCCGTCCGGCGCGAGCGGCCAGACGTCGGCCTTCCTGTAGTACTGCTGCTGCGACAGCCCCCAGTAGCGGGCGGCGGCCATCGGCGCGTCACCGCGCAGGCCCGCCGGCTCGCGCAGCGGCGCCCCCGGACGGCGCGGGTACCGGCACGCGGCGACGGCGTTGTACGCCTCTTCCGGCGTGCTGATCCGCGGCCACACGATCCCGTAGGCACCGAGGTCGAGGGCCTGCTTGGCGAACCACTGGTTCATCTCGCTGCCGCTCGGCGGGATCCGCACCAGCGGCGTCATCTGGCACGCGAGCGAGCCCGACCGGACGATCCGTTCCCGCAGCAGCAGGAACTGCATGGCCTCGCGCAGCGCGCGGATGTCCCAGGGGTTGTGCTCCAGCTCGAACACGACGCCGTCGTTGTCGGACTGCGCGAACGCGACCGCGTTCTCCACCTCCGCCTGGATGAAGGAGGTGAACGCGATCCGGCGGCCTTCGGTCAGCGCCCTGATGACGCCGTTCAGTCGTTCCGTCATGGCGCGCCCCTCAGAGGATCGCGCCGCAGAAGGCGTCGCCCGCGTCGGACGGCAACTGCTTCTCGTGCCAGGTCTCCGAGCCGTCCAAGGTGTAGAAGACCTGGCCGTGCCGCGTCACCGCGACGACGCCCGCCGGGTCGCTGACGTGTACGCCGAAGCCCATCATCGTGCTCTTCGCCAGGACGCCCGGGTTCGCCTCCTCCCACGTCTCGCCGAGGTCATGGGTGCGGTAGAGCGCGCCCGCCTCGCTCCGCGAGGAGATGCTGAAGCACGCGTACATCGACTCCGGCCGCCCGGCGACGACCCGGCAGTCCCGCGTGTAGGAGAACGGCGCGGACTTGCCGACTTCGAGGTCCCTGAGCGTCTTCCCCCGGTCGGTGGTCTCGAAGATGCCGAGCCGGCCGACGTAGAAGACGGAGTCGGGCCTGGCCGGCGTCGTGCACACCGAGTGCCCGTCGAACATCCCCTCCCGGTCGTCGTCGGTCAGCTCGGTGTTCTTCAGATGCGGCTGCGCCGCGAGGGCGAGGATGCCCTCCGCCTCACCGCGCCAGGTTCGGCCGCCATCCTCGCTGACGAGGAACCCGTTGACCTCGGACGCCGCGTACAGCACGTCCGGGTCGGACGGGTGGAACGCGATCCGCATCACCCGCGAGCCGCCAAACGACATGTCGAACCGCTCCGGATGGTCCGCCTCGCACTTCTTCCACGTCTCGCCGCCGTCCTCGCTGCGGTGGAAGCCGACCGGCGCCGTGCCCGCGAACAGGACGTCCGGGTCGTGCGGGCTCACCACCACGGTCCAGAACTGGACGTCCTCGTCGGTCACGTCGATCCGGCTCCACGTCTCCCCCGCGTCCGTGGACCGGTACAAGCCCTTGCGCGCCGCGGCGAACACCACGTCCTCCCGCGCCGGATGCGGGGTGACGGCCTGGACCGCGGCGTCCGCCGGGATCCCCTCGGCCGTCTCCCACTCACCGCCGGCCCGCAGCCGGTAGAGCGTTCCCACCGCTCCCGGCCGCGTCACGGCGGTCCCCACGAAGATCACATCCCGCATCGAGCACTCCCCAGATCGTCTGCATTCGGCGCGCCACGGCCCCGCCGGGGCGGAGACCAGCAGGTCAGCGCGCTGTGGCTCGGGTCACGTTAAGCCGGTGCTCGCAGGATTGTCAACATTTTCGCTAGCACAATCAGCCGACATGATCCCTGGTAGGATCGCGAGCACTACTGATGGCACACGAGCGGCGGGCGGGGGTCCCTGTGGCCGGGAAAGACCAGCTCAAGCAGGGCAAGGACGGGAAGAGCATCGCGGTGCAGGGGCTGCGCGGCGCCATCCTGCGCGGCGACATGGTGCCCGGTCAGCGCCTCGTCGAGACCGAGCTCGTCGAGCTGTTCGGCGTCACCCGCGGCAGCGTCCGCTCCGCCATCGACGACCTCGTCGCCGACGGCCTGGTCGAGCGCATCCACAACCGCGGCGCCCGGGTCCGCCGGGTCTCCCTGGACCAGGCGATCGAGATCATGGAGTGCCGCCGCGTCCTCGAAGGGCTCATCGCCGCCAAGGCCGCCGAGCGCGCCGGCCCGGACGACATCGCCCGCCTCCGCGTCCACGGCGAGCTGCTCCGGCAGGCCATCCGCGACGGCGAGATGGGCAAGTACTCGACCCTGAACCAGGAACTGCACGCGATGCTCGCCGAGATCTCCGGCCAGAGCACCGCCGCCGACCTCATCGGGCGGCTGAACGCGCAGATCGTCCGGCACCAGTTCCAGCTCGCCCAGCGCACCGCCTGGCCGCGCTCCTCGGTGGACGAGCACGGCACCATCGTCGAAGCCGTCGCCGCGAAGGACCCCGCCTGGGCCGAACGCGCCATGCACGAGCACCTCTCCCACGTCATAACGGCCCTCAAGAACGCCGGGGAATAGCCGCCGGGACCGCTTGTGGCCTGCCGCCCGCGATGCGCCCGCGCAACGGCGAGCATGGTGCGGATGGTCGAGCATCCGGCGCCCGAGGTCGTCTCGTCCCACGGCGTATACGAGAATCCGTGGATCTCCGTCCGCGAGGACCGCGTGATCCACACGTCCGGCGAGCCCGGCCTGATCGGCGTCGTCACGATGACGGACGGCGTCACGATCCTGCCGATCACCGCGGACGGCCGGGTGTTCCTGGTGCGCGAGTACAAGTACGCACTGGGCAGACCGTCGATCGAGCTGGTCAGCGGCGGCCTGGACGCCGACGAGGCACCGATCGCGGCGGCGCGGCGCGAACTCGCGGAAGAACTCGGGCTGACCGCACGCGAATGGATCGACTACGGCCACGTCGACCCGTTCACGTCCATCGTCCGGTGCCGCAACCACCTGTTCATCGCCCGCGACCTGACCGAGGGCGAAGCGACACCAGAACCCACCGAGCACATCGAACCCCTCGCCATGCGATTCGACGAGGCACTGCAGATGGCCCTAGACGGCACGATCACCCACTCCGCAACGTGCTGCCTGCTAATGCGCGCCCACATCCGCGGGATCGCCTGACGGCAGGGCGGGCTCGTCAGCCAGGAGCGCCCAGATATCCCTTGATCACCACCACGGCGTCGGTGACCCGCTCGGACTCGGCGATCGGCTGCCGCCAGGACGTGAAGTACCAGTAGCGCCCGCCGTCCCCGTCATGCGGACGGCAGCTGATCGTGTCACCGGCCACCTCCTGACCTGCGCAGCATCCGGCCCGAGACATGTTCCGGACGATCAGACCGCCGGCCACGGCCTCGACCGCGAACCCGTGCACCTTGAGATGTATGGCGAGAGCCTGCAGCCGACCGCACGGCTCGGCACCTGCGCCATGTTCGTGGTGGTCGGCGACGCTCACGGCCGCCTCCGGACGGACTCGGCCAGCGCGACCCTCTCGGCCAGACGCGTCTGCGCGTCGCAGAGCAACCAGAGTTCGCCCTCGTCGCACGCCCGCACCTCCTCCAAGCAGCCGTTGAGCAATTGGTAGTCGCTCAGGCCGCCGAGGCGGCGCGCAACGAAACCGTCCCCCATGGCCTCCCCGTACCAGCCGGGCGCGAAGTGCCCGCTTTTCGGAGAATCGGCCACTATCGTCCTGCAACTCATCCAAAGAACCTCGTGTCGGAGTTGACGAACCACCGTGACCACATTCACACCGTGAGTTATGGTCGGCCAGTAACCGCAGGACACCCTCGGTCAAGCGGGACACTAGATCAACTCAACCAAGCCGCCTGGTTAACCCCTCCGGAGGCCGTAATGGCTGAGAACCAAGCCCGAATCTTCTTCGGCGAAGAGCTGCGCCGCATGCGCGAGAAGGCCGGCCTCACCGGCAAGGAGCTCGCCGACGCACTCGGCTGCACCCCGCAGTGGATCAGCACCATGGAGAGCGGTCGCAAGGTCTCCGAGCAGAGCGCCCTCGACCTCGACACCTACTTCAAGACGGACGACCACTTCCATCTCCTGTGGAGGCTTGCCAACAGCCTCGAAACCAAGGTCGCACTTCTCCCAGGCTTCACCGAGTACCTTGAGCGAGAGAGAAAGGCGGCAACGGCGCGCACCTTCTCGGCACTGCTCGTGAACGGAAGGTTCCAGAGCGAGGAATACGCCCGTGCAGTTCTGAGTTCCACGAGGTCGGGCGACGTAGAGGGACTCGTAGAGAACCGCCTGGCGCGCGGTACGACATTCCTGCGCGACCCGCTGCCCTCCACGTGGCTCACGCTGGATGAGACCGTGCTTTATCGCAGGATCGGAGGCGCTAGGGTGATGAAGTCGCAGCTCAACTACCTCCTTGAACTCAGCGAGCATCCGGAGATCGTGATCAATATCATCCCGCAGGACGTCGGTTATCATGCCGGACTGGGCGGGGAGTTCACAATTCTCAGTTTCAACGGCTCCCAGGCGGCTTATACGGAATCCGCTGGGGTGGGAATTCTGATCGAGGACCCTGTCAAGGTCGAGAGTTTCGCCCTACGCTGGGACTTGCTCCGGAGCCACGCACTCCCGGTGAATGAGTCACGAGTTCTGATCAGGAACGCGTTGGAGAGCCTATGAACGACCGGCAGTTCGTCCAATGGCGGAAGAGCAGCCACAGCGGCCACAGTGGCGGCGACTGTGTTGAGGTGGCGGATCTTGCGATCGCCGTCGGGGTGCGGGACAGCAAGGATCCGGAGGGGCCGAGGCTGATGTTCGGTGCGGCGGCCTGGCGGGCGTTCACGCGCGAGGCCAAGCGCGGCGAGCACGACCGCGCCTGACGTCCCACGCTCCATTGACGCGGGTCGGTGGCTCGCACGCGTCCGTCCCGTCAGAGGGGCGTGATGTTCTCGGCTGCGGGGCCGCGCTTCATCTGGGTGATCGTGTAGCGGACCCGCTGGCCGTCGATCAGCGTGCGGAAACCGTTCATCAGGATGTTGGAATAGTGCGCGAACACGTCGGGCCCCGGACCGTCCGGCGTGATGAAGCCGTAGCCCTTCTCCTCGTTCCACCATTTGACACGGCCGGTGAAGTACTCGCCGGTCTGGGCGGGTTCCGGCACGCTCGCCTGCTGGGCGAGGTCGGCCTTGGCCGCGCCGCCGAGCGGTTCGGCCGACGCGGCGGCCTGCTTCTGCGCGGGTGGCCTCGGCCGGGACTCGGGTGGAGACGGAGGCACGGCGGAGGCGAAGATGTCGAGGACCCGCCGGACTTGGGCGCTGGGGATCCGGCGGTCGGGATCCTTGGCGAGGAGCATGCGGACGAGGTCGTCCCAGAATTCCGGAACTCCGGCGTGGATCGAACTCGGTGCGGGCGGCGGCGTCCGGACGTGGTCGAGGAGGAGGGTGACGACCTTCCCCGTGAAGGGCGGCCGGCCCGTCAGCAGCTCGAAGAACGTGCAGCCGAGGGAGTACAGGTCGCTGCGGTGGTCGACGTCCCGGTCCTCGACCTGTTCCGGTGACATGTAGGCGGGCGTGCCGATGACCACGCCGGACGCGGTGATGCGGGTGTAGTCGGCGGCCTCCGCGTAGGCCGCGATGCCGAAGTCGACCAGCTTGATCACGCCGCGCGCCGTCAGCATGATGTTCTGCGGTTTCAGGTCGCGGTGGTAGACGCCCGCCTCGTGCGCCTCGATGAGCGCGTCGCAGATCTGCACGCCCCAGCGGGCCACGTCGTCGGGGTCCTGCGGGCCGTGCTCCCGGACGCGGCTGCCGAGGTCGGTGCCGGTGATGAACTCGGTGACGATGTAGTCGCGGTTCGCCGCGTCGTCGCGGCCGTAGTCGTGGACGGCGGCGACATGCGGGCCCGTCAGCTTCGCCGCGGCCCGCGCCTCGCGCCGCAGCCGCGCGGCCGCCTCGGGCGCCGCGTTGAGCCCGGCGATGACCTTCACCGCCACCACCCGGTCCAGGGTCTGGTCGTAGGCCCGCCAGACCTGCCCCATCCCGCCCGCGCCGACCGGCTCGTCCAGCCGGTACCTGTTCCCGAGAACCTCGGCCGCCATCGGCTCCCCGCCCTGTTCCGCGTTTCGCGCATGATAGCGGGCGAAATCGCTGGAACGCCGTGCAGGCAGGGGCTTGCGGGGGACCCGGGCGGCGCGGGCCGCCCGGGTCCGGAGGGGGTCAGAGCTCGGGGGTCACTGGGAGAAGACGTAGGTGGCCGTGAGGGTGACGGACTGCACCAGGCAGAATCCGCCCGTCGCGGAGACCTTCTGGTTGCTGAAGGTGACGGTGGCCGGGAGCGTGTCCCCGCCGGAGTAGGTGCCGTTGATGGTGCCGCCGTAGGTGCAGCCGAGGGCCTCGACGGAGAAGCCGCTGATGCTGGCGTTGCCGCCGCCCAGGCTGCCGCTCCACGGCAGGTTCTTCGGCGTGACGCTCGCGGGGCAGCCGGAGATGCTCGCGGAGGTGACCGTGAGGGAGCCGTCGGCGGCGAGGGCGCCGCTGAGGGTGGATCCGCTGCAGGTCACGGCGGTGCCCGCGTCGATCGTCATGTTCCCGGACAGGTTGGCGGTGTAGGGGCCGGCCGTCCACGCCAGCGCGGGAGCGGCGGTCGCGGCGACGGCGATCGCGGTGGCGGCGGCGGAGGTGGAGGCGATGGCGGCGATCTTCTTGATGCGGGACAAGAGAAGTCCTCATTTCGGGGACGTCGGGTGTCGCGCCTGCACCCGGAGGGGTGGGAGAATCCGCGACCCGGGACGCCCGATCCGCTCATGTCGGGTGGGCGGTTGGGAGCACCGCGGCGTCGGGATCGGTGTCCGGAAACCGTCGCGCCACTCGACATCGGTGACCGGCCACCTGGGTAGAACGCGTTCTAGTCAGAACGTAGACAGCGGCCGGGAATCCGTCAATACCCGGATCCGGATTCTCAGGCCACGACCGGTGTCATCGCAGGAACCGGCCCCATACAAAGGAAACTAGAACCGAATTCTGTTGCAATTCGGACGGCAGTGTTATGGATCTTCGGACGGCCAAATCGCATTCCGCGGCACCGGGCCCGGGACGTCAGCAGACCCGCACCGACCGGGAGATCTCCTGATGGACGGGGCTCTGCAGGACCATCCGGTAGGTGTGCGTCCCCGCGGTGTCCTCGCTCTGCGACGAGGTGATGGTGAAATCGGGTCCGGCGCTGGTGTGGATCGGGTGGCCGACGCCGAGCCGCCCGTCAAAGTAAATGCTGAACTGGATGCTCGTGGGGTTCTTGCTGCCCACGATGCTGTATTTGAAGGGGAAGTCCTCGTTCTTGGCGTAGCACCCGCTCACCCCGCCGACCGTGAAGTAGGCGATGCGGGCGGTCGGGCCGCTCGGCTTCGTCGGCGAGGTCCCGCCGCCACCGGTGCTCCCGCCACCGGAACCCCCCGAACCACCGGAGCCGCCGGAGCCGCGTCCCGGGGTCGGCGTGCCGGACGGACGGCCCCGGCGACCGGCGCCCGGGCTGCCGGACGAGGCCGACGGCGACGGGCTCCCCGAGGCCGTCGCCGCTCCCGCGCCGGTGTCGGCCGGGCTCCCGGTGCCCTGCCGGGGGTTGCCCGCCGCGTAGCCCGTCGCGCCGGCGTTCTCCGGCGCGGCGTCGGCGCCGTCCGGCCAGGCGAACCAGGCGCCCACCCCCGCGAGGACGGCCAGGACCATGACGCCCGCGCCCGCCGCCAGCAGCACGGCGGGCCGCCGCCCCGCGGGCTTCTGCTTCCTGCGCGCACCGTCGAGCACCGTCTGCGGCGCGCCCGGCATCGGGAGCGGCGCGGCCGCGGACCGTGGGTCGGTGGCCTGCGGAAACGGGCCGGGCCCAGGCGCGGGCGGCGCGGGCACGGGCGGCGTGGGCATGGGCGGCGTGGGCAT
>NZ_WBMR01000380.1 GCF_008923365.1 Actinomadura montaniterrae
TCGGTGGACTGCGCGGGCTCGGCGGCCGCGGCGGGCGCCGGGGCCGGTTCGGCCGCCGCCGCCTCGGGACGCGCGCCGCCCTTCGGGGCGATCACCGCGATCGGCGCGCCGATCGCGGCGGTCTCGCCCTCGCCGACGAGGATCTTCTCGAGCACGCCGGCCTCGTAGGCCTCGTACTCCATGACCGCCTTGTCGGTCTCGATGTCCACCAGGACGTCGCCGACCGCCACCTCGTCGCCCGGCTGCTTCTGCCAGGAGCTGATGACGCCCTCCTCCATGGTGTCGGAGAGGCGCGGCATGAGGATCTCGGTCATCGGGCGGGCTCCAGCACTGGACGGCCGGTCGCGCGGAGCGTGTCGCGGACGGCGGTGAGCAGGGAGTCGGCGGACGGCAGCGCCGCCGACTCCAGGGACTTGGCGTAGGGCAGCGGCACCTCGGCCATCGCGACGCGGCGGACCGGGGCGTCCAGCCAGTCGAAGGCGCCCTCCTGGATCGTCGCGGCGATCTCCGCGCCGATGCCGTAGGTGAGCCAGTCGTCCTCGGCGACGACGGCGCAGCCGGTCTTGCGGACCGACTCGACGACGGTCGCGCGGTCCAGCGGGCGCAGGCTGCGCAGGTCGACGACCTCGGCGGACACGCCCTCGGCGGCGAGGGTCTCGGCGACCTCGGCCGCGACCCGCGCCATCCGGGAGTAGCCGATGATCGTGATGTCGGTGCCGGGGCGGGTGACGGCGGCGCGGCCGATCTCGGCCGGTTCGATCTCCTCGACGGGGGCCGGCAGCTCGCCCTTGGTGTTGTAGAGGGCGAGGTTCTCCAGGAACAGCACCGGGTCGTCGTCGCGGATCGCGGCCTTCAGCATCGCGGACGCCTCGGCGGGCGTGCTCGGCGCGACGACCTTCAGCCCGGGGATGAACGAGTAGAACAGCTCGACGTTCTGCGAGTGGGTGGCGCCGAGCTGCTGGCCGCCGCCGCCCGGGGTGCGGATCACCATCGGCACGCTGGCCTGGCCGCCGAACATGCCGTAGATCTTGGCGGCGTGGTTGACGATCTGGTCGAGCGCGAGCAGCGAGAAGTTGATCGTCATGATCTCCACGACGGGGCGCAGGCCGAGCATGGCGGCGCCGATCGCGGCGCCGACGAAGCCCTCCTCGGCGATCGGGGTGTCGCGGACCCGCTTCGGCCCGAACTCCTTGAGCAGCCCTTCGGTGATCTTGTAGGAGCCCTCGAAGAGCCCGATCTCCTCGCCCATCAGGAAGACGTTCTCGTCGCGGAGCATCTCCGCGCGCAGCGTGTCCCGGAGCGCCTGGCGGTAAGTGACGGGTGCCATCAGCGTGCTCCTCAGGAACTGAATACCGGGTCGGCGGGCAGGCGGCGCAGCTCGCCCGGGACGGGGGTGGCGTAGGTGTAGTCGAACAGCGTGGAGACCTCGGGGGCCGGGCTCTCGTCGGCGAACGCGGCGGCGGCGTCGATCGCGGCGGTGACCTCCGCGTCGAGGCGGTCGCGGTCGTCGTGCGACAGGATCCCCGCCTCCTCCAGCTCCAGCGCCATCCGGGCGAGGGGGTCGGCGGCCTTCAGGGCCTCCTTCTCCTCCTTGGACCGGTAGCGGGCCGGGTCGACGACCGAGTGGCCCTTGAGCCGGGGGCTGACGGTCTCCAGCAGGTACGGCTTGCTCTCGGCGCGGGCGCGCTCGACGGCGGCGCGCGCGGCGTCGCGGACGGCGACGACGTCGGTGCCGTCCACCCGGACGCTCTCCATCCGGTAGGCGGCGCCGCGCCGGTACAGCTCCGGCTCGGCGGCGGAGTGCTCCACGGTGGTGCCCATGCCCAGCCCGTTGTTGATCACTACGAAGACGACCGGGAGGTCCCAGAGGCCGGCGATGTTCAGCGACTCGTGGAACGCGCCGATCGCGGTGGTGCCGTCGCCCATGTGGCACATGACGACCTCGTCGCCGCCCTTGTAGGAGACGGCGAGGGCGGCGCCGGCCGCGAGCGGGACCTGCCCGCCGACGATGCCGTACCCGCCGAGCAGCCGCGCCTCGGCGTCGAACAGGTGCATGGACCCGCCCCAGCCCTTGGACACGCCGGTGGAGCGCCCGTAGAGCTCGGCCATCACGCGCTCGGCGGAGATGCCCTTGGCGAGGGCGTAGCCGTGCTCGCGGTAGTTGGTGAAGAGGTAGTCGGTGGGGCGCAGCGCGGCCATCAGGCCGACGACGGTCGCCTCCTCGCCGAGGTTCAGGTGGCAGTAGCCCCCGATCTTCGCCTCGGTGTAGGCGCGTGCGGCGCGCTCCTCGAAGCGGCGGATCAGCAGCATCTGGCGGTAGTACGCCACGAGCGTCTCGGCGCTCTCCGCCGGGCCGCCGGGCGCGGCGCCGTCCACCGCGCGCGCGGCACCGTTCTCCGCCGCGCCGGCCGTCGGCCCTGAGGCCTTGGTGCCGCGCGCTCTCCGGGTCGTGCGAGCCGGAGCGGCCTTGGTAGCTGACCGGGTGGTCTCAGCCATCGGCGACCTTCCTAAGTCCGGGGGAACGCCGTAGGATCGCCACGACGCTCACCGATCATCATTGATCAATGATCGATCATATTCGAGTCTATCTCCTCGGGCGTCAAGACTCACTTACCGTCGCCCCGTCTAATATTGGCTCCCGTGAACACGCCCGTCCCCGCCCAGCTGCTGCGCACCGGGCTCGCCGACCAGATCCGCGAGTTCATCGTGGAGGGCATCAGCTCGGGCCGGTGGGAGCCGGGCGAGCGCATCGTCGAGCGCCGCATCGCCACCGAGCTCGGCGTCAGCCAGGGACCGGTGCGCGAGGCGCTGCGGCAGCTGGAGGCGCAGCGGCTGATCGAGTCGCTGCCGAACCGGGGCGCCCGCGTCCGCGCGTTCACCGAGCAGGACCTCGCCGAGATCTTCCCCGTCCGCGCCGGGCTGGAGCGCACCGCCGCCGAGCTCGGCATGGCGCGCATCGCCGGCTGCCTGGACGCGCTGGAGGAGCGCAACCGGCAGCTGAGCGAGGCGGCGCGCGGCGACGACCTGCACGAGCAGATGCGGCTCAGCATCGCCTTCCACCGCGAGATCGTCGAGGCGGCCGGCAACCGGCTGCTGTTCTCGGTGTGGGAGGGCCTCGGCATCGAGCTGTGGACGACGCTGTCGCTGCGGCTGCACCACACCGAGATCTACTCCAAGTCGGCCGAGCACGCCGAGCTGATCGAGGCGTTCCGCCGCCGCGATCCGCAGGCCCCGCAGCTCCTGCACGACCACGTCATGAACTACGCGCCGTAGGCGCGCGGCGACGGCGCGCCATAGGGCGCCCCGCGGTCGCCGCGGTTCACTCCTGCTCGCGGTAGGCCTTGGTGAGCTGCGCCTCGGCGTCGTCGAGGTAGGAGCGCAGTTCGGCCTCGGCGGCCTCGACGTCGCCCCGCTCCAGCAGGTCGCAGAGCCGCCGGTTGCGGGCGAGGTACGGCTCGTGGAACTCGCGCGGCGAGCCCATCTCGTGGAAGACCAGGCGCATCTCGGCCAGCAGGTGCCGGGTCATCTCGTCCACCCGGGGGCTGCCGACGAGCGCGGCGAGCGCCTGGTGGAAGCGGATGTCGGCGGTGCCGACCTGCTCCCAGACGTCGTCCGCCGCGGCGCGCTCGCCGTCGGCCACGGCCGCCTCCACCCGCACGAGCGCCTCGCGCGGCGCGGACGGCGCGCACCGCACGCCCTCGCACTCCAGGATCCGGCGGACCCGGTACAGGTCGGCGAGCCCCTCGGCGGTGACGCGGCGGACGAACACGCCCCGGTTGAACTCGTGCACGAGCAGCCGCTCGTTGATGAGCAGCCGGAACGCCTCGCGGACGGTGTTGCGGGAGACCTTGGCGGCGCGGCCGAGGTCCTCCTCGGGGAGCCGCTGGCCGGGGACGAGGCGGCCGTCGGTGATCTGCTCGCGGAGCAGGTGGGCGACGCGGTCGGCGGTGCTGTGCCGGCCGATGTCGTCCCGCGCCGCCGCGATGGTGTCCAGCCACGACTCCTGCGCCGGCATCGGCCCGTCCTCCCCGCGGTGGCGCGGCGCCGCCCCGGGCGCGCGCGTATCTCGTCCGGCACCACCGTATCCCCTTCCGGGGAGAATTCCTCAACAAGGGGATTGAAGGATTGTTGAACAATCCTTACGCTGTCGGAAAGCCGACTCCCCGGAAGGGGCAGCCATGACGGAAACCACCCTCGACCACACGCCGGCCTCCCCGCCCACCTCGTCCCGCCGCGGCGCGCTCCTCGGCGCCATGTTCCTGATGGCCACCAGCGCCATCGGCCCCGGGTTCATCACCCAGACGACCACGTTCACGGCCAAGCTCGGCGCCGCGATGGCGTTCGCGATCCTGGTGTCGGTGCTGGTCGACATCGCGATCCAGCTCAACGTGTGGCGGATCGTCGGCGTCTCCGGACGGCGCGCCCAGGACCTCGGCAACTCGGTGGTGCCCGGCGGCGGCTACGCGCTCGCCGCCCTCGACGTCTTCGGCGGCCTGGTGTTCAACATCGGCAACGTGGCCGGCTGCGCGCTCGGGCTGAACGCGCTGCTCGGCCTGGACGTCAAGATCGGCGGCGCGCTGTCCGCGCTGGTCGCGATCGCGATCTTCCTGATCCGGCGGGCCGGCGTCGCGATGGACCGGATCGTGGTGGTGCTCGGCGCCGTCATGATCATCATGACGCTGTACGTGGCGGTGGAGTCGGGGCCGCCGATCGGCGACGCGCTCCGCCGGACCGTCGCGCCCGGGCAGGTCGACTTCCTCGTCATCACCACCCTCATCGGCGGGACGGTCGGCGGCTACATCACCTACGCCGGCGCGCACCGCATGATCGAGTCCGGGCTCACCGGGCCGGGCAACATCCGCGAGATCAACCGCAGCGCGATCACCGGGATCCTCGTCACCGGCGTGATGCGCGTCCTGCTGTTCCTCGCCGTGCTCGGCGTCGTCGCCGGCGGCGTCACGCTCGCCAAGGACAACCCCGCCCCGTCGGCCTTCCAGCACGCCGCCGGCGAGACCGGGCTGCGCGTGTTCGGCCTGATCATGTGGTCCGCCGCGATCACCTCGGTGATCGGCGCGTCCTACACCTCGGTGTCGTTCCTGGTGTCGTTCTCCGGCTGGATCGAGCGGCACCGCAACCGGCTGGTCGTCGCGTTCATCGTCGTCTCCACCGCCATCTACCTGGCGATGGGCACGACCCCGGCCAAGCTGCTCATCCTCGCCGGCGCGCTGAACGGCCTCATCCTGCCGTTCGGGCTGGCCGTGCTGCTGTGGGTCGCGGCCCGCCGCCGCGACCTGCTCGGCGGCTACCGCTACCCGGCCTGGCTCCTCGGCCTCGGCGTCGCGGCCTGGCTGCTGTCGCTGTACCTCGGCTGGCACTCGCTGTCGGGCATAGAAGACCTGTGGAACTGAGGGAACGGGTGCGGATCCTGCCGAACGGCGACCGGGCGCTGCTCGTCGAGCTGCCCGGACCGGAGGAGATGCTCGGGCTGTACACGGCGCTCACCGCCGCCCCGCCGCTCGGCGTCGCCGACGTCGTCCCGGCGGCCCGCACCCTGACCCTGCTGCTCGACCCGTCCGCCGACCCCGCCCGGGTCGCCGCCGCCGTGCGCGGCGCGCGGCCCGGCGCGGCG
>NZ_WBMR01000381.1 GCF_008923365.1 Actinomadura montaniterrae
CCGATCGGCGCGGGCCGGACCGTGCTCGTCACCGGGGCCGGCGGCGAGCTCGGCGCGGCCGTGGCCCGCCACCTGGCCGCGGCCCACGGAGCCGATGTCGCCACCGTCGCCGACGACGCCGCCGACCGGGACGCCCTCGCCGCGCTGCTCGCCGCGAGCGGCCCGATCGGTGCCGTCGTCCACGCGCCCGGCGGACAGGACGCCGAGGCCGCCCTTGCGGGGGCGGTGAACCTGTCCGAGCTGACCCGGGACCACGACCTCGACGCGTTCGTGCTGCTCTCCCCGGCCACTGGGCTGCTCGGAGCCGCCGGACGCGAAGGGGAGGTGGAGGCCGCCCTCGGCGCATCCTTCGACGCGCTGGCCCGCCGCCGCGCGGCCGACGAGCGGCCCGCGCTGTCCTTGGCCCTGGGTCCCGTCGAGGGCGACGGCCGTCCGCCGCCGCCGGGCGTCGGGCGCCTGACGGCCCGGGACCGCATGTCGGCGCTGGACGCGGCGCTCGCCTCGGAGGAGACCTGCCTCGCCGCGTTCCGCCTCGACCCGGCGGCGGTGCGCGCCGACGGGGTCCCGGCCCCGCTGCGCGATCTGATCGAGGCCCCGGCCCGTCCGGTGGCCGCGGACGACGGCGCGGCCGCGGACCTGCGCCGCCGGCTCCTGGACCTGCCCGGCCCGGCCGACCGCGACCGGCTGCTGACGGACCTCGTCCGGACGGCGGTCGCCGACCTGCTCGGCGCCGGCGGCGACCTCCCCGCCGACGCGCCGTTCCGCGACCTCGGGCTCACCTCGCTGACCGCCGTCGCCCTGCGCGACCGGCTGGCCGCCGCCTCCGGGCTGCCGCTGCCCGCCACGCTCGCCTTCGACCATCCGACCCCGCTCGCCGTCGCACGCCACCTGCGGGCGTCGCTGCTCGCCGAGCCCGCCAACCGGGACGCGGCCGTCCCGCACGCCCTGTCCGGCGAGCCTGTCGCGATCGTGGGCATGGCCTGCCGCCTGCCGGGCGGGATCGCCTCGCCGGAGGACCTGTGGCGGCTCGTCGCCGACGGCGCCGAGGCCATCACGGAGTTCCCCGCCGACCGCGGCTGGGACGTCGACTCCCTGCGGACCGCCACCCGGCACGGCGGATTCCTCCACGACGCCGGCGACTTCGACGCGGGCTTCTTCGGGATCTCCCCGCGCGAGGCCCTCGCCATGGACCCGCAGCAGCGGCTGCTGCTGGAGGTGTCGTGGGAGGCCCTGGAACGCGCGGGCGTCGACCCGGCCTCCCTGCGCGGCCGCGACGTCGGGGTCTTCTCGGGCCTGATGTACCACGACTACGCCACCGACCTCGGTGAAGTGCCCGCCGACCTTGAGGGCTATCTGGGCACCGGCAACTCCGGCAGCGTCGCCTCCGGCCGCGTGTCCTACACCCTCGGCTTCGAGGGCCCGGCGGTGACGGTGGACACGGCGTGCTCGTCGTCGCTGGTGGCGCTGCATCTGGCGGCGCAGTCGCTGCGGTCGGGGGAGTCCTCGCTGGCGCTGGCCGGGGGAGTGGCCGTGATGGCCCGGCCCACCTCGTTCGTCGAGTTCACCCGCCAGGGCGCCCTCGCGGCGGACGGCCGGTGCAAGGCGTACGCCGACGCCGCCGACGGGACGGGCTGGTCCGAAGGCGTCGGTGTGCTGGTGCTGGAGCGGTTGTCGGACGCGCGCCGCAACGGTCACGAGGTGCTGGCGGTGGTGCGGGGTTCGGCGGTCAACCAGGACGGTGGGTCGAACGGTCTGACGGCGCCGAACGGTCCGTCGCAGGAGCGGGTGATCGGTCAGGCGCTGGCCAACGCGGGTTTGAGCGCCGCCGATGTCGATGCCGTCGAAGGCCACGGGACGGGGACGCGGCTGGGGGATCCGATTGAGGCGTGGGCGCTGCTGGCGACCTATGGCCGGGACCGTCCCGCCGATCAGCCGTTGTGGCTGGGGTCGCTGAAGTCGAACATCGGTCATGCGCAGGCGGCGGCGGGTGTGGCGGGTGTGATCAAGATGGTGCAGGCGCTGCGCCACGGCGTGCTGCCTCGGACGTTGCACGTGGACGCGCCGAGCTCGCAGGTGGACTGGTCGGCGGGCGGTGTGCGGCTGCTGACCGAGGCGCGCGCGTGGCCCGAGGTGGACCGGCCGCGCCGGGCCGGGGTGTCGTCGTTCGGCGTCAGCGGCACCAACGCCCACGTGATCATCGAACAGGGTCCGGACGCCGCGCCCGCCGGCGATGCCCTCGCGCCCGATCCGGAGGCGGTGGTCCTGCCGGTCTCCGCCCGTGCCGTCCCGGCGCTCCGCGCGCAGGCGGGACGGCTGCGGGACGCCATGCTCGGGCGCCCGGAGACGCGGCCGGCCGACCTCGGGTCCTCGCTGGCCACCACCCGCGCCGCGCTCCACCACCGTGCCGTGGTCGTCGCGGCCGGCCGGGACGAGGCGCTCACCGGCCTCGGCGCGCTCGCGGCGGGCGAGCCGGCGCCGACCGTCGTGTCCGGCGTCGCCGACGTCGACGGCAGGACGGTGTTCGTCTTCCCCGGGCAGGGGACGCAGTGGGCGGGCATGGGCGCGGAACTGCTGGAGACGTCCCAAGTCTTCGCGGCCCGGCTCGCCGAATGCGCCGACGCGCTCGCCGCCCACGTGGACTGGTCGCTCACCGAGGCGCTGCGCGGGCCGCTGGACCGCGTGGACGTCGTGCAGCCGGTCGCCTTCGCGGTCATGGTGGCGCTCGCCGAGGTCTGGCGCGCCCACGGCGTCCGTCCTGACGCGGTGGTGGGGCATTCGCAGGGTGAGATCGCGGCGGCGTGCGTGGCGGGAGCGTTGTCGTTGGAGGACGCGGCGCGGGTGGTGGCGTTGCGGAGCCAGGCGATCGCGCGCGGGTTGGCCGGGCGTGGCGGGATGGTGTCGTTGGCGGTGCCGCTCGAGCGGGTTTCGTCGTGGTTGGGCGATGGGCTGGAGGTCGCGGCGGTCAACGGCCCGGGGTCGGTGGTGATCGCGGGCGAGCGGGGTGCGCTGGACGATCTCGTCGTTCGGGCCGAGGCCGAGGGTGTGCGGGCGCGGCGGATCCCGGTGGACTACGCCTCGCACACCTCGCATGTGGAGTCGATCGAGGCTGAGCTGGCGGACTTGCTGGACGGGATTTCTCCGCGAGCGTCGACGGTACCGTTCTTCTCCACGGTCGAAGGACGCTGGCTGGACACCACCGAACTGGACGGCGGCTACTGGTATCGGAATCTGCGGCGCCAAGTCCGCTTCGCCGATGCGGTGCAAGCGCTGGCCGAGGACGGATTCCGTGCGTTCGTCGAGGTCAGCGCCCATCCCGTCCTCGTGCCGAGCATCGCGGAGATCGTCACGGAACCGTCCGTGGCGGTCGGCACGCTGCGCCGCGACGACGGCGGGCCGCGGCGCTTCCTGTCCTCGCTCGCCGAGCTCCACGTCCGCGGCGTGCCGGTCGACTGGACGGCCGTCTTCGCCGGATCCGACCCACGGCGGGTCGCGCTTCCGACGTACGCCTTCCAGCGCGAGCGGTACTGGCTCCAGCCCGCCCGCGCCCACGCGGCGGCCGGATCCGAGCCCGCCGGGCATCCGCTGCTCGACGCGGCCGTCCCGCTCGCCGGCTCCGGCGGCGCGGTGTTCACCGGGCGGCTGACCGAACGCGACCACCCCTGGCTCGCCGACCATCGGGTGGCCGGGGCCGTGCTGCTGCCGGGCACCGCGCTCCTGGACGTCCTCCACCACATCGGCGCCCTGCGCGGCGCCCCGGCCGTCGCCGAGCTCACCGGGTCGGCGCCGATCGTGCTGCCCGAGGGCGGGGCGCTCGACGTCCAGGTCCGCGTCGAGGACCGGTCCGTCCGCGTCCACACCCGCGGCGGTCCCGACGCGGAGTGGACCGAGAACGCCACCGCGACGCTCGGGGAGGACGAGCGGCCGGGCACCACCGTCCCCTGGCCGCCGCCTGCCGGCGCACGCCGTCTCGACCTCGACGGCTTCTACGAGAACCTCAACGTCGAGTACGGCCCCGCGTTCCGCGCCGTCCACGCCGTCTGGGCGGGCGACGGGGAGGCGTGGGCCGAGCTCCGGCTGCCGGAGAAGGCCGACCCGGACGGGTTCGGCCTGCATCCCGCGCTGCTCGACGCGGCCCTGCACCCGATCGCCGCCGCCGCGCTGCTGCCCGACCCCGACCGGCCGCGCCTCGCCTTCTCCTGGTCCGGCGTGCGCCTGCACGCGACCGGTGCCCGCGCGCTGCGCGTCCACCTGACCGCGACCGGGCCCGACACCGTGGCCATCAGCGCGGCGGACCCGTCCGGCGTCCCGGTCGTCGACGTCGAGTCGCTCGCCCTGCGCCCGCTCGACCCCGGCCGTCTCGCCGCCGGCGGGGCGCGCGACCGGCTGTTCGAGGTCGCGTGGGTTCCGGCGGGGAAGCCGGGCGACGCGGCGCCGGAGGTCGTCGTCCACCGCGTCGCGAGCGGTGACGCCGAGCGGCCTCTCCCCGAGCGCGTCCGCGCGGTGGGGTGGGAGACCCTGCGCCTGCTGCGCGACTGGCCGGACGACCCGCGCGCCGCGTCGGCCCGCCTCCTGGTGGTCACCGCGCCGGACGACCCGGTGCACGAGGCGGTGCGGGGCCTGCTCCGCAGCGCGCAGTCCGAGCACCCCGGCCTGTTGGCGTCCCTGGTCACCGACGAGCCCGGCGAGGAGGCGGTCGCCGCCGCGCGGTCGCTGATCGCCGAGGAGCCGCAGGTCGCGGTGCGCGACGGGCGGGTCCTGGTGCCCCGCCTGACCCGCGCGCCCTTCCCGGACCCGCCGGAACGGTCGCGGCTGGCCGGCGGGACCGTGCTGGTGACCGGCGCGACCGGCGGGCTCGGCCGCCTCGTCGCCGAGCACCTCGTGCGGGAGCACGGCGTCGCGGAGCTGGTCCTGCTGTCCCGGACGGGCGCCCCCGCCGAATGGGTCGGCGAACTGTCCGCACTCGGGGCCGGGGTGCGGAACGTCGCCGCCGACGTGGCCGACCGGACCGCCCTCGCCGAGGTCGTCGAACAGGTCGCGGACCGGCTGACCGGGGTCGTGCACGCGGCCGGGGTCGTCGCCGACGGCGTCCTGGCCTCGCTCGGCCCACGGGAATGGGACGCCGCCCTCACGCCGAAGGTGGACGGAGCCTGGCATCTGCACGACCTCACCCGGCACCTCGACCTCACCGCCTTCGTCCTGTACTCGTCGGCGTCCTCCACGTTCGGCAGTCCCGGGCAGGGCAACTACGCGGCGGGCAACGCCTTCCTCGACGCGCTCGCCCGGCACCGCCGCGAGCAGGGCCTGCCCGCGGTCTCCCTCGCGTGGGGACTGTGGGGCGGCACCGCCGGAATGGGCGGCCGCCTCTCCGGCACGGACCTGGCGCGGATGGCCCGCTCCGGGACGCGCCCGCTGACCGCCGGCGAGGGCCTGGCGCTGTTCGACGCCGCGCTGGAGAGCGACCGGCCGGCGCTGGTGCCGATCCGGCTGGACCTCGCCGCCGTCCGCGCCGCCGGAGAGGTGCCGCCGCTGCTGCGCGCCCTGGCCCCCGCCCGGCGCCGCCGGCCGGAGGCGCCCGCGCCCCCTGGCCCGGACGTGACCGCGCC
>NZ_WBMR01000382.1 GCF_008923365.1 Actinomadura montaniterrae
CCCGCGCTCGACGCCGCGCAGGCCGCCGAACGCGCCGCGCGCCTGCTCGGCCACCTGCGCGACCTCGCGCGGTCCCGGCGGCGGCCGTCCCGGGACCTCGCCGAGCACGAGCAGGTCCACTGGCTCGCCGACCTGCCCGGCGACGTGTACGTCGAGACCGACGCCGGCCCCGGCGACGTGCTGTTCAGCGTGCCCGTCATCCCGCTGACGCCGCCCGCGGTGCTGGAGGAGTTCGACGGCTGGCTCGGCCTGCGGCACTGGTACCGGATCCTGCGCGACCTCGCCGACCACGACGTCGTCCTCGCCACCGGCCTGTTCGCCTGGCGGCCGCCGGGCGCGCCGCCCGTCCACGACCACCTCCTCGGCACCCCCGTCCGGATCGCGCTGGACGAGCGCACCGAGCGCATCGACGTCGTCCTCGCCGGGCGCACCGCGCTGCGCGACCGCGAACTCCTCGCGGGCACGCCCGGGTTCCGGCCCGCCGACTGGGTGTCCGACGCCGTCCAGGCCGGGCAGGGGTTCGGGCTCACCGCCTCCGTCGGCGACGTGCTGCGCAAATGGTGCGCGACCGCGATCAGCGGCACCGTCGACTACCGGGAGGACTGGGCCGCCGAGGGCAGCCCCACGCCCGTCCCGCGGCTCCGGCTCGCGCCCGCCCTCGTCGTCCGGCCGCCCGGCCGGGAGGCCGCCGCCGACTACTGCACCCGGCTGATCGGCCTGCTGTCCGGCGGCGTCCCCGACGGGCTCGCCCGGTTCGTCGACCCCGCCCGCCGCCCGCAGGTCATGCACGTGCCCGAACGGACCCCGCAGACCGTCCCCGACCTGCTCACCGGGTTGCTGGTGCGCGGCCACCGGGTCCTCGTCGCGACGTCCGGCGCGTCCGCGTCCGCCGCGCTGCGCGCCGCCCTCCCCGCCGACCTCGCCCCCCTCACCGTCGCCGACCCCGCCACCGCCGCGGAGGCCGCCGACGCCGTCCGCGCGCGCGCCGCCGCACCCGTCCCCGACATCACCGACCTCGCCGAGAAGCAGGCGCAGGCCGAGCAGGACGTCGCCGAACTGACCGAGCATCTGCGCAGCGGATCCGTCGCCGACCTCGGATCCGGCTACCGGGGCGCGCGCGGGGAACTCGCCGAGCGGCTCCGCGCCGAAGCGCCCGGACTGTCCTGGATGCCCGTCGCCCCCGACCTCCCGCCGACCCCGCCGATCTCCGCCGCCGAGGCCGCCGAACTCGCCGCGCTCCTCGCCGGCGAGACCCCCGAGCGCAAGGCCCGCGCCGCCCAGCGCGACGTCGACCCCGGCACCCTCCCCAGCGCCCCCTACGTCCGCACCCTCATCGAGGCGGAGGCCGCCGCCGCCGACCGCGTCCAGCGGTCCGAGACCGACCTGTCGCGCCGCCTGCGCGCCCACGACGTCACCCTCCTCGCCCGCCTCGACGGCGCCGCGTCCAACGTCGGCGCCGCCCTGCGCGACCTCGGCCTCGCCGGCCACCCCGGCGGCTGGAACCCCGCCGACCTCGCCGTCCGCGCGTTCGCCGACGCCCTCGCCCGCCGCCGCCCGCTCGTCTGGGCCCGGGTCGCCGAGATGGGCGCCCGCGCCGCCTGGGCCGAACGCGCCCTGGAGAGCCTGGGCGCCCACCAGGTCCGCCTCCCGCCCGGCGAGCTGCACCTGCGCCGCCTCGCGTCCGCCGCCCAGGACCTGCGCAACCACCTCGCCGACGGCGGCACCCTCAAGCGCGGGCCGCTGCGGTCGGCCGCGCAGAAGCAGGCCGACGCGCTCCTCGCCGGCATCACCGTCGACGGCGAGCCGCCCGCCACCGCCGAGGCCCTCGAAGCGGTCTTCACCGACCTCATGATCCGGATGACCTGCCAGGAGCTGCAGTACGTCTGGGAGGCCGCCGGCATCTCCTTCCCCGCCGACCTCCCGCCCGCCGACCGCGTCGCCCGGTTCGTCCGCGCGCACGCCCGGCTCGACCGCGTCCACCAGGCCGTCCCGTACGTCGACGAGACCCAGGACCTCCTCGACCGCGCCGGCATCGCCGTCCAGCTCGGCCATCCGCTGCAGTGGCACGGCTACGTCGCCGCGCTGGAGAGCGCCCTCGAGGGCCTCGGGGTCAACCGCGCCGCCGCCGACCTCGACGCGCTCCGCGACTCCATCGGCCCGGCCGGGCCCGGCGCGCCGCCCGAGCTCACCGCCGCCCGCGCCGCCATCGACGCCCGCGACGCCGACGCCTACGGCCGCTGCCTCGGCGCCCTCGCCGAGGCCCGCCACGAGCGCGCCCTCCAGCTGCGCTGCGAGGAACTGCTCGACCGCGTCCGCGCCGTCCACCCCGACCTCGCCCACCTGCTCCTCGCCACCGACGGCGACGAGGCCTGGCACGACCGCACCCGCCACTGGGACGACGCGTGGGCCTGGGCCCGCGCGTCCGGGCGCCTCGCCGAGACCGCCCTCTCCCCGACGGAGCAGCGCCTCCGCGCGTCCCTGAACGCCGCCGAGGAGCGCCTCCGCGCCTCCACCGCCGCGCTCGCCTCCGCCCGCGCCTGGACGGCCGTCCGCGCGGCCCTGCCCCCGGCGTCCGCCTCGCCGCTCGACACCGTCCCCGCGTGGCTCGTCCCGCTGTGGCGCATCCCCGACGTCGTCCCGCCCCGCCCGGACGCCTTCGACGCCGTCATCGTGGACGGCGAGCAGGACGCGGGCGCCGAGGCGCTCTTCCTGCTCTGGTTCGCGCCCCGCACCATCCTCGTCGGCCCGGCGGGTCCCGGCCTGCCCGCACCGGAGGGCCCGCTGCCCGCGACCCCGCTGCCCGCGTCCCTCCACGACACCGTCACCCCGACCGCGTCGCTGTTCGGCCTGCTGGCGCCCCCTTCCGAACCGGAGCAGCACCCCGGCCGCCACGCCCGTCCCAAGGACGACGCCCCCAGCGTCCCCGCGGCCCCTCCGCCACCCGCCCGCCACGCCCGCCCCGCCCCCGAGGAGCGCCCCGCTGTCCGCGAGGAGCGCCCTGCCCCGCGCGAGGAGAGTCCGGCGGGTGCGGCTGGTCCCGGGCGCAGCCACGATCCGCTTCAGACGCGGGTGGACCGTGCGCCCAGCGGCCGCTTGCCCGAGCAGCCCGGGCCGCCTGCCGCCGAAAGGCGTCCTGACGTCCGGCAGGAGCGTGCGGCGGGCGAGCGCAAGCCTGAACAGGCGGCGCCGCCTGCGCAAGCGCGGCGTCCCGACGTCCCCGACGGCGGCGCGCATCCTTCGCCGCCCGGGACGGACCGTCCGCGCGGGAAGGGGGAGTCGCCGCGGATCCGGCGGGGGCGGTCGATCGCGACGTACAAGCGCCCCGAGCTGATCGAGATCGTCGCGCGGGTCGCCGAGCACGAGCCCGACCTCAGCGACGACCAGCTCGTCGATCTGGTGAGCCGGCTGCTGGCCTGCCCGGAGGACGAGGCGCTGCTGGTCGGCGCGCGGCTGCGGTACGCGGTGGAGGTCTACCGGGAGGAGTCGGCCGGGTAGCGGCGCTGGCCGGTCAGCGCCCGCGGGAGCCGTAGGCGGGGCCGAAAACCACGAGGAGCGCGAGGTCCTCGGTCCGGTCGCCGGCGCCGGACGGGGTCCAGGCGCCGGCGCCCTCGATGATCTCCATCGGGCGAGCGTAACCGGGGTGGTCAGGCCACCGACAGGACGATCTTTCCCTGGATGTGGCCGCGCTCGCCGCGCTCGTGCGCCTTCGCCGCGTCGGCCAGGTCGTACACGGAGTCGATGCCCGCGCGGAGCGAGCCGTCGGCGAGGAGCGCGGCGAGCTCGGCCATCTGCGCGCCGTCGGAGTGGACCTGGCCGCCGCGGAACCCGATGCCGCGGCGGGCGGCCTCCTCGCGGTGGTAGTCGCCGTGGAACACGGGGCTGATCGTCCCGCCGTCCCTGACGGTCGCGAGGAAGCGGTGGGCGTCCGGGCCGCCGACGGTGTCGATGACGAGGTCGGCGTCGCGGACGGCGTCCTCGGCGGCGGTCGCGGTGTAGTCGACGTACTCGTCGGCGCCGAGGTCGCGGAGGAAGTCCTCGTGCCGGGACGAGGCGACGGCGATGACGTGGGCGCCGCGGGTCTTGGCGAGCTGGACGGCGAAGTGGCCGACCCCGCCGGCGGCGCCGTTGACGAGGACCTTCTGCCCGGCGGGCAGCCGGACGTGGTCGAAGAGGTACTGGTAGGCGGTCAGCCCGGCCATGGGGACGGCGGCGGCCTGGACGTGGTCGACGGACGGGGGCTTGCGGGCGAGGTGCGCGGCGGGCGCGGTCGTGTACTCGGCGTAGGCGCGTCCGCCGTCATCCACGCTGGGGAAGCGGATGAGACCGAAGACCTCGTCGCCGACCGCGAACTCCGTGACGCCGGGGCCGACGGCGGCGACGACGCCGGACGCGTCGGAGCCGGGCGTCCAGGGGAACCGGATGCGCGGGCGGACCCCGGGCGGGAAGAGGTCGTCGGGGAACATCGCGAAGTCGCGGCGGGCGTACCAGTCGGGCGGGTTGAGGCAGGCGGCGTGGACGCGGACGAGGACGTCGCCGGGGCCGGGCTCGGGGACGGGGACCTCGTCCAGGACGAGGACGCCGGGGTCGCCGGGGCCGTGCGCGCGGATCGCCTTCACAGTGAACCTCCGGAAGTAAAGTGGAGCAGTGCTCCGGAATAGTAACCGGAGCAGTGCTCCGATTGTCAACGCCCACTAGGATGCCGGACATGACGCGTGCGCTGCGGGCCGACGCCCAGCGGAACCGGGAGCGCATCCTGGACGTGGCCGCCGAGGTCGTGGCCGAGCAGGGGACCCAGGCGTCGCTGCGCGACATCGCGCGCCGCGCCGAGGTCGGGATGGGCACGCTCTACCGGCACTTCGCGACCCGCGAGGAGCTCCTCGAAGCGCTGCTCGGCGGGCGGTTCGACCGGCTCGCGGAGCGCGCCGCGGCGCTGCGCGGCGCGCACCCGCCCGGGGAGGCGCTGGCCGCGTGGCTGCGCGAGTTCGCCACGGGCCTCGCCGTCTACCGCGGGCTCGCCGCGTCCCTGGTCGCCACGATCGAGGACGACACCACCGCGCTGCACGCCTCGTGCGGGCGCATGCGGGCGGCGGGCGCGGACCTGCTCCGGCGGGCGCAGGAGTCCGGGGACGTCCGCCCGGACGTGGACGAGACCGACGTGTTCGCGCTGCTGGGCGCCGTCGGGTCGATCGCCGACACGGCGCCGTCCCTCGCCGCGCGCCGCGACCACCTGCTGGACCTGGTGATGGACGGGCTCGCCGCGCGGCGCTGAAGTGGGACTTTCCGCCACTCGCCGTATTCGGTCGTGGGTTGTCTGTACAAAGGTCCCTGTGACGGGGTGGGACGAGGACGCGCTGGCGGGGCTCCGGGCGGCGGTGGCGCGCGGCGACGCCCGCGCGGGGCTGGCGCTGCTGGCCGGGCGCCCGCTCGGCCCGGTGCTCCAGTACGCGGGGGACGTGCTGGTCGCGGCGCTCGCCGAGGCCCTCGACGGCGCCGACGCGGCGGCCCGCGCGTGCCGCGAGG
>NZ_WBMR01000383.1 GCF_008923365.1 Actinomadura montaniterrae
CGGGCTGCCCGCGCGGCATCTCGTCGCCGCGCTCGTCCGCCCGCCGCTGCGCTTGGACGGCGGCCGCGTGCACGGCCCGTCCCCCGACCCCGCCCCTGCGGCGCCTGCGGAGCCGGAGCCGGCGACCGCGTCTCCGACGGCGCCCGAGGCACCGGCCGACGACCAGGCCCCGCCCCCCGCCGCGCCGGACCCGGCGGAGCGTCCGGCGATGCCTCCCGGGCTGGAGGCCGCCATCGAGCGGCTCCGCGCCGACCTCGCCCGCGCCCCGTTCGACGCGCCGCCCGAGGAGCGCCTCGCCGAGCTCGGCCTCACCGGCGGGGCCCTCGCCGCCGCCGAGCGCGCGGGCGCGGTGCTGCGGCTGCGCGACGACATCGTCCTGCTGCCCGGCGCCGACCGAGAGGCGCTGCGGATCCTGTCCGCGCTGCCGCAGCCGTTCACGCCGCGGCAGGCCGGCGACGCGCTGTCGACGAGCCGCCGCGTCGCCGTCGCGCTGCTGGAGCACCTCGACGGCCTCGGCCTCACCGAGCGGCGCCGCTGACGCCCGCCGGGATGAACCCGGCCACGGCGGGAAAACCGGTTGAACCGCGATGGGCGGCTCTGGCGTCATAGATCACGGTTCGGATCCCGTCGAGAAGGAGAAGGCATGCCGTACCAGACCCTGAAGGGCGGCCGCGTTCCCATCCGGATGTGGACCGACCCCGACACCGTCGAGGACCAGGCGCTCGACCAGCTCCGGAACGTCTCCGCGCTGCCCTGGGTGGAGGGGCTCGCGGTCATGCCGGACGTCCACTACGGCAAGGGCGCGACCGTCGGCTCCGTCATCGCGATGAAGAACGCGGTGTCCCCGGCCGCGGTCGGCGTCGACATCGGCTGCGGGATGACCGCCGCCAAGTCCACGCTCACCGTCGAGGACATGCCCGACGACCTGTCGGGCATCCGGCACGGCCTGGAGAAGGCGATCCCGGTCGGGCGCGGCTCGCACAAGGGCGCCGTCGACCCGTCCGCGCTGCCGAACCTGAAGGAGCGCGGCTGGTACGAGTTCTGGAAGGAGTTCGAGGACCTGCACCCCGCGGTCCGCTCCGGCCTCGGCCGCGCGCGCTCGCAGATGGGCACGCTCGGCGGCGGCAACCACTTCCTGGAGCTGTGCGCGGACGACGAGGGCGCGATCTGGCTCGTCCTGCACTCCGGGTCCCGCAACATCGGCAACGTGCTCGCCGAGCACCACATCGAGGCCGCCCGCAAGCTCCCGCACAACCAGGACCTTCCGGACAACGACCTCGCCGTGTTCCTCAGCGGCACCGCGAAGATGGACGCCTACCGGCACGACCTGTTCTGGGCGCAGGAGTACGCGCGCCGCAACCGCGCGGTCATGATGGCGCTCGCGCAGAACGTCGTGACGAAGCGGTTCGGCGAGAAGCGCTGCCGGTGGAACCAGGTCATCTCCTGCCACCACAACTACGTGGCGGAGGAGGAGTACGGCGGCGAGGAGCTGCTCGTCACCCGCAAGGGCGCGATCCGCGCGGGCGCGGGCGACCTCGGCATCATCCCGGGCTCGATGGCGACCGGCACCTACATCGTCCGCGGCCTCGGCAACGAGACGGCGTTCAACTCCGCCTCGCACGGCGCGGGCCGCAGGATGAGCCGGAACAAGGCGCGCAAGAGCTTCACCGTCGAGGACCTGGTCGAGCAGACCAGGGGCGTCGAGTGCCGCAAGGACAGCGGCGTCATCGACGAGATCCCCGGCGCCTACAAGGACCTGGAGACGGTGATGGAGTCGCAGTCCGACCTCGTCGAGGTCGTCGCGCACCTGCGGCAGCTCGTCTGCGTGAAGGGCTGAGGACGATGACGGCGGTGCAGCGGCCGGCGAACGCGCGCGGCGCGGGCGACGGCATGAAGCTGCACCGCCGGACGGTCCGGCTCGCCGGCCGGGACCACACGGTCATCGGGCTGCGGCCCGGCACGAGGGCGGGCTTCAGCACCAACCTGTTCCACGAGACCTGGCACGTGCTGTCCGACCAGCACGGCGCCCGCGTCCTCGCGCGGCTGCTGTGGGGGCTGGCCTACCAGTCGCGGCCGGGCACCCTGCTGGTCATCGACCGGCCGTTCCTCACGCCGACGCCGTTCGACGCGGATCCGGCGGACCCGATCGTCCTGGTCCCGGCCTGGCACACCGCCTTCACCGCCGCGACCGCCCGCGACCTGGCGCGGCGGCTGCCGCTGCGGCGGCCGCCGGACGGCACGGTCCGGTGGCGGACGCACGGCCTCGACAGCGCCCTCGCCGACCCGCGGGCCTGGTTCCGCGCGCACCCCCGCGGCCCCGGGGGAGGCCGGGTGAAGCGGATGCACGGGATGGTGGCGCTCCTGCCGTCCCGTCCCGCCGAGGCGCGGGAGTGGGGCGTCCAGGCGGGCTGGCTCGACGCCGCCAACCCGCACGGCATGGACTACGACTACATCGGCGGCCAGTGCCGGTCCGCCGCCGGCGAGATCCAGATCTTCCGGGACTTCCGGCGCCGGGTGAGCGTCGCCCGCCGCGCCCGCGCCGACGTGCTCGCCCGCCCGGACGCACCGGCCGACCCCGCCGACCTCCGGCCGCTCGTGTGGGACCGGCACGGCGAGATCACCTGGGCGGAGGAGGAGGCCGCGCGCCGCCGCCGGTCAAGCCGCCGGCGGCCGGCGGGGCGCCGCTGATCAGGCCAGGACGCGGTCGACGAACGCGGTGACGTCGCCGAGCACCTCGTCGCGGTTCGTCTCGTTGAACACCTCGTGGCGCGCCCCCGGGTAGATCCGCTGGGTCAGGTCGCCGCCCCGGATCGCCTCGATCCCGACCAGGGTGCCGTCCAGCGGGACGAGCCGGTCGTCGTCGCCGTGCACGTGGAGGGTGGGCAGGGCGCCGAGCGACCCGTGCTCGTTGATCCGGCGGATGCAGGCGTCCATGGCCTCGACGGTCGGCTTCTTGAACGGGCCGTGCCACACCAGCGGGTCCTCGCTGTACGCCTTCCCGACGGCCGGATCCCGCGACAGCGTGGCGGTGTCGATGGGCTCGTCGGGCATCTCGTCGAGGGCGAGCAGCGCGTCCACGGCGGCCCAGCGGCCGAGGACCGGCCCCGACAGCACCAGCGCGGTCAGCACGTCGCCGTGGACCTGCGCGTAGCGGGCGGCGATGAGGCCGCCCATGGAGTGCCCGATCAGTACGACGGGCAGGCCCGGATGGTCGCCGCGGGCCGCCTCGACGACGGTGTGCAGGTCGGCGACGACGTCCTCGAAGTCCTCGATGAGCACCCGGTCGCCCGCCGACCGGCCGTGCCCCATGTGGTCGGGCCCGCACACGGTCGCGCCGTGCCGGACGAGCGCGTCCGCCACGTGCTCGTAACGGCCGAGGTGCTCGCCGTACCCGTGCGCCAGGACCGCGATGTAGCGGGGCTCGGCGCCCGCCCAGATCCGCGCGCTGACCGCGCCCCGCGTGCCCGCGAACTCCCACTCCCGTGCCGCCGTCACCCGTACCTCCTCGTCCGAACCGGCCCTGCCCGCAGCCCGCGATGCGACGGATCGGCGATCGCCGCAATAGGCTGGACCGATCGACCGTAACCCGGACGGCCCGCCCAGCGCGCCGTCCACCCGGCAGGAAGGGGCGCCCGTGCTGGTCGACACCTTCGGTCGTACCGCGACGGACCTGCGGGTCTCGCTCACCGACCGGTGCAACCTGCGGTGCTCGTACTGCATGCCGCCCGAGGGGCTGGACTGGCTGCCGAAGCCGGAGCTGCTCACCGACGACGAGGTGGTCCGGCTGGTCGGGCTCGCGGTCGGCGAGCTCGGCGTCACCGAGGTCCGCTACACCGGCGGCGAGCCGCTGCTGCGGCGCGGCCTGACCGGGATCGTGCGGCGCACCGCGGCGCTGGCGCCGCGCCCGGAGATCTCGCTGACCACCAACGGGATCGGCCTCGCGCGGCTGGCCGGGCCGCTCGCCGACGCCGGGCTGGACCGGGTGAACGTCTCGCTGGACACCCTCGACCCGGCGACGTTCAAGCGGCTCGCGCACCGCGACCGGTTCGCGGACGTCCTCGCCGGGCTGGAGGCGGCGCGCGCCGCCGGGCTCGAACCCGTCAAGATCAACGCGGTGCTGATGCGGGGGATCAACGACCACGAGGCGCCCGCGCTGCTGCGGTTCTGCCTCGAGCGCGGCTACCGGCTGCGGTTCATCGAGCAGATGCCGCTGGACGCCCAGCACGGCTGGACCCGCGACGACATGATCACCGCGGACGAGATCCTGGAACGGCTGTCGGCGGAGTTCGACCTCGCCCCGGACGCCGCGCACGACCGCGGCAGCGCGCCCGCAGAGACCTTCGTGGTCGGCGGCGGCCCGGAGACGGTCGGCGTGATCGGGTCGGTGACCCGGCCGTTCTGCGGCGCCTGCGACCGCGTCCGGCTGACCGCGGACGGCCAGGTCCGCAACTGCCTGTTCGCGACCGAGGAGTCCAACCTGCGCGACGCGATGCGCGGCGGCGCGGCCGACGAGGAGATCGCCGAGCGCTGGCGCAAGGCGGTCCGGGCGAAGCGGGCCGGGCACGGCATCGACGACCCGTCGTTCCTGCAGCCCTCCCGGCCGATGTCCGCGATCGGCGGCTGACCCGCGTGCCCGCGTTCGACGCGGTGCTGCTCGCGGGCGGCCGGGCCCGGCGGCTCGGCGGGGCCGACAAGCCCGCCGCGCCGGTCGGCGGGCGCGCGCTGATCGAGTGGGTCGCCGCGGCCGCGTCCGGCGCGTCCCGGACGATCGTGGTCGGGCCGCCGCGGGACGTATTGCCGGACGCCGTCCGGGTCCGCGAGGACCCGCCGGGCGCCGGTCCGGTGCCCGCGCTGCGCGCGGGCCTGCCCGAGGTCCGCGCGCCCTGGGCCGTCCTGCTGGCCGCCGACCTGCCGTTCCTGCGTCCCGTCCATGTCGCCGCGCTGCTGGACGCGGCGGGGGACCGGGCCGGGGCCGTGCTGGTGGACGGCGACGGCCGCGCGCAGTGGCTCGCCGGATGCTGGCGCACCGCCCGCTTGAGGGACGCGCTCGCCGCGTACACCGGCGCGTCCCTGCGCGGCGTCCTCGGCCCGCTGGACCCGGCGATGGTCGCGCTCCCCGCCGGGGAGCGGGCCCCGTGGTACGACTGCGACACGCCCGAGGACCTCGCCCGCGCCGACGGGCTCGCCCGGCCGGACGTGCTTTGACCGTGCGAGAGTGGGCATCGCGTACGTCGACGCGTTGAAGGGGGACGCCCATGTCGGTACTTGAGGACTGGATGAGCGCGGTCTGCCGCGAGCTCGGCCTGGAGCGTGGCGACATCGACCGCGACCTGGTGCTCGACCTGGCCCGCGACGTCGCGCACGGGGTGGCGCGGCCGGGCGCGCCGCTCACCGCCTACCTGCTGGGCCTCGCGGTCGGCCGCGGCGTGCCCGCCCGGGACGCCGCCGCCCGGCTCACCGAGATGGCCGAGGCCTGGGGCGCCGGGCCCGCCGCGGACGCCGGG
>NZ_WBMR01000384.1 GCF_008923365.1 Actinomadura montaniterrae
CGCCCGCCGGCGCGCCCGACGCGCCCGCCGATGCGTTCGCCGCCCTGAAGGCCGCGCTGGCCGCCGCGCTCGCCGAGGCCCGCGCCGTCCCGCCGGGCGACGACCTCGCCGCGTTCCGGTTCGTGTCCGGGCTGGACGAGGCGCTGCACGACCTGCCGGAGCTGCTGGAGACGCTGCCCGCCCTCGCCCGCGGCGGCGACCTCGGCCGCGACCTCGTCGCGCACTTCGAGGAGACCACCGCCGAGCTCGCCCGGATGCGCGCCGACCTCGCCGCCGACCGCCGCCGCCTCGACGGGCTGCGCCCCGCCCTGGACGCGATGAAGGCGACCGCCGGCGAGCACGCCGCCGTCCGCGCCGAGCTCGCCGAACTCCACCGCCTCGACGCCCTGCGCGCCGACCTCGACGCGCTCCGCGCCCAGCGCGACGCGTTCGACGCCCGCCTGCCGGAGCTGAACGCGGCCCGCGACGCCGAGGACGACCTCGACGCGTCCGCCACCGCCCTGCTCCGCCTCACCGGCGCGCAGCTGGACCGGCTGAACGCGCAGGTCAGAGAGGCCGTCGAGAGCGCGGCCGGCGCCGAGGCCGAGCTCACCGCCGCGCGGCGCCGCCTCGCCGGCGAGCGCGCCGCCATCGAGTCCCGGACCGCCGAGCTCGCCGCCCTCGCCGACGGCTTCACCGGCCTGCAGGCCGACACCGAACGGCTCATGCCCGCGCTCGCCCGCTACCGCGACGCCGACCGCGCCCTGCTGGACGGCCTCGCCCGCGGCTCCCTCGTCAAGTCGTCCGGCCTGCAGCGCGCCCGCGACGCCCTCGACCTGGTCGAACGCACCCTCGAAGAGCTGGACGCCGCGCTCGCCGCCGCCCTGGAGATCCACGACCACGCGCACGCCGAGGCCCGCCGCGTCCTGCCCCTCACCTAATCCGGTTGACCGTCCGGAGCGGCGTCGGGTCTGCTGGCCCGATGGCGAAGATGCACGCCAGCGAGGTCGAGACGGACGCGGACCTCGTCCGCCGGCTCGTCCGCGGCCGCTTCCCGGAGTGGGCGGCGCTGCCCGTCGAGCGGGTCGCGTCCGGCGGGACCGTCAACGCCGTCTACCGGCTCGGCTCCGCGCTGTCCGTCCGGCTGCCGCTGACGGCGGGCGGGGTGCGCGCGCTCTCGCACGAGACGCGGTGGCTGCCGGAACTCGCGCCGAGCCTGCCCGTCGCGATCCCGTCCGTCGCCGGGACGGGCGGCCCCGCCGAAGGCTTCCCCTTCCCATGGGCCGTACACCGGTGGCTCGACGGTTCGCCTCCGACCGAGGGCCAGGCCGGGGTTGAGCTCGCCCGCGACCTCGCCGGATTCGTCCTGGCCCTCCGCAAGACCGGCGTGCCCGGCGGCCCGGCCGCGTACCGCGGCGGCCCGCTGGCCTCCGTCGACGCGGGGATGCGGTCGGCGGTCGACGAACTGCGGCGCACCGACGAACCCTTCGACACCGCCGCCATCCTCGCGTCCTGGGACCAATCGCTCCGCGCCCCGACCTGGACCGGCCCGCCCCGCTGGCTGCACTCCGACCTCATGCCGAGCAACCTGCTGGTCGACGCCGCCGGACGCCTCAGCGGCGTCCTCGACTTCGCCACCTGCGGCATCGGCGACCCCGCCTGCGACCTGATCCCCGCCTGGAACCTCCTGCCGCCCGGCGCGCGGCCCGCGTTCCGCGACGCGGTGGACGCCGACGACGCGACCTGGCTGCGCGGACGCGGCTGGGCCCTCTCCATGGCCGTGATCCAGCTGCCGTACTACCGCACCACGAACCCGATCATCTCGGCCAACGCGCGGTACACGATCCGCTCCGTCCTCGACGCCTGATCGGGGGACACGGACGCCGGCCCAGGAGGCGTTGATCAGGGGACGCGGGCGACCGCGCACAGCATCGACACGTCCTCGACCGCCGGACGGTCCTCCGCCGGCTCCTCCGGACGCCACTCCACCACCGACCCCACGCCCGGCGGCAGCAGCTCCAGCCCGTCGAAGAACCGCGCGAACTCGTCATGGCTCCGCAGCCGGAACGGCACCCCGCTCCGCTCGTTCGCCTCCACGTTCACCGCGTACTCCTCCGGCGTCAGGTGGTCGCCGGTCGCGTGCGTCATCACCAGATGGCTGCCGGACGGCAGCGCGCCGAGCAGCGTCCGGACGATCCCGTACGGGTCGTGGTCGTCGGTGATGAAGTGCATCGTCGCGACCAGCATCAACGCCACCGGCCGCGACAGGTCCAGGGTCCGCCGCAGGTCCGCGTCGGCGAGGATCTTCTCCGGGTCGCGCAGGTCCGCGTCGATGTAGGCCGTCCGCCCCTGCGGCTCGCTCGTCAGCAGCGCGCGGGCGTGTACCAGCACGATCGGATCGTTGTCCACGTAGACGATCCGCGCCGACGGGTCGATGCCCTGCGCGATCTCGTGCACGTTGCCGGCCGACGGAAGCCCGGTGCCGATGTCCAGGAACTGCCCGATCCCCGCCTCGCCCGCCAGGTAACCCACCACCCGGCGCATGAACGCGCGATTCTCCCGGGCCGCGAGACCGACCGTCGGAAACGCCGACGCCACCATCTCCGCCGATTCCCGGTCGACCGCGAAATTGTCCTTGCCGCCGAGCCAGTAGTTGTAGCGGCGGGACGGATGCGCCTTCGTCGGGTCGATCCCCGGCGGAACCCGCTCAGCGTCCACGGCGCCCTCGCTTCGTCGCCCGCCGCGAAACCGCGACGGAAGTGAAATGGCAGGACCCCATTATGCGTGGCAGGATCGGTCCAGCGCATCGGCTACCCGGGAAGGCACACGGTGGACCCGTTCTACAGCCCGTTCGACTTCGCGATTCAGGAAAACCCCTACCCGGTGTACGCGGAACTGCGCGAAAAGTCACCGGTCTACCGCAACGAAACGGACGACTTCTGGGCGCTGTCCCGGCACGGCGACGTTCTGTCCGCGCTCCGCGACTCCGCGCGTTTCTCCAGCCGCAACGGCCTGCGCATCGAACCCGCCTTCTGGGGCCCCGAAGCGGAGAAGTTCTTTTCGTTCGTCGCGATGGACCCGCCCAAGCACACCCGCATGCGCGGCCTGGTCTCGCGCGCCTTCACCGCGCGCCGCGTCCAGGAGCTGGAGCCCCGCATCCGCGAGATCGCCCGCGACTGCGTCCGGCCGCACCTGGACGGCGGCACCTTCGACCTGATGACCGACTTCGCCGGCCGCTTCCCCACCGACGTCATCTCCGAGCTCGTCGGCGTCCCGGAGGCCGACCGCGGCATGGTCCGCGACCTCGGCATGGCGATCATGTACCGCGGTGAGGAGGGCGGCGACCTGCCGCCCGAGGCGCTGCAGGCCATCGGCGCCCTCGTCGGCTACTACACCGACCTGACGATCGAGCGGTCCAAGAAGCGCCGCGGCGACCTGCTGTCGGGGCTGCTGGACGCCGCCGACGGCGACGACCGCCTCACCCCCGAGGAGATCGTCGGCGTGCTGATCCTGCTCGTCGGCGCCGGCATCGAGACCACCATGCTGACGCTCGGCAACGCCTGGCACGCCGCCTGGCTGCACCCCGCCGAGCGGGCCCGCGCCCTCGGCGGCCGCATCGGCGACTGGATCGAGGAGACGCTCCGCTGGGAGCCGACGTCGCAGGTCCTCGCCCGCACCGCCACCGAGGACATCACCCTGCACGGCGTCACCATCCCCGCCGACGCGAAGGTCCTCCTGCTCACCGGCGCCGCGAACCGCGACCCGTCCGTCTTCCCGGACCCGGACCGCTTCGACCTCGACCGCGACACCGGCGCGTCCCTCGCCTTCGGCAACGGCCGCCACCACTGCCTCGGCGCGAACCTCGGCCGCCTCGAAGCCCGCATCGCGCTGGAGGAGGTCACCGCCGTCGTCGCCGACTACGAGATCGACGAGGCGGGCGCGCAGCGCGTCCACTCCTCCAACGACCGCGGCTTCGTCACCCTCCCCACCCGCATCACAGCGCGCCGCTGACCCGGCCCTCCCGGGGCGCGCCGCGCGCCCCGGGCCCTTCACCGCGACACCGCCGTGACATAAGGTGCCAGAGTCGGTCAACGATCGCGTAAGGGGCGGTTGTGGACGGTCTCGAAGCGAAGGTCTGGCGCCGCTACGGCCACCTGCGCATCTACGTGTCGCGCGACGGCACCGGGATCGGCTGGTACGACGTCCGGACGGGCCGCCACGAACTCACCGTCCCCGACCTGGCGGCCCCGTTCTGGAACGCCGTCCGCACCGAATGCCGCACCCTAGGCGAACCCGCACCACCCGCGCCCGGCACACGTCCTCCCGACGGCACCCCCACAACGGACCGCGCACGCCCCGAGTCCGCCCCGCAGCCACCAACCACACCAACCCACAACGCCCATCCACCACCAACAAGCACTGGACACACACCACCCACAGGCACTGAACGCACACCGACCGCAGACGGTGGTCTGACCCCAGCCGCAGGCGCTGGACACCCACCGGTTGCAGGCGCTCGATTCGCACAGGCCGCAGAAGAACCAGAACTCGACCTAGCCCTCAACCGCCCCGGCGGCGCCGCACAGGCCCGCGCCGACGAACTCCGCGACTGGCGCACCCGGCTCGCCGCCCTCGTCGGCGCCCGCACCCAGGCCCGCGACTTCGCGGTGGGCGCGAAGGCCGAACGCGTCATCGGCGGCAGGCTCGACAAATGGGCCCGCAAGCACGGCTGGCACGTCCTGCACGCCGTCCCCGTCGGACGCCGCGGCGCCGACATCGACCATGTCCTGATCGGCCCGTTCGGCGTCGTCACCGTCAACACCAAGAGCACACGCGGCAAGGTATGGGTGGCCGACAACGGCATCATGGTCGGTGGCACGAAGGTCGACTACCTGCGCAACTCCCGGCACGAGGCCCAGCGCGCCCGCAAACTCCTCGCCGACGCCTGCGGACGCCACGTCCCCGTGCAGGCGGCCGTCGTCTTCGTCGGCGCGAAGGGCTTCACCGTCCGCAACGGCGGCCCGCACGACGTCGCCGTCCTGCGGGACGTGCGGGCGTTCCGCCGCTGGCTGCGCCGCTGCGGAAACGTCCTGAGCCCCGAACAGGTCGCCGAAGTGCACGCAGCAGCACGCCGCCCCAAAACGTGGCGCCCATAAACGCTCCACGCCTGGGGTTCGCGCGTCACCGCTCGACTTTCCTAGGTCGCTTCGACATGCTTACCGCGCACGTCTTTTCCGCTTCGACCGAACGGGCCGTCTGGAAAGCGTTCGACTGGTGAGCACGAGTGGTTTCCTAGTTGTCGACGGGGTATTCAGGAGAATCACAAGAGGGGTGTTCGGGTGGTGGGGTGGCGCTTGCGTACGGGGCCGCCCCTCCAAAGTCAAGGGCGCCTTCGGCGTCGCTTCGCGATGGACTTCGTCCACCCTTGACTTTGGAGCCTCTGCGGCCCCTGGGCAGGTGATGGGGGCAGGCTCCGCCTGCCCCGCCC
>NZ_WBMR01000385.1 GCF_008923365.1 Actinomadura montaniterrae
GGCGGGCACGCCCGCGGCGCAGGTCGTGGGCGGCGCGCCGGCACCGGGCGGCGGTGTCGTGGGCGCCCCGGCACCGGGCGGCGGTGTCGTGGGCGCCCGCCGCGGCGGCCCGGCGCTCGGCGGCGAGGAGCGCGTGATGGGCCTGCCGCGCCGTGTCGTACGCCAGGTCGGGCGAGTTGAGGATCACCAGGAGCCGGTAGTGGTGGACGAGCAGGTCGGCCTGGTCCGCGGGCAGCGTGCCGACCCAGTCGATGGCGCGCCGGTGCCGGGCGATCCGCTGGCTGCGCGGCAACTGGGCGTGGGCGACCTCGCGGAGGAGCGGCTGCCGGATGGCGTACTCCGGCGCGCCGGAGCGGTCCGACGGCCGCCGCACGAGGAAGTCCTTGCGCTCCAGGGCGCGCAGGGCCTCGGCGGTCTCCTCGGTCGTGCGGGCGGAGACGGCGGCCACGCCCTCGGCCCGGAACCCGCTCTCCGGGAAGGTCGTGGCGTCCCGCAGGACGGCCCGTTCGGGGAGCGGGAGCGTGTCGATCCGGGCGGCGACGAGGGCGCGCAGCGGCCCGGGGACGGGCGCGCCGTCGTAGGCGCCGGCGGAGGCGTCGCCGGTGTCGCCGCGCACGGCCCGCGCGTACTCCTCGGCGTGCCGCGGGTTGCCGCCGACCAGCGTGAGCAGCACGGGGTCGGCGGGCCGGGGCAGGAGCGCGCGGACCTCGTCGTCGGACAGCGGGTCCAGCGTGAGCGTGGTGACGTCGCGCTTGCCGCATCCCCAGCCCGTCCTGCGCTGCCGCAGCTCGGGCCTCGCCGTCGCCACGATGAGGACCGGCACCCGGGCGAGCTGCTCGGTCAGGTCCTCGACCTGGTCCAGCAGGACCGTGTCGGCGCGGTGCAGGTCCTCCAGGACGATCGTCAGGGGGCCGTCCAGTGCGAGGTCGGCGACGTGCCGGCGCCAGGCGGCGGCTCCGGCCTCGGGGGGAAGGCGCTCGATCAGCCGGGCCGCCTCGGCGCCGTCCGGCCGCGACCGCACCGCGTCGGCGAGCGGGGCGAGGACCCCGCCCGCGTACGGCGGGGTGCGGCCGACGAGCACGGGGCCGGGGAGGTCCGCGGCGAACTCGGCCATGAGGCGGCTCTTGCCGATGCCGGGCTCGCCGAGGACGGTGACCAGGTGCGGGCGCTGCCGGCGGCGCACGTCGCCGAGCAGGCCGCGGAGGATCTCCAGGTCCCGGTCCCGGCCGACCAGCGGCCCGGTGCGCGCCGGGCCGGGCGTCCACGGCAGCGGTCCGTGTCCGGGCTCGACGGGCACGCCGCCGGAGGGCGACCCCGGCGGCGCGGGCCGTCGCGGGGCAGGCCCGGATCCCGCCGGGCGGCGCGTAGGCCAGCAGCCGCTCGGCGGAGTGCGGGACCGTTCCGGCCAGCTGCGCGGGGGAGGGGTCGTGCTCGTCCCGGTAGGTCGCGAGGACGTCGCCGGTGGCGACGGCGATCCGGACGTCGAGGAACTCCGCGACACGGTCGGCGACCCGCGCGCGGACGGCGCGGGCCGTGCGGACGGCGCGCTCCGGGTCGTCCTCGTGCGAGCGCGGGAAGCCGAACAGCACGGGGCGGACCGAGCCGAGCGTCTCGCGCACGACCCCGCCGAAGCGGCGGGCCTCATCGGCGATGACCCGGGCGAGGTCGTCGAGGGTCTCGTCGACGCATTCGGACGAGCCGTGCACCACGTCCACGCGGGTGCGGACCAGCAGGACGCTGGCCCGCTTGCGCTCGGAGACGGGACGCTCGGTCTCCCCGGCGCGGCCGTCGCCGGGCAGCCGGTCGCGTCCGTCGGCGGCCTTTCCGCAGGGCGTCCTTGACGGCGGCGCGGTCGCGGGGCGGTCCGCTGTGCTTTCCGAATCCGCCGTGCTCTCCGGATGCGCCGCGCTCTCCGGACCTGCCGCGCTGGGAGCCGTGCCTTCCGGGACGGGGCCGCCCGCCCTGCCGGGGGCCGTCGTGAGGGCGAGGCGCGGGTCCTGGTTCAGGATGTCGCGTTCCAGCCGCTTGAGCTCGGGGCCCGGGTCCAGCCCGAAGCCGTCCCGCAGGACGTCGCGGAGGTCCTGGTAGACCGCCAGCGCCTCGCGCTGGCGGCCGCCCCGGTAGAGCGCCAACATCAGCAGGCCGCACAGCCGCTCGCGCGCGGGCTCCTCGTCGACCAGCGACGTCATCTCGCCGATCAGCTCGTGGTGGCGGCCGAGGGCGAGTTCGGCCTCGAGGCAGTCCTCCAGCGCGGCGAGCCGCGCCTCCTCCAGCGCCGTCAGCTCGGGCCACGCGGTGACGGAGTCGATGACGTCGGCCAGCGCGGGGCCGCGCCACAGCGCGAGGGCCTCGCGCAGGCGCCGGGCCGCGGGCTCCCACGCCTCCGCGCGGAAGTCGGCGCGGCCCCGTTCCACCAGCGCGCGGAAACGGGTGGCGTCGATGAGGCCGGGGTCGAGGCGGAGCAGGTATCCGGGCGAGGCGGTCTCCAGCGCGCAGGAGCCGTCGGCGGGGAGCGCGCGGCGCACTCCGGCGACGGCGTTCTGCACCATCTTGCGCGCGGTGGGGGGCACGGGATCGTGCCAGAGGGCGCGGATGAGGTCGCCGGTGGACACCACGGTCCCGGCGTGCAGGAGCAGGTAGCCCAGGACCGCGCGCTGGTTGACCCCTCCGAGCGGGACGGGCCGGCCGTCCCGCACCACCTCCAGCGGACCGAGCAGGCTGAATCGCAAGGGGGTCCCCCTGTCGACCGTCTCGTCTTGGCGGGTATTTCATACTAATTCTATCGAAATTAGCTGCAATGGGAAGCGCTCAACCCGCGAGGCCGAAGTAGGCCGCGTAACACTCCAGCTGGTGATCGAGCGTGTGGAACCCGTGATGGACCGTGCGCCCGAGCGCGGCCGCGGCCCGCAGCAGCGGCGTCTCGGCGGGGCTCATGACGATGTCGGCGACCACGCCGCCCCGCGGCACCAGGGCGGGGTCGAACGGCAGCGGGTCGCCCGCGCGCATCCCAAGGGGCGTGGCGTTGACGGCGATGTCCGCGTCCTCGACCCGGGGGACGGCCGAGCCGGACGCGCGGCCCGGCCAGCGTGCGGCGAGGCGGGCGAGCAGCGCGCCGAGGCGCCGGGCGTCGGTGTCGCAGACCGACAGGCGGGCCGTCCCGCTCTCCAGCAGCGCCGCCGCCAGCGCGGTGCCCGCTCCGCCCGCGCCGACCAGCGCGACGCGCCGGCCCTCCGGGTCGTGGCCGCACGCGCGCAGCCCGCGGACGAAGCCGACGCCGTCGAAGTTGTCGGCGCGCCAGCGGCCGTCCGGCTCGCGGCGCAGGGCGTTCGCGCTGCCGGTGAACGCGGCCGCCGGGGCCAGCGCGTCGGCGTACCGGCAGATCTCGATCTTGTGCGGCACGGTGACCAGCAGGCCGTCCAGGTTGCCGACGCGCCGCAGCCCGCCCACCACCGGGGCGAGGTCCGCCGGCCGGACGTGCACCGGGACCAGCACCGCGTCCCGGCCGAGGCGCTCCAGCAGCGGGTTGACCAGTGCCGGGGCCCGCACCTGCTCGACCGGGTCGCCGAGGACGGCCAGCAGCCGGGTCGTGCCGGTGATGCGCCCCATGTCAGTCCTCTCCGGCCGGCATCTCCGCGAGCGCGGCGGCGGCCTCGGACTCCGGCACCCCCGTCACCAGCTCGGCCCCGCGCGGGCCGTCCAGCACGAACGCGAGCCCGTCCGCGGCCTTCTTGTCCAGCCGCATCAGGCGCAGGAGCGCGCCCCGGTCGGCGTCCGCGGGCAGGCCGGCCGGGAGCCCGAAGGCCGCGACGACGGCCTGGTGCTCGGCGACGCGGGCCGGGCCGATCCGGCCGAGCCGGCCGGCGAGCCGCCCCGCGTAGACCGTGCCGATCGCGACCGCCTCCCCGTGCCGCAGCCGGTAGCCGGTGGCGCGTTCGAGCGCGTGGCCGAGAGTGTGCCCGTAGTTGAGGACGTGCCGCCGCCCCGCGTCGCGCTCGTCGGCGGCCACGACCGACGCCTTGAGCGCCACGCTCGCCGCGATCTGCTCGTCCACCGGGCGCCCGTGCAGCCCGGGCGCGCCGATGAAGTGGCAGCGCGCGATCTCCCCGTACCCGTTGATCCACTCGCGGCGGGGGAGGGTCGCGAGGTAGTCGGTGTCGCAGAGGACCGCGCGCGGCTGCCAGTACGTCCCGACGAGGTTCTTGCCGTGCGGCAGGTTCACCGCCGTCTTGCCGCCGACGCTCGCGTCCACCTGCGCCAGCAGCGAGGTCGGCAGGTGCACGACGGGGACGCCCCGGTGGTAGAGCGCCGCCGCGAGGCCCACCAGGTCGGTGACGGTGCCGCCGCCGCACGACACGACCGCGTCCGCGCGAGTCAGCCCGAGATCGGCGAAGCGCCGGCACAGCTCCTCCACCTGCGACAGCGTCTTGTGGGTCTCGCCGTCGCGCACGGGGACCACCGTGGACGGCACCCCGGGATCGGGCGTCCACTCCTCCGGCCTGGCGGAGACGACCACGGCCCGCCGCGCCCCGATCCGCGCGATGACGCCGGGGAGCGCGGCGCGCACCCCCGCCCCGATGCGCACCTGGTACGAACGCTCGCCCAGCGCCACGTCCACGCACCGTGACGCCGTGGCCGGCCCCTCATCCCGTCCGGTCACTCCGGGCCTCCTCCCGCTCCGCCAGCAGCAGCGCTCCGTGCAGGGACGACAGCGCGCCCAGCGCCGCGGGCCGCACCGACGGCGGCGCGTGCCCCGGACGGGCGTATCCCGCGACGCGCTCGGCGACCGCCTCGGTGAAGCCGGGCAGCCCCGCGGTGACGCCGCCGCCGATCACGGCGATCTCGGGACGCAGGAGCTCGCCGAGGCCGGTGACGGCGGCCGCGAGCGCGTCCCAGGCCGGCTCCAGCGCGGCCGCCGCCCACCGCGCCCCGTCCGCCAGCCCGTCGCGGAGCCCGGAGAACGGGACGGGCGAGCCCCGCAGCCGGGCCGCCCGCCGGAGGATCGCGGGACCGGAGGCGGCGGCCTGGACGCAGCCGAACCGGCCGCAGTCGCAGCGCTCGTCCCGCGCCGACCGGTCGACGACGAGGTGGCCGGCCTCGCAGCCGTGCAGCGGCCGGCCGTCCAGCACGGCGCCACCGCCGACGCCCGTGCCGACCCCGAGGTACACCGCGCTCCGCGCCCCCGCCCGCTCGGCCTCCGCGAGCGCCGCCACGTCGCCGTCGTCGGCCCAGCGCACGGCGGCGCCGGGGAACAGGGCGCGCAGCCGCGCCCCCACGTCGAGGCCGGTCCAGGCAGGGCGGCCGGGCCAGGCCGTGACGCGCCCGGCGGGGTCGACGGCGGCGGGCAGCGCGACCCCGACCGCCGAGATCGGCGGGTCCGCTCTGG
>NZ_WBMR01000386.1 GCF_008923365.1 Actinomadura montaniterrae
CCACAACAGGTTCAAGCGCCCCCATATTTCGTCAAGCACGCCCCAAGACCCCACCCGACCAGCAAAGACCACCCAAAACTCCCCCAACGCAAGGGCTGCAGCCCAGTTCACCCACCCCAAAAAAAGTGTGGAACGATCTCCACGCGCCCGAGATACCCGCCCGTGGATCACCTCCAGAGCGGCCCAGACCACCCGCTGAACAGGGACTTCAACCCACCTCACGCCGCTAGCGAGCCCTCCGCACGGCCCTGGTCCGGCCCGTCCCACACCCACGCAAGGCCCCTTTGGGACGGTCGCAGCGCGGCCAGCTGCCCGCCCCGCCAGGCCTCCTGGGGCAGGGGCGCGGTCCAGACGTCCCTTGGGGCGGGCGCCAGAGGAGGGCGGTGGCCGGAAGGCTGCGCCTTACCTCTGAGGTAATGGACGGCGTGCGCAGGTGATCGCGAAGGTGGGCCGGGTAGGTTCCGGCACGCCGTCCGAGGAGAGATCCATGACCACCGGGCTCACCCCCGACCAGATCACCGACGCCATGCCGTTCGCCCGGGCGCTCGGCGTGGAGATCGACGCCGCCGCCCCCGAGGAGGTCACGGGCCATCTCGACTGGGCGGCGGATCGCTGTACGGCGGGAGGGCTGATGCACGGCGGGGCGCTGATGGCGCTCGCCGACACCCTCGGCGCGGCGTGCGCGTTCCTCAACCTGCCGGCGGGCGCGTCCACGACGACGCTGGAGTCCAAGACCAACTTCTTCAGGGGCGTGAAGGAGGGCACCGTCCGGGGCGTCTCGCACCCGCTGCACACCGGCCGGACGTCCATCGTCGTGCAGACCGACCTCTACGACGGCACCGGCCGCCGCGTCGCCCAGGTGACCCAGACCCAGGCCGTTCTGAAGCTCTGATCAGCCAACCCAGCGCCTTTACGTTGTAGATTTTTTAGCGACGTGCGCGTCGAAGAAGGCGAAGATGCGGTCCCAGGCGACGGGGGCGTGCTCGCGGCCCTTGCCGAGCCCGAAGGCGATCTTCGTGACCGGGCCGAGCAGGCCCGGCGCCTCGGTCTCGGTGAGGAAGCCGTGGCCGGCGCCGGGGTACTCCTTCACGTCGTGCGGGACGCCCCCGGCGGTCAGGGCCCGGTCGAGCTTCGCCGCGGCGCGGCGGAGGGTCGGGTCCGCGCCGCCGTAGCTGGCCACGATCGGGCATGCCTCCCGCAGCGCCTCGTCCGGCCTGCTTGGCAGCATGCCGTAGTTGACCGCCGCCGCCTGGAAGTCGTACTTGGCCGCGGCGACCAGCGCGAACCCGCCGCCCATGCAGAACCCGCAGACGCCCACGTCGCCTGTGCAGTCGTCGCGTGCGGCGAGCCACGCCCGGGTGGCGTCGACCGCGTCGTAGATGGGGCCGCGCCCGGCGCGCATCTCCCCCACCGCCTTGCGGACGCACCGCACCCATGGCGCGCCGCCGTAGAAGTCCGGCAGGACGGCCAGGTAGCCGCGGGACGCGAACCGGTCGGCCTGCGCGCGCATGTCAGCGGTGGCGCCGAACGCCTCGAACACGATGACGACGGCGGGCCACGGGCCTTCGCCGTCGGGGACGGCGAGGTACCCGGGCAGCTCGCGGTCGCCGGCGGGAATCATGATGTCCGACATGCCGCCTCATCCTGCCGCAGACGTACACCGTACGTACAGGCCCGGACCCGGCCGGTTCCGGCGGGCCGGGCTCCCCTAGCGTGGCGGCATGCGCATCGACCGGCTCGACCACCTCGTCCTCACCGTCGCCGACATCGACGCGACGGTGGACTTCTACACCCGCGTCCTCGGCATGGAGACGGTCGTCTTCGGCGCCGGACGCCGCGCCCTCACTTTCGGCACCAGCAAGATCAACCTGCATGAGGCCGGGCGCGAGTTCGAGCCCAAGGCGGCGCGGCCCACCCCCGGCAGCGCCGACCTCTGCCTGATCGTCGCCGGCCCGCTCGGCGACGTGGTCGCCGACCTGGAACGGCACGCCGTCCCGATCGAGGAGGGCCCCGTCGAGCGCACCGGCGCCACCGGCCCGATCACCAGCGTCTACGTGCGGGACCCGGACCGGAACCTGATCGAGCTCAGCACCTACGGCTGACCCGGCGGCGGGGCGTCAGACCTTGCGCCACTTCGGGACCCAGGCGCCGTCCTCGATCTCGTAGTCGCCGAACAGGTCGGGCGCCTCCGCGCGCATGATCTCGCCGATCTTGCCGAAGAGCAGCCGGATCTCCTCCTCGGCGCCCGGCGCGGTCCGGTTCTCGAGGGTGTGCCGCAGGCTGCGGACGTTGGCCGTCCAGACCAGGCCCGTCCCGACGCCCTCGGGGGCGAAGCGGCGCATGAAGGAGGTCTTGTGCTTCTTCTCCTTGAAGGGGACGCCCTCCTCATCGAGCCCGAAGTGCCCGGCCATCCAGCCCTGGAACTCCTCCATCTGCTCCAGCATCGCGGTGGCGCGCTTCATCAGCTCGGCGTCCTCGCGGGCCCACTCGGGGAACCAGAAGGGGATGTCCTGGAGCCGGACGTAGCGCAGCGACTCCTGCGAGATCGCGACGCCCGGGCGATGGCGGACGAGCTCGTGCGTCAGGACGCGGCTGACGTTGTGCAGGACGAAGCTGAAGCTGACGTGCTCCAGCACCGATCCGTGCAGGCTGCGGAGGATGTTCTCCAGGTAGGCGGACGAGTCGGTGCGGACCTTGGTCACGTTGGGGTTGAGGCCGGGCTCCCAGGAGCGGTAGCAGAGCCGGCCGGCGAACTCGGCGAGGTTCTGGGGGTCGTTCAGCTCGCCGTCGAGGTCGCCGCGGTCGAGGCGTTCCAGCCAGCTCTCCCCGCCGACGTCCCGCAGGTACCGGGCGACCTCGCCGTAGTCCAGTTCGGGCCGCGCTACGAGGAACACCTCTGGCTCGACGCTCTTCACTTCGTATCCCCCCACCGGGCCGGTTCCGTCGCCCTATAGGAAACCACCCCGCCGGGGCCGCCGCGACCCGGGTGCCGGGGACCACACGTCATGGACGTCCCTGGCCGACGCTCATGTGGTTATGTCGGACACTGGAGGGGTTTCACCTGCTGAGGGGGTTCGAGGATGGTCGACGGGGGCGCGGCGTCGTCCGAGCTGAAGGTGCTGGGGGCGTGCCCGCTGGACTGCCCCGACGGGTGCTCGTGGGTGGTGACCGTCCGGGACGGGAAGGCGGTGCGGCTCCGCGGCAACCCGGACCATCCGTACACGCGCGGGGCGCTGTGCACCAAGGTGAACCGGTGGCTGGAGCGCGCGGAGCAGCCCGACCGGATCCTGTATCCGATGCGGCGCGTCGGCGCGAAGGGCGAGGGCCGGTTCGAGCGGATCACCTGGGACGAGGCCCTCGACGAGATCGCCGAACGGCTGCGCGGGGTCATCGGCGAGCACGGCGGCGAGGCCGTCTGGCCCTATTGGGGGACGGGCACGCTCGGCTATCTGCAGGGTTGCGAGGGTTTCGGCGGGCGCCGGTTCTTCAACGTGCTCGGCGCGTCCGCGCACGCCGTCGACATCTGCTCGGCGGCCGGGGCCGCCGGGATGGAGGCGGCGATCGGTTCCGCGGGCGGCATGGACCCGCAGGACCTGGCGCACGCGAAGCTGGTCCTGCTGTGGGGGACGAACCCGCTGACCAGCGGCCATCACGTGTGGAAGTTCGTCCAGGACGCGCGCAAGGCCGGGGCGCGCCTCGTGGCGATCGACCCGGTCCGGACGCGGACGGCGCAGCAGGCCGACGAGCACCTGGCCCCGCTGCCCGGCACGGACGCGGCGCTCGCGCTGGGCCTGCTGAACGTGATCGTGGGGCTCGGCGCGCAGGACGAGGACTTCCTGCGGGACCACACGCAGGGCTGGGAGGAGTTCCGCGAGCGGATCGCGGAGTTCCCGCCGGAGCGGGCCGCGGAGATCACCGGTGTCCCGGTCGCGGACATCGTCGCGCTGGGCGAGCGGATCGCGCGGACCCGTCCCACCGCCATCCGGGCGACGCAGGGCATCCAGCGCCATTCCGGCGGCGGGGCGACGCTCCGGGTGCTGGCGGGCATCCCGGCGGTCACCGGGGACTGGCGGCTGCACGGCGGCGGCCTCGCGTTCTCGACGTCGGGGCATATCAAGCTGAACAAGGCGGCGCTGTACCGGGACGACCTGCGCCCCGGCCCGGTGCGGACGCTGTCGATGAGCCGGCTCGGCGAGGGGCTGCTGGACGTCCAGGACCCGCCGGTCAAGGCGCTGTTCGTCATCGCGGCGAACCCGGCGGGCAGCACGCCGCACCAGAACAAGGTGCGGCGGGGCCTCGCGCGCGAGGACCTGTTCACGGTGGTGCTGGAGCAGTTCCCGACCGACACCGTCGACTACGCCGACATCGTGCTGCCCGCGACGGCGCAGCACGAGCACGCCGACCTGCACGAGGCGTACGGGCACCTGCACCTGGCCTGGAACGAGCCGGCGGTCGCGCCGCCCGGCGAGTGCCTGCCGACGTCGGAGACGTTCCGGCGCCTCGCCCGCCGGATGGGGATCGAGGAGCCCGCCGTGTACGACTCCGACGAGCGGCTCGCCGAGCAGTTGCTGGCCTCCGGCCACCCGTGGATGGCGGGCATCACGCTGGACCGCCTCCGCAAGGAGGGGTTCGTCCGGATGGCCGTGCCGGACCCGTTCGTCCCGTACGCGGACGGGTTCCCGACGCCGTCGGGACGGCTGGAGTTCCGGTCGGCGCGGGCGGCCGGGGCCGGGGCGGACCCACTGGCCGGGTACGTCCCGCCGGTCGAGGTCGCCGATCCGGAACGAGCGCGGCGCTACCCGCTCGCGCTGATCTCCGCGGCGTCGCACGAGTTCCTCAACACGCAGTTCGCCAACAACCCGGAGCTGCGGCGCCGCGCCGGCGAGCCCGCCGTGCGGGTCCATCCCGACGACGCGGCGGCCCGCGGCCTCGCGGACGGGCAGCGGGTGCGGGTCGGCAACGACCGCGGCTCGTTCGAGGCGGTCCTGCGGGTGTCCGACGAGGTCAGGCCCGGTGTCGCGGCGACCGCGAAGGGCCATTGGCCGAGGTTCGCCGGCGGCGCGAACGCCAACGCGGTAGTAGACGAGCGCGCCACCGACCTCGGCGGCGGCCCGGTGTTCCACGACACCCGCGTCGAGATCACCGCGGCCGGCTGACCGCCGTCCCGATACGGTATGCGCCGTACGGAGGGATCGATGACGTTTCAGGCCATGCTCGACCGCGCCCGCAAGTACGAGCGGCAGGGCCGCGCGGAGGAGGCCGCGGGCGCGTACGCGTCGGCGGCGCAGGACGCCGAGGCGCGCGGGGACCGGGCGTCCGCCGTCGCCGTTCGGGCCCGGCAG
>NZ_WBMR01000387.1 GCF_008923365.1 Actinomadura montaniterrae
CGGCGGCGCGGGCGGCGGCGGTTCGGGCGCGGGCGCGGACGCGGCCGACGGGTTCGGCGGGACGGGCGGGGCCTCGGGCATGGGCGGGGCGTCCGGCTTGCGGACGGCGGCGAACCGCAGCCGCACGTAGTCGGCGACCCAGCCGGACTCGCGGCGCAGCGCCGGCGCGGCGAGGTCGTTCACCCGGGTGAGGAGCGGCTCGACCAGCTCCGGCGGGACGTCGGCGAGGGCGCGGGCGGCGTAGGCGCGGACCCAGTCGGCGGCGCCGTTCGGCCCCTCGGTCATCTGGCTCGGCCGTTCGGCGTGCTCCAGCAGCCGCAGCGTGAAGCCGGCCTCCTCCAGCTTCGTCGCGTACTCGGCCGGGCTCGGGAAGTACCAGGGCAGCTCGGGCTCGCCGAGGCCGAAGACGCGCCAGGCGGTCTGCATCGCGGCGACCAGCTCGGCGCAGTTGCCCTCGCCCCCGAGCTCGCCGACGAACCGGCCGCCGGGCCGCAGCGCCGCATGCACCTGGGCGATCACCGCGTCCGGGTCGCGGGTCATCCAGTGCAGCGCGGCGTTGGAGGCGACGGCGTCGCAGGCGTCGGTGATGGTGAAGGTGTGCGCGTCGCCCAGCATGAAGGAGATGCCCGGGTTCAGCGCGCTCGCCTGGGCGACCATGTCCGGGTTGCCGTCGATGCCCAGCACCTCGGCTCCCCGGGCGGCGATCTCCGCGCTGAACGCGCCGGTGCCGCAGCCGAGGTCGATGATCCGTTCGCCGGGCTGCGGGTCGAGCAGGTCGACCAGGGGCGCGCCGTGCGCGGAGACGTACCCGAAGGCGGAGTCGTACGTCACGGCCCAATTCACTGTCGTAATTTATCGGACATGGCATCGGCGGGTGCGCGGATCCCCCCGCCCGGGGCCGCCGGGTGACCTGCGTCACCGCGGCGCGTCCCGTATCGTCCGGGCCATGGGGAAGCCCGATGTCGTGCGGATCGTCGGCGCCGAGCGGCCGGACGGCCTCGCGCTGCGCACCGCCGGGCTCGTCGAGCACGGGCTGCCGGAGCTGAGCGCGGACGGCCTGCCGCCCTACCTCGGCCAGGGCTGGGCGCGCGTCCTCGGCGAGGCGGCGCGCGTGTTCGCCGCGTCCCGCGACCACCCGATGGAGCTGACGCTGCCCCCGGGCGTGCCGGTCCGGCTGCGGCCGGACCGGAACGGCGGGATCATGCTCCTGCCGCCCGAAGGGCACGAGGGCGGCCTGGACGAGTGGCGCCGCGACGTGGTCCTGCGCATGTTCCCGGAGGCCCGGGTCTGACGCGCCCCCGCCGGAGTTCCTAGAATCGCATTCGGAAATCCGCCGGCGCGAGAAGGGGACGCACGTGGCCTACGCCGAGATCGAGTACGAGGTTCAGGACGGGATCGCCACGGTCACCCTGAACCGCCCCGACAAGATGAACGCCTACACGTTCACCATGCGCAACGAGATGCTCGACGTCTTCGACCGCATCGACGCCGACGACGACGTCCGCGCCGTCGTGGTGACGGGCGCGGGCCGGGCGTTCTGCGCGGGCGCCGACCTCAGCGGCGGCGGCGACACCTTCGACAAGGAGAGGTCGAAGGACATGTTCGCCGGCGAGGACGACGTGCTGGAGGACGGCACCCCGCGCGACGGCGGCGGCACGGTCGCGCTGCGCGTCGCGCGCTGCCTCAAGCCGGTCATCGGCGCGTTCAACGGCGCGGCGGTCGGCGTCGGCGTGACCATGACGCTGCCGATGGACGTGCGGCTGGCCAGCGAGAAGGCGAAGTTCGGGTTCGTGTTCGCGCGCCGCGGCATCGTCACCGAGGCGGCGTCGAGCTGGTTCCTGCCGCGCCTGGTCGGGATCGCGCAGGCGATGGAGTGGGCCGCGACCGGCCGCGTGTTCGACGCGCGGGAGGCACTCGCCGGCCGCCTCGTCTCCCGCGTCCTCGCCCCGGACGAGCTGCTCCCGGCCGCGTACGCGCTGGCCCGCGAGATCGCGGACAACACCTCGGCGGTGTCGGTCGCGACGATCCGCCGCCTCATGTGGTCGGGCCTGTCGGCGCCGTCCCCGTGGGACGCGCACGCCGCCGACTCCCGCCTGATGGCCGAGCTGGGCGGCGGCGCCGACGCCATCGAGGGCGTCACCTCGTTCCTGGAGAAGCGTCCCGCCGCGTTCCCGATGCGCGTCAGCAAGGACCTGCCCCAGAACCTCCCGGACTGGCCCGTCCGCTGACCCGGCCCCCGGCGCCCCAGCCCTCGGCCCCCGGCCGCCCGCCGCCCTCACGAGCGAGGGCGGCGTGCGCCGGGGTCAGGGCCGCTGGCCTGGGCGGTCGACGACCGCGGTCGCCTCGACCGCCTGCTCGTTCAGGACGGTTCCGGCACGGATGATCTCGGGGCCCCGCTTGCCGGGGAGCGTCGGAAGCCGCCTGTCCACGACCTCGACGGTCCGCGTCCCGCGGTAGTCGTAGGTGCCGTCCGCCAGCACGAACTCCTCGCGCGTCCCGTCGGGACCCGTGCGGGAGACGGTGATGCCGGGACGTCCGAGCGCGTCCTTCGTCCCCTCCTTCACCTGCACGCCCGGGATCAGGGCCAGCGCCCGGAAGATGGTCGCGCGCCGTGACTGCGGCGTGGACGGCCCTTGCCCGAGGAAGTCCACGAGCCGGCCGAACACCCACTGGTCCCGGCCGTCCTCGGTGCTGTAGAGCCGCCCGTGGGCCTCGGCGTTGTAGGACTCCGCGCGCCGGTCGATCGCCGCCAGCAGCGCGGACGCGTCGTCCGGCAGGGCGCGCAGGTAGTCGTACCACTGCGCGGGCGAACGCTCCTCGCTGTCACCGTCCCGCTCCACACTCGTGACCTCGAGGTGTGGCCTCTTGCCCGGGACGCCGCTGTACCGGGCGGATTTTCGGCCGTCGAACCGTACCCAGCTCTCCAGGTGCTGCATGAACGAGGGGGCGCCCTTCTGGCCCGCCTGGTACGTCCTGGTGTAGACCCACTGGTTCGGGGCCGGGCGGTGGTCGGGCCGTCCCGCGACGGTCTTCGCGGCCCGCTCCAGCACCTGCGTCGCGCTCACCGGGCGTGCGGCGATCGGCGGCGGCGCCGGGTCGCCGCGGTCCATCACGACCGCCGCCGCGGCGGCCGACCCGGCCACCGCGACCCCGGCGGCCAGACCGACCCGCCACGCCGGAGCCCTGAACCGGGACCGGCGCGCCTTCCGGACCAGCCGCTCCCGGCCGGGCGCCAGCCGGTCGCGGCCCGGCTCGGGCACCCCCGCCCGGAACGCGCGGACTTCCTCGAGGTCGTTCATTCGCCTGCCTCTTCCTGGACATCCGTCGGGTCGGCGCCGCCGAGCGCCTCCCGGACCTTCCGGCGCGCCCGGTGCAGCCGGGACCGCACCGTCCCGACCGGGATCGACAGCGCCTCGGCGACCTGCTCGTAGGACAGGTCCGCCCAGGCGACCAGCAGCAGAGCGTCCCGGTCGCCGCGCGACAGCTCCGCCAGGGCCCCGGCCAGCGGCCGGGACGCGGCCGCCGCGCTCACCCGCGCGTCCACCCGGTCCGTGGCGTCGGCCACCGGGTCGGTGCCGGTGCGGGCCAGCGCCCGCAGCATCCGCGTCTCCGACCTGCGGTGCGTGCCGATGAGGTTCGCCGCGATCCCGTACAGCCACGGGCGCGCGTCCCGGCGGGACAGGTCGTAGCGGCCGCGCCGCCGGAACGCGGCCAGGAACGTCTCGGCGACGACGTCGTCGGCGGCCTGCTCGCCGAGCCGGCGCGCGACGTACCGGTGGACGGCCGGCGCGTGCCGGTCGTAGAGCGCCGCGAAGTCCTCGGGGCGGTGCCGGGACCGCTCGATGAGGCGCGCGTCGTCCTCCGGCGGTTCGGCGGGGGCGCCCGGCGGTGCCGGGGCGCGTGGGCTGACGGTCATACGGCTCCGTCCTCTGCGGTTCGCCGTGCGGGTCGCCGCACGGTCACCCGTCATCACCCGCAGGGCCGCCGGGAGTTCACGGCCGCCGGGAAGTGCCGGTGGAGGAACCGGAGGGCGACACTTCCCTCACCCGGGGTGGCGCCGGGGGCCGCTCCCGGCCGCATGATGGGGACTGCGTCCCCCGTCGCGCCCCCCAAGGACGATCTCGACAATGCGGACCTTGGTGACGTGTGTTGCGAGTGAGGCGCAGGGTAAGAAGCCGCCCGAGGCAACACGTTACGGGGGTGCGTGGTGCGGATCAGGAATTTCGCCATCGTCGCGGCCGGTCTCCTGCTCGTCTCGGGATGCGGCCACGCGGAGAAGAAGCAGGCGCGGACGGCCGGCCACCAGATCGCGGCGGGGAAGAAGGCGCGGACGGCGCCGCGCCCGCAGCGGCCGCCGGCCCAGCGGAAGATCGACTGCGACCGGACCAAGTGCGTCGCGCTCACGTTCGACGACGGCCCGGGCCCGTACACGAACGGGCTGCTCGACGTGCTGAAGCAGCAGGGTGTCCGCGCCACGTTCTTCCTCCTCGGGCAGAACGCCCGCGCCTTCCCGGCGGCCGTGCGCCGCGAGGTGATGGAGGGCCACGAGATCGGCGACCACAGCTGGGACCATCCGCAGCTCACCACGCTGTCGCTCGCGGCCGTCAAGTCGCAGATCCAGCGCACCCAGGACGCGATCACCAGGGCGTCCGGCGGGGTGAAGCCGACGGTCATGCGCCCGCCGTACGGCGCGACGAACAGGCGCGTCGGGCAGACCATCGGGATGCCGCTGATCCTGTGGAGCGTCGACACCGAGGACTGGCGCTACCTGAACACCGCCCGCGACACCCGGGTCGGGATCAAGGAGCCGCAGCCCGGCGGCATCATCCTGTTCCACGACATCCACAAGCCGAGCGTGAAGGCGATCCCGGCGGTCATCGCGGGGCTGAAGAAGCGCGGCTTCACCTTCGTCACGGTGTCGGAGCTGTTCCAGAACCGGCAGCTGAAGCCGGGCCAGACCTACTCCGAGCTGATGCCGCCCAAGACCGCGTCGCCGGCCCCGGTCACCGCGAGCCCGCCGCCGGCCGGTTCGCCGGCCGGACCGGCGCCGAGCAGGTCCGGCTCCCGGCCCCAGCAGGCCGAAGGCCACTGACGCCCGGCCCCGCCGCCCAGCCCTGCCGCCCGGCCCCGCCGCCCGGCCCCG
>NZ_WBMR01000388.1 GCF_008923365.1 Actinomadura montaniterrae
GCCGGCCGCCCGCCGCCTGCGGCCGGCGCGCGCCGGTGGAGCGCCGCACCCGCACAGGCCGCGGCGGACGATGAGCAGGGCGCGGTCGGCGGTGTAGTCCGTCCGGTCGAGCGCCGGGCGGACCCGGTGACACGTCAGGCAGAGCATTGGTCTCCATTCCCCCCTCGTGCGCGGGAGCGGCGCGCCCGGGCCCGGCCCGCCGCCCCGTGCGCATTCCCCCCGGACGCGCTCGGGGCGGCGGGGCCCACAGGATGGCCCTCGGCTCCCAGCGGGACGGAACGTTAGGCGCCCCGACGTTGCATGCACGTTGCGACCGAGTGAACACGCACCGTGGCGTATCCGGTCCGGCCGTGTTCCCGCGAACCGGTTGCAACGCCCGCCGGATGGGCCGATCCTCAAACCCGTCGAGGTTGTCTCCGCAGGGGAAAGGCGCTGATGGTGGTGCAGAAGCAGGCGGTCGCCGCGCGCCCGCCGATCGCCGAGTCGTGGCGGCGCTCGCGCGACGCCGGCGTGGGCGCCGAGGTGGCGGCGGCGCCGCTGGTGTTCGACCGCGACACCGTCGCCGACGCCCGCGGCGCGCACCCGCTCGACCCGCACCTGCCGCTGCTGCGCGACCTGCTGCGGCACGTCGCCGACGAGACCGAGCACCTGATGGTGATCACCGACGAGGCGGGGCGGGCGCTGTGGACGCAGGGGCCGCCCGCCGTCCGCCGGGAGGCCGAGCGGATCGGGCTGATGGAGGGGTTCTGCTGGTCGGAGGCCGCCGTCGGCACCAACGGCATCGGCACCGCCCTCGCCACCGGCCGCGCCGAGTACGTGTACGCCACCGAGCACGTCGCGCACGTCCTGCACCGCTGGTCGTGCGCCGGCGCCCCGATCACCGACCCCGACACCGGCCGGGTGATCGGCTGCATCGACGTCAGCGCCACCGTCGCGGCGCTGCACCCGGCGACGGTCGCGCTGGTCGCCGCCGCCGCGCGGCTCGCCGAGTCCCGGCTCGAGGTCGACATGCGGCGGCGCGACGAGCGGCTGCGCGAGCGGTTCCTCGGGCAGCTGCGCGGCGCCGGGGTGCTGGTCACCGCGTCCGGGCGGATCCTCGCCGCGGCGCGCGAGGACTGGCGGGGCGTGCGGCTCGCCGTGCCGTCCGAGGGCCGCGCCCTCACCCTGCCCGACGGGCGCGTCGCGCTCGCCGAGCCGCTCGGCGAGGTGTACCTGCTGCGGCCGCCGTCCGGGACCGCGCTCGGCGGCCACGCCGCGGGCCGCCCGGTCCCGGACCGGCGCCCGCTGCTCACCCTCGCGCTGCTCGGCACCGACCAGCCGTCCGCGCGGCTCGACGGCGTCCGCGTGCCGCTGACGCTGCGGCACGCGGAGATCCTCGCGCTGCTCGCCCTGCACCCCGAGGGCCTGAGCGGCGACCGGCTGTCCTGGCACCTGTACGGCGACGACGGCAGCCCGGTGACGGTCCGCGCCGAGATCCACCGGCTGCGCGCGCAGCTCGGCGGGCTCGTCCGCGCCAAGCCGTACCGGCTGGACTGCGCGATCGACGCCGACTTCCTCACCGTCCGGCGGCTGCTGGACGAGGGCGACGTCGCCGCCGCCGTCCGGCTCTACGACGGCGAGCTGCTGCCCCGCTCGGACGCGCCCGCCGTGCGCGCCGAGCGCGACGAGCTGGCGGTGCGGATCCGCCGGTCCGCACTGGACCGGGGCGGCGCGGACGCGCTGTGGACCTACGCCCAGACCGAGCAGGGCCGCGCCGACCTGGAGGCCCTGGAGCGGCTCAGGGACGTGCTCCCGCAGGACGACCCGCGCCTCGCGGCCGTCACCACCCGCCGCGCCCGCCTCCTCGACGACTAGAAGCCGCCACCCCTACAGGCGCCGAGGCGGCCACCAGCCGAGGCGGTTACGAGCCGAGGCGGTTACGAGCCGAGGCGGTTACGAGCCGAGGCGGTTACGAGCCGACGCCCGCGTTGACCAGGTGTGCGCACTCGTTGTAGCAGACGGCGCTCAGCCCGCCGCCGTCGTGCCGCCACCGCGTCACCGACGCGTTCGCGACCGGCTCCTTCTCCACCTGCAGCACCTGCTGCTCGGTCAGGCCCTCCACCAGGTAGCGGGTCATCACCACGATCGCGTCGTGGGTCACCACCAGCGCCCGGCCGCCGGGCGCGTCGGCCTCCAGGTCGCGGTAGAAGCTGCGCAGCCGCAGCGCCAGGTCCGCCCACGACTCCCCGCCCGGCGGGCGGTAGTAGAACTTCCCGAGCCGCTTCAGCCGGTCGGCCTCGTCCGGGTGCCGGCGCTGCACCCCGACCCACGTGAGGCCCTGCAGGATGCCCTGCTCGCGGTCGCGGAGCCGCTCGTCCACCGTCATCCGCAGCCCGTCCGGGTCCTGCGGGTGGGCGTAGGACGTCTCGGCGAGCGCGATGCGGGCGGTGTCGAGCGTCCGCAGGTACGGGGACACCGCGACGAGCGTCGGCCGCTCGTCCTCCGGGAGGGCGGCGAGCCAGCGGCCCAGCGCCGCCGCCTGCGCCCGCCCCAGCTCCGACAGCGGGGTGTCCGCGTCGCGCTCGCGGATCCCCGTCTCCTCGGCGTCGGTGCCCTCCGCGGCCCGGTAGGCGAGGTTGCCGGTGCTCTCACCGTGCCGGGTCAGGTTGAGCCACTGCAGCGAATTCACGCTCGCCATGCTGCCATGGCGGGCGGGCCGCGCGGACCGCATGCTCTACAGCCGGTAGTACTCTTCTCTGCGTGACGACCGCCCTGGCCACCGCGATCATCGTGGTGGCGCTCCTCATCGCCGTGTACGCGCTGGTGACGGCGCTGCGCGGGCGCGCGATGGGGCTCCCCGACCTGATCGGGCTCGGGGTGCTGGAGGTGCTGCTGATCGCGCAGGCCGTCGTCGGGTTCGTCAAGCTGTCGGGTGACGAGGGGCCGAAGCACCCCGCCACGTTCATCGGCTACCTGCTGGCCGTCCTGGTGATCCCGGTCGCGGGCGCCGCCTGGGGGCTGCTGGAGCGGACCCGGTGGGGCTCCGCGGTGCTGGTGGTCGCCGGCGTCGCCGTCGCCGTCATGATCGTCCGAATGAACCAGCTGTGGAGCGGCAGTGCCTGAGCCCGACACCGGCGTCACCGGCGAACCGGCCGCCGCCCGTCCCGGCGGCGAGCGGGTCCGCACCGGCAGCGGCCCCGGCCGGCTGCTGGTCGCCGTCTACGCGATCTTCGCGCTCGCGGCCGGCGCGCGCGCGGGCGTGCAGATCGGCACCAAGTTCTCCGACGCGCCGCTGGCCTACTCCCTGTCGGCGTTCGCCGCGGCCGTCTACGTCCTGGCGACGGTCGCGCTGGCCCGCGGCGGCCGGACGTCGTTCCGGGTCGCCGTCACGGCGTGCTCGGTGGAGCTGGCCGGCGTCCTGGCGATCGGCACGCTCAGCCTGGTCGACCGCGCGGCGTTCCCGGACGCCACGGTCTGGTCCGGGTACGGCGAAGGGTACGGGTTCGTCCCGCTGGTCCTGCCCGTGGTGGGGCTGCTGTGGCTGCGCCGCACCGCCCGCCGCGCGCGCACCGGCGGCTGATCCTCCGCGCCGCTCCGCCACGACGGACGGGAACCGCGCGCCCGCCGGTCCCGCGCCGGTTCCGGCGGGCGCGCGGCGCTCGTCCCTCTCCAACACGATCATCGGCCCTCGTTCCGTCGCGGGCGGGGCGGGTCAGACCGCCGTGGTGACCGCGTCGCCGCCGCCGGCCTCACCGGCGGCCACCTCCGCCGAGGCGGGCTCCACCGCCTCGGCCGTCACGGCGTGGGCGGGTGCGGTCGTCAGAGGGGTTTCGGACGGCGGCTTCTTCGCGACCGAGACCCGCGAGGGCGGCGGGGGAGCGTCGGTCATGATGCGCCCGCCGATCGGCAGGCTGTGGACGGCGGCCCGCGCGATCGCCTCGACCTCCTCGGCGGAGTGCTCGGCGGTCGCGTTGCGGCGCATCCAGCGCACCAGCCGCAGCGGCGGCGCGAACACGATGCCGTCCGCGGTGAACGGCGACCGGGCCAGCTTGCCGCCGTGCACGGCGAGGACGGGCGTCACCGTCACCGGCGCGCCGTACCGCTCGGAGATCAGCCGCTCCGCGGCGGCGGCCCGCGCCGTCAGGCCGTTCACCAGCTTCGACTGGGTGCGGCCGTCGATGAACAGCCGCCCGCCGTGATGGGAGATCTCCGCGTCCGGGGCCCACGCCTCGTTGTGCACCAGCCACGCCCCGCCCGGCCCGACGACCAGCTCGTCCGCGGTCTCGTGCCCGGGCACGAGCCGGCCGTGCAGCACCCGGTGGCCGCGCCGCTCCAGGGTGAGGCGCAGCGTCCGGTCCATCCGCTCGACGCCGCGCAGGCCGCGCCGCCACACCCGGGACGCGTTGTACAGCCGCCAGTGCACCAGCGCGTCGGCGGACGCGAGCAGGACGGCCGCCACGACTCCGAAAACAGGGTTCACCAGCATCCCGCACAACACCAGCGCCGCGATCGCCAGAATTGCGCGGGTCCGCAACCGCCCTTTTCGGCCGCGCTGCCAGAGCTCCTCGTAAACCGCCTGGGGCGAACCGCCGGTGAACGCCTCGCGCCCGCGGATATAGATGGAATCGCCGAGCATCCCCAAACCTCCAGCACCTGCGACGACGGCCTCATTATGGCGAAAGACGGCCGATTGCCGCCACACGCGGCGAGGTGAGGGAAACCAAACGGTAAAGCAACTTCCTGGCCCGAAGCATTGCTTACCTGGTACTTTGCGGAGGTTGCGGGGCCGATTCCTGGGCAGAACTTTAGAACGTTCTAGGGCAATTGTGAAATGCGCGATGCAACTATCACCGTAACCCGCAGAGGGCCTTTCGGGCCGGTGGCATTTCTCACATGGACGATCACCCGCGGCCACCGGTACGGTCGTCTGCCGCCACACTGGACGGATGCACATCAGCGCCGCCGAGGACCTGCCCGTCCGCCACGCCGTCCCCGGGCTGCGGGCCGCGCTGGCCGCCCGCGGCGCCGCCGTCCTCGCCGCGCCGCCCGGCACCGGCAAGACCACCCTCGTCCCGCTCGCGCCGGC
>NZ_WBMR01000389.1 GCF_008923365.1 Actinomadura montaniterrae
CGGGCGTCTCGGGCGGCGGGGCGTGCGTCTGCGGCGGGGCGGGCTGGGGCGGCGGCTCGGGGGTGGCGGCGGGCGGCTCCGCGCAGCCCGGCGCGCCCGGCCCGACGTTCACGTGGACCTGTCCGTCGATGCAGACGCTGACCCCGCCGCCGCCCTCCCCGGTGACCGTGACCGAGGACGACGGGTCGGGCGCCGGATCGGCGAGCGCGCAGGCCGGCAGCGCGAGGGCCCCGGCGAGCGCCCCGCCGATCGCGGCGGGGAGCAGCGGCAGCCGGTGCATGCTCAGCCACCTCCGGAGATGCGCCGCAGTTCGGCCGCCGCGCCGGTGTAGGCGTCGGGGTGGACGGCGAGGCCGCCGCGGAACACGTGCGCGATGTCGAAGACCAGGTAGACGCCGGCGGCCAGCAGCCCGGCCATCATCGCGAGCGGGACGAGCGTCAGCCCGCGCGGCCGGGCGCCGGCGAACAGGGGCAGCAGCATGACGACGATCCCGGTGAGGACGGTGACGATCAGCAGCCCGGCGGGCGGGCTGGTCTTGGCGTCCATGGCCCGCTGGTGGCGGGCCGCGGAGATCTCGGTGAGGTGGTCCAGGACGCTGCCCTGGGCGTTCTGGAGCTCGTCGGTGCTCGCGTTGACCGCGATCACCTCGCGGCGCAGGCCGTCGAGCCTCGTCCATCCGGCGGCGCTGAGCCGGCCGTGGTCGCGCATGAGCCGCCATTCGGGGCCGCGGACGAGCTGCACGTAGTCGCGCAGCCCGGCCTGGACGCGCTGGGCGTCGGCGGGGGGCAGCCGGGAGGCGGCCCAGTACGCCTCGACGACCGCCTGGCTCTCGGCGTAGGTGTTGGAGCGGGCGGAGTCGGCCGAGGTCCACGGCACCACGATGGCGATGGCGAACGCGAGCAGGAACAGCGCCGACAGCATCGCCCCGGTGTGCGCGGTGGTGGGGCCGTCGGGGTCGGGGTCGTCGACGCCGTGCCGCCCGCGCCGCACGAGCCGGCTCGCGAGGATCACGACGATGACGGCGCACACCGCGGCCGCAATATAAATGATCATGGCCCTCCAGGCGGAACCGGACTTGCCGCGGCCGGGGCCGGGTCCCCGCCCGCATGCGACTGTCGGTGATTCTAGGCTCACCATGCGTGTCCGGGCCGTGGTTTCGGCTTGGTCGTCACCTGGGGGTGACGTGACCGGCCGGGGCGGGAAGCAAAGGCTGGCTCTGGACGGGCTTCCGTGCCGGGAGGGAGCGCGGTGCACGGAAGGGGAAGGAGTGGTGGAGACGGTGCGGCGTGTGCCGTAACCGCAGGATCCGCTGTTAGTTCTTGCGATTTGTGGTTCGGATGCCGGAAGATCTCCGGTAGAGAACTCGCATAGAAGGACGATTGTCGGTAACCGGCCTGAGAGGGGCGGCAGCGTGAGGGGAGACGGCAATGGCGCCGCAGGGAAAGCTGGACCTCGATCCGCAGGTGGTGGCCGCCGCCCGGCGGCTCGCCGCCCGGGCCGCGGAACCGATCATCGAGATGGCCCGCTCCCACACCACCGTCTCGGTTGAGCGGGCGCTGCTGCGCCTCGCCGGGCTGACCGGCGCCGACGACGAGGGCCGGCCGTGGGCCAACCACCTCGCCGACGCCGTCCGCGACCAGGTCGGCCTCGAGCACGGCGTCGCGCTGCCGGTGTGGGACGCCCTGCTCGCCGGGCCGCACCGGACCCTCGGCGACCTCGCGCAGGCCGCCGCCCGGGGGCGGGTGTCGTTCCGGCTGCCCGCCGGCACCGACGCCGCGCACGCCCGCGAGGCCGCGTCCGCCGCCGCCCGCACCGGCATCGCCCGCATCGACCGCCGCCGCGCCGAACGCGACGCGCTGCTGGCCGAGCTGCCCACCCCCGACGCCGCCGACCCGCCGCGCCCGCTCGTCTACCTCATCGTCGCGACCGGCGACATCTACGAGGACATCCCGCAGGCGCAGGCCGCCGCCCGCGAGGGCGCCGACGTCGTCGCGGTGATCCGCTCCACCGGGCAGTCGCTGCTGGACTTCGTCCCCGAGGGCGCCACCCGCGAGGGCTACGCCGGCACCTACGCCACCCAGGAGAACTTCCGGCTGATGCGCGCGGCGCTCGACGACGTCTCGCGCGAGCTCGGCCGCTACGTCCGGCTGACCAACTACGCCTCCGGGCTGTGCATGCCGGAGATCGCCACGCTCGCCGGGCTGGAGCGCCTGGACATGATGCTGAACGACTGCATGTACGGCATCATCTTCCGCGACATCAACCCCCGCCGCACCTTCATCGACCAGCGCTTCTCCCGGCAGATCCACGCCCGCGCCGGGATCGTGATCAACACCGGCGAGGACAACTACCTCACCACCGCCGACGCGGTCGACGCCGCGCACACCGTGATCGTCAGCCAGCTGCTCAACGAGCGGTTCGGGCACGAGGCGGGCCTCGCCGACGCCCAGCTCGGCCTCGGCCACGCCTTCGAGATCAATCCGGCGATCCCCGACTCGTTCCGGCTGGAGCTGGCGCACGCCCAGCTCGTCCGCGAGCTGTTCCCCGGCGCGCCGCTGAAGTACATGCCGCCGACCAAGCACATGACCGGCAACATCTTCGCCGGCTACCTGCTGGACGCCTTCTTCAACCTCGCCGGGGTGCTGACGGGGCAGTCGATCATCCTGATCGGGATGATGACGGAGGGCATCCACACCCCCTGGCTGTCGGACCGCGACCTGGCGCTGGAGAACGTCCGCTACGTCCGCGACGCCTGCGGCGCCCTCGCCGAGGACTTCATGCCCCGCCCCGACGGGATGATCGTCCAGCGGGCCAGGCAGGTGCTCTCGGAGTCGGTCGAGCTGCTGGAGCGCATCAACGACGACGGGCTGCTCACCGCGATCGCCGAGGGCACCTTCGGCGTCACCCGCCGCCCGCCCGACGGCGGCAAGGGACTGGACGGCGTCGTCGAGCGCGCCGACGGCTACGTCAACCCCGCCATCGAGATCCTCGACACCGAGGACCCGCACGCCCACCGGACCGCGGCGGCCGCCGCCGCGCAGGAGGTGCCCGCATGACCGTCGAGACGACCGGGGGGACGCAGGCCCCCGCCCAGCCCGCCGACACCCGCCAGGTGATCCGCCCCTACGGCGACACCACCGGCGACGGCATGGTCCAGATGTCGTTCACCCTGCCCGTCCCGGCGGGCAAGCGCGCCGACGCCGCCGCGCTGCAGCTCGCCGGGAAGATGGGGCTGGACCCCGCCAGCGTCGTGCACGCCAAGCCGATGGGCCCCGACTTCACCTTCTTCATCGTCTACGGGCGGGTCGGGCACCTCATCGACTACGCCTCCATCCCCGTCCCGGAGGAGCGCGCGTACCCGCTGCTGTCCTCGCAGGAGGTCAACCTCGCGATCCGGGGCGCGCTGAACCGGCGGCTCGTCGTCGTCGGGGCGTGTATCGGCACCGACGCCCACACCGTCGGCATCGACGCGATCCTCAACGTCAAGGGGTTCGCGGGGGAGAAGGGCCTGGAGTACTACCGGGAGATCCAGGTGGTGAACATGGGCGCCCAGGTCACCGTCGAGGAGCTCGTCGAGCGCGCCAAGGCCGAGGACGCCGACGCCGTGCTGGTCTCCCAGGTCGTCACGCAGAAGAACGCGCACCTGCACAACACCAAGCAGATGGCCGCCGCGTTCCACGCCGAGTACCCCACCGCCGTCGCCGCCGGGATGGGACGCCCGCTGCTGGTCGTCGGCGGGCCCCGGTTCGACACCGTCACCGAGGAGGACCTCGGCGTCGACCGGATCTTCGGCAAGGGCACCACGCCCGCCGAGGTCGCCAGCTACCTCGTCCACGCCCTGCTCCCGGGGCAGGCCGTCCAGGACGCCCGGCAGGCCGCCGACGACGAAGGAGAGAACGGACGATGAGCGACCCCCGCGAGGGCCTGACCGTCACCCACCGCCGCTACGTGCCCTACGCCCACGCCCACTACGCCGGCGACCTGGTCGACGGCGCCTACATGCTCGGCCTGTTCGGCGACGTCGCCACCGAGGTGTGCATCCGCACCGACGGCGACGAGGGCCTGTTCGCCTCCTACTCCGACGTGCAGTTCCGCGCGCCCGTCCGGGCCGGGGACGTGCTGGAGGCCAGCGCCGTCGTCACCCGTGTCGGCACCCGCAGCCGCACCCTGGACTTCGAGGCCCGGGTGGTGTGCCGGGGCCGTCCCGACAAGGGCGAGTCGTCCGCCGAGGTGCTGGCCGAGCCGATCGTCGCGGTCACCGCGACCGGCACGGTGGTCGTCCCCGCGCCCGGCGGCTGACGCGCGGGCCCGATCCCGCCCGCGGCGCAGGAGGCCGCCGCGGGCAAGATCGGCGCGTCCGGGACGGAATTGACAGGGGCCCGCGATCATGGGGCTGAGCTGGGAGAACAAGGAGTCGCCGCAGAACATGCGGCGGTTGACAAGGGCCGCGAAGCCGGTAGTTTTGCTGCAGTCCAGCACGGGACTCACCGATCGGCCGCCCGGGTCGTCACCGGGCACCGCGCCGCGGCGGGACCAGAGCGGGCCACACCGGTGGCCGACGCCCCCGCCCGAGCCAGTGCGGTGGTCCGGGCCGGTGTCCGGGCGGAGCCGCCCGATCGCGCGGGGGGTTGGACCCGGGAAGGGCCCGGACATCCAGTAGAAAACGGAGACCCGCTCTCACCGCCTGTGGGACGGCTCCGGCCCGATGGATGTCACGGGCCCTCTTCCGCGTCCGCCGCGACCCCCGGCCGCCGCTCTACCCGCCCTATCCGCCGTTTCCGGCCGCGCCTCCCGCCGTCCGTATCGCCCCGCCCCAGGCCCCGAGCGCATACCGTTGCCGCATCGGCGGTAGCACCGAGACCGGGGCGTGGTCGCCCCGGCCGCCGCGGGCCGGTAGCGTTCCGGCGGACGGATCGAGCGAACGAGGGGTGGACGTTGGCCCAGGAGACCCTCCCGGACCGGCAGCCGGCCGGCGGACCGGCGGACGCCGGCGGCGGGACCGGCGGCGCGGCCGGGCGCCCCGGG
>NZ_WBMR01000039.1 GCF_008923365.1 Actinomadura montaniterrae
GGGCCGTCCGGACGGCCCGACAGCGCCATCGCGCCGCTCCCGGCCCATGCCGACGCCGCGCCCGCGTCCGGTGGCGTGCCCGCGTCCGGTGGCGTGCCGCTCACCGGCGCCGGCTTCCTGCGTCGCCGCTGGGTCCGCGCATGATCCCGACGATAGCGCCGGGCCGCCGTCACCGGGCCACGTAGCCTCCGTCCACGGGGAGGGCGGCGCCGGTGACGAACGACGACTCGTCCCCGGCGAGGAAGAGCGCGGCGGCGGCGAGTTCGGATGGCAACCCCCACCGGTTCATCGGCTGGACGCGCATCGGCATGTCCGGCGGCGGTTCCGGGTTCTTCTCGGACGCGCCCGCGAGCCCCGTCCACGTCATGCCGGGGCAGATCGCGTTGACCCGCACGCCCTGCTCGGCGTAGTCGAGCGCGGCGCTCTTGGTCATCTGGACGACGCCGCCCTTGGCCGCCGCGTACACCGAGTGCTCCTTCCACCCGACGAGCCCGGCGGAGGACGCGGTGTTCACGACGGAGCCGCCGCCGGTGCGCAGCATCGCGGCGATCCCGTACTTCATGCCGAGGAAGACGCCCTTGAGGTTCACCGCGATGACGTCGTCGAAGGTGCTCTCGTCCTGCTCGGTGATGGGCTTGCGGGGGCCGCCGAAGCCGGCGTTGTTGCACAGCACGTCGAGCCGCCCGAAACGGCGTTCCGCCGCCTCGATCATGGCGCGCACGTCGGCGGCGGCGGACACGTCGGCGTGTACCGCGATGGCCGCGTCGCCGATCTCCGCGGCGACGTCGTCCTGCCGTCCGCTGCGGTCCGCGCACACGACCTTCGCGCCGTGCTCCGCGAACAGGACCGCCATCGACCGCCCGATCCCCGACCCCGCGCCGGTGATTACGGCGACCTTGCCGGTGAGCCGTCCTGCGTTGTCCGTCATGGTGTGCTTCCTTGCGTCAGGTCCGGCGGCGCGCTCGTGGTGGTGCGATGCCGCGTCATCCGGGCGAGTGCCGCGTCGTGCCTGGCGATGATCTGGCGGACGCGCGCCTCCGCCAGCGGCCCGAGCCCGTCGTAGACCCCGGCGAACAGGCCGCGCGCCTGCCGGCCCGGCCACGGGCGGGGGAGCAGGCTCTCCGGCAGTTCCGGGTCGAGGCTGACCAGCTCGCGCCAGGCGTCCTTGACGTCCGTCCGGGCCACGAGCGCCTCCGCGGTCCCGACCTGGCCGTGCTCGACGCGGTGGAGCAGCGGCTCGTGCTCGGCGATGAACGCCTCGTAGCGCGCGGCGATCGCCTCGACGTCCCAGGCGGCGAGCGGGTCGCCGGGCCCGGCCGCGTACGTCACCTCGGCGCGCAGGACGGTCGCGTGCCCCACTCCCAGGTTCTCCAGGAGCTCGACGGTCTGGTCCCGGTCGGCGTGCGGCGACACCCAGACGCTGTCGTAGAGAGGGGCGTAACCGAGCCAGCGCAGCCGCGTCCTGATGACGTACCGCAGGTCGCGCTGCTCGTCGGGGACCGAGAACAGGACGGTCGTCCAGGAGCCGTCCCACGCCCGGTCCCCGGCGCGGAACTCCACGACGCGCCGCTGGGTCTGCTCCAGCGCGCGCGCAGCACCCGGCGTCATCCGGTAGAACGTCCGCCGGCCGGTCTTCGTCGCCTCAAGGAGGTCCCGCCGGGCGAGCCGCGCGATCGCGGCCCGGGCGCTCGCCTGCGTGTTGGCGAACTCGGTGAGCAGCTCGACCAGCGCCGCGGACGGCAGGTACGCGTCGGTGCCGAACCAGTAGTCGGTGAACAGCCCCAGGAGCAGGTGCTGCGGGTTCGGCCCGACCTGGACGCGCGGGAAGTCGACCTCGGTCTCCACGTAGGCTTCCATCACGCGGGAAGGCTATCCGCGGCGGTTCCGCCCGGACGCCCGCGAACCGCGGCGGCGGTGGTCATCGTCCGATCCCCGTTGACACGGCCGGTTCGGCGGTGGTGTCGAAGAAGGCGGCGCCGGAGTCGGGGATGCGGGGCTGGTGGAACACGTTGACCGCGTAGGAGACGAGGATCATCGAGTACAGCAGCTGCAGCAGCCGGGTGGCGTCGTCGGGCAGGTCGTCCAGGTCGAGTGCGTTGAGGTATTCGATGGCCTGTTCGGCGCGGGGTGCGATGGCGTCGTAGAAGGCGGCCAGTTCGTCGAAGGTCTTGGACAGGCGCATGTCGTAGCGTTCCTGCCGGGTGGGGCGGGCCCAGTCGGCGACCCAGGGTTCCAGGTCGGTGAACGGGGCGGGCAGGCTGGTCGCCGTGGTGGTCGCCATCAGCCCTCCTTGTGGGTGTTGCGGGTTTGGTGGGCGGTGACGGTGTCGCGGACGGTCTTGTGGAATTTGCGGATGAGCAGTTCCTGGTCGGACAGGTGGAATTGCTGGTTGGCGCGGGTGGACAGGCCCTGCTGGGTGGCTTCGATGGTGTTGACGTCCTGCATGGCGAACTCGATGGTGCTGTCGACGACGAGTTCCTGCGCCAGCCGTTCCTGGGCGTTGGTGGGCGGGACGAAGTACAGGTCGATGTCGTAGGTGTGCTTGTCGACCGCTTCGGGCCAGTAGGTGTAGGTGATGTAGAACCCGCGTGCCCAGATCTGCACCGACAGGTTGGGGAACAGCCAGAACTGGTCGTTGCCCCAGGAGCGGATGTTGCCCTTGTTGAGGAAGTCGGGGAGGGGACCGAGGTCGGGGACGTCGTCGGGGCCGAACAGCCCGGCGCGGAACAGCTTGTAGACCCAGATCTGGTCGCGTTCGGCGGGGCCGGCGGTGCCGGGCTCGCGCGGCGGGAGCGGGGGCGGGCCGGGCACCGAGGTGAGCATGTGCGGGGTGAACAGGTCGTAGTGGTAGGCGTCGACCGGCGGGACGAGCTTCTCGGCCTTGGCGATGTCCTTGGCGATGAACCGGGCGTGGACGTACGGCGGGTGGTACCACTCGCAGACCGAGTCGACGGCGAGTTTCCAGTTGCCGCGGATCGGTGCGGAGAACCCGTAGTGCTGGGTCATCTTGTGGAACGGGTAGGCCTCCAGTTCGAGGAGGCGGTCGCCGAGGTAGCTGCGCAGCGGGACGGGGTCGTCGGCGAGGTTGACGAAGATGAATCCGGCGAACTCCTCGCAGTGCACCGGCGGCATCCGCAGGGAGTCCTTGTCCAGGCCGAAGAACTCTTGTTCGTTGGTGATGTGGGTGACGCGGCCGTCCAGGCCGTACCGCCAGCCGTGGTACTTGCAGGCGAACTCGCGGCACGAGCCCTTGGACTCCTCTTGCGGGTGTTCCTGCCAGACGACTTTGTTGCCGCGGTGGGCGCAGACGTTGTGGAAGGCGTTGACCTTCCCGTCACGGCGCCGCGCGATCACGATCGAGGCCAGGCCGTGCAGTTCGCGGGTGAAGAACGTGCCCGGCCGGGGCAGCCGCTCGGACCGGCCGACGTACAGCCAGGACCGCTTGAACACCGCCTCGCGTTCGGCGGCGAAGAACTCCGGGGAGATCGCGTCCTCATAGTCCACGGGCCCGGTGCCGAGGTCGGGGTAGTCCGGGGTGAACTTGCCTCTCCCCGTGGATAGGCGTTGCTGCAGCTCGGTCATGCGCTGTCTCCCTGCTGTGGCGATGCCGCGATGGTAGTCACTTTTTCTCGCAAGCTACAAAATTATGTCGTCTTTTCGGGTGACGGTCATGACCACGGCTTGTCGTTCCAGGCGCGGTCGAGGGGCTCCATGCCGCCGCCGAAGGGGAAGAACTCCTGCTGGGCGTAGGTCTCGCGGGCCAGGCCGTGGCCGAGTTCCTCCAGGTAGGCGCGCTTGAGGTTCTGGGTGAACAGCTGCCGGGTGTAGCGCAGCACCATCGGCGGCCGCTTGATCAGCTCGCGGGCGAGTTCCCACGCCCGGTCGAGGACCTGGTCTTTGGGCAGGACCTCGTTGACCGCGCCCCACTCCTTGGCTTCCTGCGCGGACAGCTTCTTGCCGGTGAGCAGGAAGTAGCGGGCACGGTTGTGGCCGACCAGGAAGCTCCAGATGACGTGCTGCCCGTCGCCGGGCACCTGGCCGCGCGGGAAGTGCGAGACGTCCTGGAAGTAGGCGTCCTCGGAGGCCAGCACGATGTCGCCCATCAGCGGGACCTCGGAGTGGATGTTGCACGGGCCGTTGACCACGCTGATCATCGGCACGTCCACCTCCAGGACGTTCTGCTGGAGCTGGCGGTTGTACCAGGCCTTCTCGTCCAGCTTGTGCAGGCCGCGGAGGCCGGGCATGGCGTCGTAGACCGGCGGGTCGGGCAGCGTGCCATCGGGCATCAGGCCCCAGTCGGCGTTGTAGTTGGCGCCGGTGCCGGTGTGGATGAGCAGCTTGATCTCGCGGTCGCCGGCGACGTCGGCGAACGCGTCGGCCATGTCGTCGTGCGACTTCCAGTCCCACACCAGGCTCCCGCCGTCGGTGTGGCACCGCATCAGCAGGATCCCGTCGTCGCTCAGCTCGAAGCTGTAGTTGGGGTAGCGGTCCTTGTAGTCCTCGTACCTGGCGCGCTTGACCATCGGCCGTCCCTTCGTCCCGCGGTGCCCGGCCCGCCGGGCCTCTGTTGTGCGACATGGTTTTGGCGTACGGTGCTAAATATGCATCCTTTTCGGTTCGCCGTCCAGGCGACGAAGGCGACCACGGGGGCGCAGTGGCGCGATCTCGCCCGCAAGGCCGAGGACCTCGGGTACGCCACGCTGTTCGTGGCCGACCACTACCTGGGCCCGGGCCCGGCGGCCCGGGAGTCGCGGTTGCCGCCGCAGCACCTCGCGCCGATCGCGGCGATGGCCACGGCCGCCGCCGTGACGCAGCGGCTCCGGGTCGGCTGCCGCGTGTTCTGCGTCGACTACCACGTCCCGGCCGTCCTGGCGAAGGAGGCGGCGACCCTCGACCTGCTGTCGGACGGCAGGCTGGAGTTCGGGATCGGCGCCGGCTGGAGCGAACGCGAATACCAGGCGATGGGGATCGACTTCGCAGCCCCGGCCCGCCGCGTCGACAAGCTCCAAGACGTCGTCGCGCTCCTCAAAGCGCACTGGAGCGGCGAACCCCTCGACCATCAAGGCCCGTTCGCGACCGCGACAGGGTATGCGGGCCTGCCGCTGCCCGCGCGGCGGCCCCGCCCGCCGATCATGATCGGCGGCGCACGCAAACGCGTGCTGTCGCTCGCCGCCCGCGAAGCCGACATCGTCAGCATCAACAACGTCCCGTTCGACGCGGTGAACGACGCCGGCCGCACACCCGCCGAAGAAGCCGCGCACCGCTTCGCCGTCGTCCGCGACGCGGCGGGGGAGCGGCTGACCGGCCTGGAGATCGAAAGCTCCCCGTTCTTCACCGAGGTCACCGACGACCCCGGCGCCGCCGTCGCCCGCGTCGCCAAGATCATGGGCGTCCCGCCCGACGGGCTCCCCGAACACCCCAACGTGCTGGTCGGCTCCCTCGACGAGGTCACCGACCGGCTCCAGCAGCGCCGCGAAACCTACGGCGCGAACTACATCACCGTCCAGCAGCGCGAACTGGAACGCTTCGCGCCCGTCGTCGCCCGGCTCGCGGGCCGCTAACAGATCGGCCGCCCCGGCCGGCAATCACGGAGGACTCGAAGGTGGTCGAACAGAAGAGCGGTGCGATGCCTGAGCCGCGGGGGCCGCTCGAAGGCGTGCGGGTCGTCGAGGCGGCCACCCTCGCCGCGGGGCCGACGGTGGCCACGGTGCTGGGGGAGTTCGGCGCCGAGGTCATCAAGATCGAGCCGCCGCGTACCGGTGACCCGATGCGCACCTGGGGCGACCGGAAGGACGGCATCGGCCTGGTCTGGAAGAGCATCAGCCGGAACAAGCGGTGCGTCACGCTCGATCTGCGCGTTCCCGCCGGTCAGCGGCTGCTGCACCGGTTGCTCGACCTCAGTGACGTGCTCGTGGTCGGCAACAGGCCGAGCGCCCTTGAACGGTGGGGGATCGACTACGACTCGGTCCATGCCGCGCACCCGCACGTCGTGGTCGCGCACATCACCGGCTACGGGCGAGGCGGCCCGAAGAGCGACCGTCCCGGATACGGCACGCTCGCTGAGGCGATGAGCGGCTTCGCGCACGTCACCGGCCCGGCCGACGGGCCGCCGACCTTGCCGCCGTTCATGCTGGCCGACGGCATCGCCGGGCTCACCGCCGCCTACGCGGTGATGATGGCGCTCTACCACCGCGACGTCCACGGCGCGGACGGTCAGCTCGTGGACGTCAGCCTCCTTGAACCGCTCGCACGCCTCATCGAGTCCGCGACGCTCGCCTACGACCAGCTCGGCACCATCAGGGCCAGGATGGGCAACCGGCTGGACGCCAGCGCCCCGCGCAACGCCTACCGCACCAGCGACGGCCGGTGGCTGGCGATCTCCAGCGCGTCGCCGAGCATCGCGGTGCGTGTCTTCCGCGCCATCGACCGCCCCGACCTGGCCGAGCACCCCGACTACATCGACCCCGTCCGGCGGCAGGAGCGGGCCGTCGAGGTGGACGAGCTGGTCGCCGGGTGGGTCGCGGGCCGCACGCTGGAGGAGGCGATGGCCGTGTTCGAGGACGCCGAAGTGACCGCGGCACCTGTGTACGACGCGCCCGCGCTGCTCGCCGACGCGCACCTGCGCGCCCGCGGCACCTTCCGGACCGTGGACGACCCCGACCTCGGCCGCATGACCGTCCAGGCCCCGGTGCCGAGACTCAGCGCCACCCCGGGACGCATCACCCACCTCGGCCGCCGGCTCGGCGCCGACAACGACCACGTCTACCGCGACCTGCTCGGCCTGAACCCCGCCGAGATCGCGGACCTGCGCGAGCAAGGAGTGATCTGATGCCCGAGCCCAGAGCCCGCAGGTCGGAACTGGCGACCCCGGCCAGCGACGAGCACATGTGCGCCAAGGCGGCGCAGTCGGGCGCCGACCTGGTCTTCCTCGACCTGGAGGACGCCTGCGCCCCGGCCGCCAAGGAGCGGGCGCGCGGCGTCGCGGTCGCCGCGCTGACCGGGCTGGACTGGGGACGCACCGTGCGCGCCGTCCGCGTCAACGGCCTGGACACCCCCTGGTGCCACGACGACGTCATCGAGGTCGTCACCGGGGCCCGCGACGCGCTCGATGTGATCATCTTGCCCAAGGCGCGCACCGCCCGCGACGTGTGGTGGCTCGACGTCCTGCTCACCCAGCTCGAACACAAACTCGCCCTGCACAAGCGGATCGGGATCGAAGTGCTCATCGAGGAAGCCGAAGGGCTCGCCAACGCCGTCGAGATCGCCCGCGCCGGCGACCGCCTTGAAGCGGTCATCTTCGGCGCCGGGGACCTGTCGGCCTCGCTGCGCGCCCGGGTCGACGGCAACTTCGACCCGCTCGGCGACTACCCCGGCGACTTCTGGCACCACGCCCGCGCCCAGGTCCTCACCGCCGCCCGCACCGCCGGCATCGACGCCATCGACGCGCCGTACCCCGCCTATCAGGACCCCGACGGCTACCGCAGAGCCGCCACCCACGCCGCCCTGCTCGGCTTCGACGGCAAATGGGCCATCCACCCCAGCCAGATCCCCATCGCCCACGAAGTCTTCACCCCGACCACCGAGGAGATCGCGCAGGCCAAGGCGGTCATGGCGGACTACGAGCAGGCCGCTGCAGACGGCACCGGCGCCATCGGCCGCGACGGACGCCTCGTCGACGCCGCCCACATGCGCCACGCCGCCAACGTCCTGCGCCGGGCGGCGCCGACGGGCTGACCTGCGAGGGCATGCAACTCCCGCGGCCGACTACCGATCCCGGGCGCGGCATGGTCCGGGGCGGTCACCGCAGCGCGCGGCGACCGTTCCGGCTCTTCGCCGGCGCACTCGGCGGCGCGTCACCGTCGCGTTCTGCGGCGCGGGCGATGCCTTGGCACATCCCGCCGAAGACGCGGTTGTGGAACGGTTTGAACGCCCACCAGTAGCAGTGCCCGAGCAGCCCCCGGGGATGGAACAGGGCGCGCTGGGCATAGCGGACGCGGCCGTCGCGTTCCGACACGCTCAGCTCCAGCCAGGCTAATCCGGGGACGCGCATCTCGGCGCGCAGCCGCAGGAGGCGTCCGGGCTCGATCTCCTCCACGCGCCAGAAGTCGACCGTCTCCCCGATCCGGAGCCGGCGCGGGTCGCGGCGGCCGCGCCGCAGGCCCACCCCGCCCACGAGCCGGTCCAGGAGCCCGCGGGCGCGCCAGGCCAGGGGGAAGGAGTACCAGCCGCGCTCGCCGCCGATCCCCTCGATGACCTCCCACAGGCGCTGTGGCGGGGCGTCCACGGGGCGGGATCGCTCGTCGGTGTAGAGGCTGCCGCCGGCCCAGTCCGGGTCGGTGGGCAGCGGGTCGCTGGGCGCGCCGGGGACGCTCGCCGACGACCAGCGGGTCGCGACGTCCGCCTCGCGGACGCGGCGCAGCGCGAGGGACACCGCGCGCTCGAACCCGGCGAGGCCCTCGTCCGGCGGCGGGACGTACCGGGCGATGTCGTGCTCGCGGCAGATCACCTCGTTGCGCAGCGACTCCACCAGCGGGCGCGCCAGGCGGCCCGGGACGGGCGTGATCGCCCCGACCCACAGGCTCGACAACCACGGGCTCAGCACGGGCACCGGGACGACGAGGCGCGGCCTGAGCCCGGCGACGGCGGCGTACCGCCGCATCATCTCCCGGTAGGTCAGCACGTCCGGCCCGCCGATGTCGAAGCCCCGGCTGACCCGGGCGGGGAGCGCGGCGGACGCCACGAGGTAGTGCAGGACGTCCCGGATCGCGATCGGCTGGATGCGCGAGTGGACCCAGCGCGGGGTGACCATCACCGGGAGCCGCTCGGTCAGGTACCGCAGCATCTCGAAGGACGCCGAGCCCGACCCGATGATCACGGCGGCGCGCAGCCAGACGGCGGGCACCCCGGCGTCCAGCATGATCCGGCCGACCTCGGCCCGGGACCGCAGGTGCGGGGACAGGTCCTCGTCCGGGTCCATCCCGCCGAGGTACACCAGCCGCCCGACGCCGGCGTCCCGGGCCGCGGCGGCGAACGTGCGGGCCGAGCGGCGGTCGGTCTCGCCGAACCCGCCCGCCCCGCCGATCGCGTGGATCAGGTAGTAGGCGACCCGCACGCCCTCCAGCGCCCGGCGGGTCGACTCCGGGTCGGTCGCGTCGGCCTGGACGATCTCCACGCGGTCCGCCCAGGGATGGTCGCGCAGCCGCCGCGGGGAGCGCGCCATGCACCGCACGCGGTAGCCGGCGTCCAGCAGTTCCGGCACCAGCCGGCCGCCGATGTAGCCGCTGGCCCCGGTCACCAGGCACAGGCTCCCGTCGCCCGTTCCGGCGGGCGGCGGCGTCGTCCTGGGCGTGCCGGTCATAGGTTGTGCCGGAGGAGCAGGTCGTCGGGGAACGGGGCCAGGTAGGTCTGGCCCGCGATGTAGTCGAGATTCTCGCCTTCGGCGTGGTGGCGCAGCAGCGCGACGGGGACGCTCAGCGGCGCCCGCCCTTCCCGGTAGGAATCGATCGCGGCGAGGATGTCGTGTCGGCGTGTCGGGTCGAGGCTTTCGCTGATGAAGCCGAGCACGTGCTGCAGGGCGTTGGTGTGGCGGCCGCGTCCGGCGCGGACGGCGAGGGCGGCGGTGAACGCGCGGCGGTAGCCGCGTTCCAGGTCCTCTTGCGGCAGTTCGCCCGCGCGGGCGACGATCCGCCCGGTTTCGCGGTAGCCGTCCGGCGTGTGGGCGAGCAGCTGCATCTTGTGGCGGCTGTGGAAGGCGACGAGGTCACGGGGCCGCCAGGCGGCGGCGAAGAGGGCGCGGAGCCTGGCCTGGGCGAACAGGCGCTCGACGAAGTGCTCGCGCAGCACCGGGTCGTTGAGCCGGCCGCTCTCCTCCACGGGCAGGTCCGGATAGGCCTCCAGCAGCAGGGCGGCGAAGACGCCGCGGCCCTCGCGGTCGACCGGCTGGCCGTCGGTGCGCTCGCCGGGACGTCCGGACGCGTGGCGCGGCAGCTTGAACAGCCCGCAGCTGGGCGAGCGGGACTTCAGCACGTACCCGTCGATGTCCGCGAGGCCGGGGAGCCGGCGTTCGGCGAGCGCGGCCATCGCCTCGGTGTGGTCGTGGCCGCCGTCCCTGGTGACGAGGTGCCCGTCCGTGCGCAGCCGCATCGCGGGGCGCGGCGCGCCGAGGCCGATCTCCATCTCCGGGCAGACCGGCACCCAGTCGACATGCCGCGACAGCGACCCGGTGAGGAACCGGTCCCTGCTGTGCGCGGCGTTGTAGCGAACGGGTGCGCCCAGCAAGCAGCTCGACACCGCCAGCCGCGGCCGCGCCCCGTCCCACCAGAGGCTCCGCTCGTCCTGCTCGGTCGCGTGCATCGGTGACGGCATGGCAGCTCTCGCCTCCTTCGCGTCCCGGCGGCGCGTGCCATGGCGGGAGCCGTTAGGCCAGGTCATCGCGAATCCCGCAGTCGCTCCGAGATCCATTCATAGCCGGTCGCGCCGGCCTGGCGGACCATCCGCCGGCAAATCCGCGGGCAACGAAGGGCAGGCACGCGGGAGCGGCCGCTTCGGCCGGACCGGCGAGGGGAAGCAGGTCCGTGTGAGAACTGCCGGAAGGCTCGCCCACCAGGCCGCGTCCCGCCGGCGGCGGCCGATCGCGCCTCCGGCTCCGAAGACCCGGTGATGAGCACTTCGCTGATGCTGTTCACCCGCGATCTGCGGGTGCACGACAATCCCGCCCTCGCCGCGGCGTGCCGGGCCGAACGGACCGTCCCGGTGTTCGTCTTCGACGACGCGCTGCTCGGCGGCCCGTTCGCCGCGCCCAACCGCGTCCGCTTCCTGCTGGACGCCCTCGCCGACCTGCGCGAGTCGCTCCGGGGTCTCGGCGGTGACCTGGTGGTGCGGCGCGGCGATCCGGTCGCGGAGGTCGCCCGCCTGGCCGGGCGGACGGGCGCGGCGGAGCTGTTCCTGGCCGACGAGCGTTCCGCGTACGCGCGGCGCCGCCTCGCGGGGCTCGGCGAACTCGGGCTCCGGGTGACCGCCCTTCCCGGGATCACCGTCGTCCCGCCCGGGGACCTCACCCCGTCCGGCGGCGACCACTACCGGGTGTTCACTCCGTACTGGCGCGCCTGGGAGGCGAGCCGCCGGCGTCCGATCGCGGCGGCGCCCCGGGAAGTCCGCCTGCCGCCCGGAACGCGCGGCGGCCCGCTGCCGGAGTTCGCCGACCTGACGCGGGGGACGCCGTCCCATGACCTGCCCCAGGGCGGTGAACGGGCGGGACGGCGGCGCATGGCGCGCTGGCTGGACGGGGCCGCCGCCGGCTACGACGAGGACCGCGACGACCTCGCCGCCGACCGGACGTCGCGGCTCAGCCCGTACATCAAGTTCGGGTGCGTCTCGCCGAGGGAACTGGCCGAGGCGGGCCCCGCCGCGTTCCGCCGTCAGCTCGCCTGGCGCGACTTCCACCACCAGGTCGCCGCCGCCTTCCCGGACCTTCCGAGGAAGGAGTACCGGCCGCGCCGGGGCGGGTGGAACCGGGACGAGGACGCGCTGGCCGCCTGGATCGACGGCATGACCGGGGTCCCCATCGTCGACGCCGGGATGCGGCAGCTGCGGCGGGAGGGCTTCATGCACAACCGCGCACGCCTGATCACCGCGTCGTTCCTCACCAGGACCCTCGGGATCGACTGGCGGGCTGGGCTCCGCCACTTCAACGACTGGCTCGCGGACGGCGACGTCGCCGACAACGCCGGGAACTGGCAATGGGTCGCCGGGACCGGAAACAGCACGCGGCCGGGGCAGGCCATGAACCCGCTGCGCCAGGCGTCGCGCTTCGATCCGCGGGGCGAGTACGTCCGCAGGTACGTCCCCGAACTCGCCGGCATCGAAGGACCGCGCGTGCACCGTCCCTGGACGCTCCCCGCCGGGCAGGGCCCCGGGCCGGCCTATCCGGCGCCCATCGCCGAACTCGGCTGACGATCGCGTCGCCGCTCGCCGAGCGAACTCGGATACCACTTCCCCTAAAAGATTCTCGTGAGTATCTTTGTGGTCGGCAGGATGCCGAACGGTGGAGCGGCGGTGCCCGTTCCCGTCCGGCGGACTGCGGCGACTCAGAAGGAGAGTCTCGTGAGCGGACAGTCGGAAAAGACGAACGCGCCCGCCATCACCGAATCCCTCGACACGGCCTCGCTCGGCGCGCAGGTCCAGGCCCCGTCGAAGCCCGTGCGGATCTGGGCCGTCATCGGCGGCGCGATCCTGGTCTTCCAGCTCTACGTGTGGATCCGGTGGATCACCGGATCCCATTTCGAACGGGTGCCCACCGGGCCGAGCGATCCGCCGACGCTGATGAAGGCGGTCCTCATCACCTGGACGGGCGTGACGCTGCTCGGCCTGCCGGTCGGCGTGTACTTCTTCATCGTCAGGCCCTGGCGGCGGGAACGGCGGATCACGCTCGACGGGATGCTGCTGGTGTCCTGCGGCCTGCTGTTCTTCCAGGATCCGCTCCTGGACTACTTCAACACGTGGTGCACCTACAACAGCTGGCTCTGGAACATGGGCTCGTGGACGCAGGACATCCCGGGCTGGCAGTCGTTCGGCGAACCGGGCCACATGCTGGCCGAGCCGCTGCTGATGAACGCGCCGGGCTACTCCTACGGGGTGCTGCTGTGCACCATTCTCGGCTGCTGGGTGATGCGCCGGGTCAAGGCGCGATGGCCGGGGATCAGCAACGTCGGGCTGATCGGCGTCCTGGTGGCGTGGTCGTTCTTCTTCGACCTCGTCATGGAGGGCCTGTTCCTCATGCCGATGGGGCTCTTCACCTATCCCGGCGCGATCAGGTCCCTGAGCATCAACGCCGGCCACTACTACCAATGGCCGATCTACGAAGGCCTTATGTGGGGCGGCGTCCAGGCGGGTCTGTGCGCGCTGCGCTATTTCACCGACGACCGCGGCCGGACGTTCGTGGAGCGCGGACTGGACCGCGTCCGTGGCGGGCCGACGAGACAGCAGTTCACGCGCTTCCTGGCGATATTCGCGGCGTGCAGCGCGTTCTTCTTCGTGTTCTACAACGTCCCCGTGCAATGGTTCGCCATGCACGCCGATTCCTGGCCCACGGACATCCAGAAGCGCTCGTACTTCACGTCGGGGATCTGCGGTGACGGGACGGGCCGGCTGTGCCCCGACCCCGCCCTGCCGACGACGCGCGACGGCTCCGCCACCATCGGCCCGGACGGCAAGGTCGTTCCGCCGAAGGACGGGAAGCTCCCGACGATCGTTCCTTTCGACAAGGGGCACTGAGATGCTGACCGACGGATCCGTCGCCGTCCAGTCCGCGCCGGACGCGCCGTTCTACCGCGCGGTGGGGGACGAGGAGGAGGTGTTCCGCGCGGCGGCCGGCGGCGGCCTCCCGGTGCTGCTGAAAGGGCCGACGGGATGCGGGAAGACCCGCTTCGTGCAGGCCATGGCGCACGAGCTCGGCCGCGAGCTGATCACCGTCGCGGGCCACGAGGACATGACGTCGGCGGACCTGGTGGGCCGGTTCCTGCTCAAGGGCGGGGAGACGGTCTGGGTGGACGGGCCCCTGACCCGCGCCGTGCGCGAGGGCGCGATCTGCTACCTCGACGAGGTCGTGGAGGCGCGCCAGGACACCATCGTGGTCATCCACCCGCTCGCCGACCACCGCCGCGAGCTGGCCGTCGACCGGCTCGGCACGACCCTGCGGGCGGCGCCCGGGTTCCAGCTCGTGATCTCGTACAACCCCGGCTACCAGAGCGTTCTGAAGAACATCAAGGAGTCGACCCGGCAGCGTTTCGTCGCGATCGAGCTGGGCTTCCCGCCCGCCGAGGCCGAGGCGCAGATCGTCGCCCGCGAGGCCGGGATCGGCGCGGAGACCGCGGAGGCGCTGGTGCGGCTCGGCAACGCCATCCGGAATCTGGACGGCTCGCCGCTGCGGGAGGCGGCCTCGACGCGGATGCTGATCCTCGCGGGGTGCCTCGTCGCGCAGGGGCTGAGCCTGCGCGTCGCGGCGCGGTCCGCCATCGTGCAGACCCTCTCCGACGATCCGGACGTCGTCCGGGCCCTGGGCGAACTCGCCGACGCCGTCCTGCCGCGGCCATGACCGCGGCCGACCCGAGCGGCCCCGAGCGTTTCCGGTTCCTCGCCGCCTCCGTCGCGGGCAGGGCCGTCGACGTCGCCGAGGCGCGGGCCGGCGAGGCCGCCCACACGAACGGCCGGGTCATCTTCGTCTCCGCCGACGGTTCCGCCGCCCGGCAGCGCAGCGAAGTGCTGGTGCAGAGCGCCCTGCTCGGTGCCGGGAGCCTGGACCAGCGATGGGTCAAGGCTCTCTGGGCGCGTCCGTCCGTAGCGCGCCGTTACCTGGCGCTCGAAGGCCGCCGGGTACTCGCGGGCCTGGCCGGACGCTATCCGGTCGCGGCCGACCTCGGCCTCGACGGGAACCCGAGCACGACGACCGCCCACGAGTCGCTCGAATTCGCCAGAGGTCGGGCGGCGGTGCCCGACCCGCCGGAATGGTTCGGCGCCATCAAACCGTCCCGGCTGCTGTCCGCCCCCGCCGGGCCCGGCGCGCGCGCCACCGACAAAGAGGTGCGGCTGGAATTCGACCCGATCGATCTGCCCGAGGCCGATGACGACGGCGACCGGGAGCAGTCCCGGGAAAGCAGGATCCTGAAACTGTTCGAGAATCCGCTGATCGCCTCGCGGACCCTCACCGACTATTTCCGGAAGCTGCTCGGCGGCTCGCGGGCCTCGGCGGACGGCGCCGCGGGAGCGGAGGCGAAGGTCCGCTCGGTCCGGCGGACGGACGAGGTCGGACGGCACGCCCGCTCGCTTTCCACCCGCATCCGCTTCACCGACGACGACAGGCCCGGAGCCGCGATCGGCGTGGGCGGGGCCCTCCACCCGGAATGGGACGTGCACGCCGGCCGGTACCGCCCCGACTGGTGCCGGGTCATCGGCTTCCCGCTGACCGCCGCCGCCGACATCTCCGCCGCCGCGGTCCCGCGCGACGACGTGCTCCGCCGGCGGCTGTCCCGCGTCGGCCTCGGCCCGGCGATCCTGCGCGGCCGCCGCGACGGCGACGAGATCGACGTCGAGGCGCTCATCGACCTGTTCGTGGACGTGCGCTCCGGCCACTCGCCGCCGGAGCACGTCTACCTGGACCGCCGGAAGATCGCGCGCGATCTCGGCGTCCTGATCCTGCTCGACGCCTCCGGGTCCGCCACCGACGCCGATCCGGGCGGTCTCGCCGTGCACGACCACCAGCGCCGGGCGGCGGCCACCCTGGCCGCGACGCTCGAGGAACTCGGCGACCGCGTCGCCGTCCATGCCTTCAGGTCGCACGGCCGGCACGCCGTTCAGCTGCCCGCCGTGAAAGCGTTCGGGCAGCGTTTCGACGCCGTCGGCCGGGCGCGGCTCGCCCGGCTCCAGCCGTCCGGCTATACGCGCCTCGGCGCCGGAATCCGGGGCGCGGCCGAGATCCTCAAAACCGAGGCCGGTACGCCCCACCGCCTGCTGATCGTCCTTTCGGACGGTTTTCCCTATGACAATGGCTACGAAGGCCGATACGCGGAGGCCGACGTCCGAAAAGCCCTCGAAGAACTTCACGCCGACGGCGTGGCCTGCCTCTGTCTCTCCATCGGCGCGACCACGACCGTCGACGCGCTCGAACGCGTCTTCGGCCCGGCGAGCCACGCGAGCGCCGCGACCCTCGCCGAGCTGAGCCCCCGAATGGACGAGTTGTTCCTTGCCGCGCTCCGGCGGCTCGCCGCACCGAAACCGAAGTGACGGCCGATGCCGGGGTCACGGGCGCCGGACCGGCGCGCGGACGGGCGCCGGACGGCCCGCCGGACCTGGCATAATCGACGGCATGGTTGAGCGTTGGACGAGGGAGCGGCGCCGCGACCACACCCGTTCGCTGCTCGTGGACGCGGCGGAGGAGGTGTTCGCCGAAAAGGGTTTCACGCAGGCGACGCTCGACGACATCGCTTATGCCGCCGGCTTCACGAAAGGCGCGATCTACAAACACTTCGGCACCAAGGAAGACCTTTTCCTGGCGGTCAGCGACCGGCACTGGCGCCGCTATTTCGACGACTTCGCCGAAGTGATCTCGGCGATCACCGAAGTGGGCGCGCGCGAACTCGACGAGGTGGCCCGGCGGTGGCGCCAGCTCAGCCGGGAGCGCGGCGCCGAGCACGCCGCCCTGGGCCACGAGTTCACCCTGTACCTGCTCCGCAATCCCGAGGCGAGGCAGCGGGTGGAGGCCAAGAGGCTGGAGGTGGCCGAGGCGCTGGCGGAGTCCATCATGGAGGGCATCGACCGCATCGGCGGGACGCTGCTGATCCCCGCGCTGACGTTCGCGCAGGTGCTCATCGCCACGAGCGACTCCGTCGTGCTCGGCAGCCGGCTGGACGACGTCGACCTGTACCGGCCGGTCCTCGAGATGTACATGTCCTTCATCAAGCTGCCCTGACGTCCCGCCCCGGGCGGCCCCGGACCCGCTCTCAAGGGCCCGCCCTCACGGCCCGCTCTCACAGGCCCGCTCTCACGGGGCCGCGATCGAGATCGACTTGACGTCCAGGTAGCCGTCGAGGCCCTCGCGGCCGAGTTCGCGGCCATAACCGCTGGCCTTGACGCCGCCGAAGGGCGCCGCCGGGTCCATCGAATACCCCTGGTTCACGCCGAACGTGCCGGCGCGCACCCGGGCGGCCACACCGAGCCCGCGCTCGACGTCGGCCGTGAACACCGAGCCGGCCAGGCCGTACTCCGAGTCGTTGGCGATGCGGACGGCCTCGTCCTCGTCCCGGTACGGGATCACGGCGATCACCGGGCCGAAGATCTCCTCGCGGGCGATCGTCATCGACGGCTCGACCCCGTCGAACACGGTCGGCCGCACGTACCATCCGCGCCGCACGCCCTCCGGCATGCCCGTGCCGCCGGTGACGAGCCGGGCGCCTTCGCGGACGCCGGTGTCGATGTAGTGCCGCACCCGCCGCTGCTGCCGCGCGGACACGAGCGGTCCCATCTCGGTCCGCGGGTCGGCGGGATCGCCGATCCGGATGGCCGACAGCGTCGCCGCGAGCGCCTCGGCGTGCTCGCCGGCGCGGTCCGCGGGCACGAGGACGCGGGTGAGGGCGTTGCAGATCTGGCCGGCCATCCCCATGCCCGAGAAGCGGACGGCGGTGGCGACCGCCGCGGGGTCGGCGTCCTCCAGCGCGATGGCCGCCGACTTCCCGCCGAGCTCGAGGCCGACCCTGGTGAGGTTGGCCGCGCACGCCGCCGCGACCTGCCGGCCCGCCGCGGTCGACCCGGTGAAGGAGACCTTGTCGACGCCCGGGTGGGCGACGAGGTACGCGCTCGTGTCGCGGTCGGCGGGCAGGACGCTCACGACGCCCGGCGGGACGCCGGCCTTCTCGATCAGCTCGGCGAGCAGCAGCGCGTCGAGCGGTGACTCCGGCGCCGGCTTGAGGACGGCGGTACAGCCCGCGAGCAGCGCCGGGACGAGCTTGGCGACCGTGAGGAACTGCGGCATGTTCCACGGGACCACCGCGGCGACGACGCCGACGGGTTCCCTGCGCAGGACGACGTCCCGCCCGTACACGCCGGGCCGATTCTCCTGCCACGGATGCTTCTCGGCGATGTCGGCGAGCGCGCCCATCATCGACCAGGGAAGCGCGACCTGCGCGCGCTTGGCGAAGGAGATCGGGGCGCCCAGCTCCGCCGTGATGAGGCCGGCCAGCTCGTCGCGGCGTTCGCCGTAGAGCGCGGCCAGCCGGCGGACGATCGCGACGCGCTCCGCGGGGCCGGTGCGCGGCCACGGACCCTCGTCGAACGCCCGCCGTGCCGCCGCGACGGCGCGGTCGACGTCGGCGACGCCCGCGGCGGCCACGCGGGCCAGGGGCCGCTCGGTGTGCGGCGAGATCACCTCGATGTGCCGGCCGGTGCCCGGGGCGGTCCATTCGCCCCCGATGAACAGCTCTTTCCGCTCGTCCATGGACGCTCCTCTTCCGGAAACGCGCCCTTGCGGCTCCGGTCCGTGTCGTGTTATCCAGGTCATGTTAGTCAGTCGATGAACATCGTGACCAGATGTCATCGGGCACGGACTCAGAACGGGAGGATCGGCCATGGCGCGCTCCGGGAAACCGGCGGAGGCCAGCTGGACCGGGCGGGTTCCGGAGATGGGCACCCGCCTCGTGTCGTACGAGGACTCGATCTCGCCGGAGTTCTACGAGCTGGAACGCGAGGCGATCTTCCGGCGGGCGTGGCTCAACGTCGGCCGGGTCGAGCAGCTGCCCCGCAAGGGCAGCTTCTTCACCAAGGACCTCGACGTCGCCAAGACCTCGCTCATCGTCACGCGCGGCCTCGACGGCCGGGTCCGCGCCTTCCACAACGTGTGCCGCCACCGCGGCAACAAGCTGCTGTGGGGCGAGACGCCGCGGGACGAGACCAAGGGCGTGTGCCGCGAGTTCATGTGCAAGTACCACGGCTGGCGGTACGGCCTGGACGGCTCGCTGAAGTTCGTCCTGCAGGAGGAGGAGTACTTCGATTTCGACAAGGCCGAATTCCCGCTCGCCGCGGTGCACTGCGAGGTCTGGGAAGGGTTCGTCTTCGTCAATCTGGCCGACGAGCCGAGCCAGTCGCTGCTGGAATTCCTCGGTCCGATGGTGCGCGGACTCGAAGGGTATCCGTTCCACCTGCTCACCGAGCGGTACGCGTTCAAGGCGAACCTCCTGAGCAACTGGAAGATCTTCCTCGACGCGTTCCAGGAGTACTACCACGCGCCGATCCTGCATTCGCAGCAGCAGGTCCCGGCGCTGCGAAGCTTCCAGACCGGTTTCAAGGTGCCGCACTTCCAGATGGACGGGCCGCACCGGCTGGTCAGCACCGGCGGCTGGAAGGGCGTGCCCCGGCACATGACGCCGCCGGACCAGATGTACCCGATCGAGCACGTCACCGAGTCCGGCCTCATGGGCCCGTGGGAGCGCCCGGACCTCCCCGAGCTCGACCCCGCGAACCTGCCGGCGGGACTCAACCCCGGCGGGCTCGACCCCTGGTCGATCTCGAACTTCCAGATCTTCCCCAACTTCGTGATCCTGGTCTACGAGCGGGGCTGGTACCTCACGTACCAGTACTGGCCGACGTCCCACAACACGCACCAATGGGAGATGTCGTACTACTTCCCGCCGTCGCGGAACGCGAGCGAGCGGATCCGGCACGAGGTCACCGCGGTCGTGTCCAAGGAGGCCGGCCTCCAGGACGCGGGCACCCTCGACGGCACCCAGATGGGCCTCGAATCGCGAGTGATCGACCGGTACCCGCTGTGCGACCAGGAGGTGACGGTCCGGCACCTGCACAAGGTCGTCGACGACTGGGTGCGGTCGTACCTGCGGGACGGGAAGAGGGTGCCGGCGTGAGCGACACGATGCTTCCGGACGAGTTCGCCGACTGCGAGCCCTTCGCCGCCAAGTGGTGCATCGCGACCGAGGCGGCCCGGTACGCCGAGCGGCTGAACAGCACGATGACGGAGATGCAGGCGTTCTACGACGCGATGTACCCCCGCGTCCGCGATGCCATGGCGCATCTGGACAAGTTCTCGCTGCACGAGCTGCCCGAGCGGGAGCTGAACCTGCTCCGCCTCGTCTACTCGCTGATCATGGTGTCGCTGCCCGTCGAGGTGTGGCAGCAGCCCAAGGTCATCGACTCCGGCACCGCCTACTTCGACCGCCACCTGGAGCCCACCCCGTGACGACGACGATCGGCTGCGTCCCTCTCGCCGCGACCGTCGGCGCCGAGGTCCGCGGCGTCGACGCGGGGCGGCTGGTCCGGGACGGCGCGGTGGCGGAGGCCGTCACGGCGGCGCTGGACCGGTACGGCGTCCTGGTCTTCCGCGGCCTCCACCTCGGCCCGGAGGACCAGGTCGCCTTCGCGCGGCGGCTCGGCGAGATCGACTACGAGCGGGGGCACCACCCCGTCCGCGGGATCTACCGGGTGACCCTCGACAAGGCGAAGAACGCCTCCGCCGACTACCTGAAGGCCACCTTCGCGTGGCACATGGACGGCTGCACGCCGCTGCACGGCGAGCCGCCGCAGAAGGCCACCGTCCTCAGCGCCAAGGAGGTCGCCGCGGGCGGCGGGGAGACGGAGTTCGCCAGCACCTACGCCGCCTACGAGGCGCTCGGCGACGAGGAGCGGGAGCGGCTCGGCTCCCTGCGCGTCGTGCACACGCTGGAGGCGTCGCAGCGCCGCGTCCACCCCGACCCCACGCCCGAGCAGCTCGAACGCTGGCGGGCGCGGCCGACCTCGACCCATCCGCTGGTGTGGACGCGCCGCACCGGCCGCAGGTCGCTCGTCGTCGGCGTCCATGCCGATCACGTCATCGGGATGGACGTGAGCGAGGGCCGGGCGCTGCTGGAGGACCTGCTCGCCCGGACGACCGCGCCCGGCCGCGTCTACCGCCACGAGTGGTCGGTGGGGGACACCGTCATCTGGGACAACACCGGCGTGGTCCACCGCGCCGCGCCCTACCCGCCGGACTCGCCCCGCGAACTGCTCCGCACGACCGTCTTCGGGGACGAGCCGATCCGGTGAACGCCGCGGGTCCGCGCGCCGGGCTCAGTCGGCGGCGGACTCGGCGCCGGCCGGCCGCCGGTCGCCCTCCAGCGCGCGGATCTCCCGCTCGATGACCGCGACCGTCTCCGCGTGGCCGACGTCGAGGTCGAACCCCTCCTCGATGTGCAGGAAGCGGGAGATGCCGGTCATGAAGAGGATCAGCGTCACGGGCGGCCACCGGTCGCGGTCGATGCCGTAGCCGTCGAGCACGTCCGACAGCATGTCGAGCTGGAGCGTCCGGAACCGGCGCGAGTACGCGGCGATCTCGGCGCGGATCGCCTTGCGGTGGTTGGCCAGCGCGATGAACTCCATGGTCAGCGCGTTGCTCGAGTAGTCGTGGGTCAGCTCCCACAGGGCCCACAGCGGCTGGGGCGACCGCAGCGCCCGCTGGAGCCGCTCCAGGCTCCGCTCGGCGCCGCGGCGGAACAGCTCGACGAACAGGTTGTCCATCGTCCCGAAGTAGTAGAAGACCAGCGCGTTGTTGAGGCCCGCCTTCGCGCCGAGCCGGCGGGTGGTGACGGCCGCGTAGCCCTCCTCGAGCATGAGCTCCTGGGCGGCGTCGAGCAGCGCGGTACGGGTGGCCGAGTCGTCGACGGGGCTCCGCCGTGCCGGCATGCGCGTCCTCCCTCTGGGCGTCGGATGGCCTCTCCAGTATGGCCTCGGTCCGCCGCGGCCCGGGTCTTGCCCTCGGCCCGGCGCCCATGTTAGTCATGTGGCCAAAGGATGTTAGTCGATTGACTAGCGCCGTGCCGCGAGCAGGGGCGTGAGCGGAAGGACGGAGCGATGCCGCATACGGAGCGACGCCGGTCCCGGGTGGCCGTCGTCACGGGCGGAGCGTCGGGCATCGGCGAGGCCGCCTGCCGCCACCTCGCCGGGCGGGGCCACCGCGTCGCCGTGCTCGACGTCGACGGCGACGGCGCGGACCGCGTCGCCAAGGAGCTGCGGGCGGCCGGGGGAGAGGCCCTCGGGCTGGCCGCCGACGTCACCGACCGCGCAGCCCTCGGCGCCGCGTTCGCCGCGATCCGGTCGGCGCTCGGGCCGACGGAGATCCTCGTGACCAGCGCCGGCCTCGTCGCGTTCGACCGGTTCGAGGAGATCACGCCGGAGAGCTGGGACCGCCTCATCGCCGTCAACCTCACCGGCACCTTCAACTGCTGCCAGCTGGCCCTGCCCGACATGGTCGCGGCCCGGTGGGGCCGCATCGTCACCATCTCCTCGTCCAGCGCCCAGCGGGGGTCGCCCGAGATGGCGCACTACGCCGCGGCGAAGGGCGGGGTGATCGTGCTGACCAAGTCCCTGGCCCGCGCCTACGCACCGCACGGCATCACGGTCAACAGCATCCCGCCGTCGGGGATCGAGACGCCGATGCAGCACCGGTCCCAGGCCGAGGGGAACCTGCCCGCCAACGAGACCATGGCCGCGGCCATCCCGCTCGGTCACCTCGGGACGCCCGACGACATCGCCGCCGCGGCCGCGTTCCTCGCCTCCGAGGAGGCCGGCTTCATCACCGGGCAGGTCCTCGGCGTCAACGGCGGGTCGGTCCTGTGACGCCGTCCGCCGCGCCCCGGATGCGGCCGCTGCCGATCGCCGAGTGGGCCGAGGAGGAGCGCGAGCTGCTCCGCGGCAACATGGCGCGCGCCGACCGCTACCTGACCGGGGCCGCCGACGCGCCGCCCGTGCCGTCGATCCTCGGCCTGTTCGCCCGGCACCCCCGGCTGAGCGCGCCCTGGCTGGCGTTCAGCGGCACGCTCCTCGACGACGGCACCCTCGACCCCCGCGACCGCGAGCTGCTGATCCTGCGCGTCGGGCACCGGACCGGCTGCCGCTACCAGTGGGCGCAGCACGTCGGCATGGCGAAGGCCGCGGGCCTGGAACCCGAGCAGATCGCCGCCCTCCGCGACGGCGACGGCGCCGGGACCTGGTCGGAGCGCGACCGCGACATCCTGCTCGCGGCCGACCAGCTCGTGGACGGCCACACCATCGACGACGCCCTGTGGGAGCGCCTCGCCGGCCGCTTCGACGAGCGCCGGCTCCTCGAGCTGCTCTTCGTCGTCGGCAGCTACGTCTGCCTCGCCATGGTGCTGAACAGCGTCGGCCTGGAGCCGTCGAACGGCTCCGATCCGGACGCCGGCCCCGCCCCCGGCCCTTCCGGCCCGCCCGCCGAGTGACCGCATCCCCCGAAGGAGGAGGACCATGCCGCGTTTCCCCAAACCACCGGAAGGCAGCTGGACCGAGCACTATCCCGAACTCGGCACGGACCCGGTGTCCTACGAGGACTCGATCACCCCGGAGTTCTACGAGCGCGAGAAGGCCGCGATCTTCAAGCGGGCCTGGCTGAACGTCGGGCGGGTGGAGCAGCTCCCGCGCAAGGGCAGCTACTTCACCAAGGACGTCGACGCCGCGCACGCGTCGATCATCGTCCTGCGGGACAGGGAGGGGCAGGTCCGGGCCTTCCACAACATCTGCCGCCACCGTGGCAACAAGCTCGTCTGGTCCGACGACCCGAAGCAGGACACGGCGGGCTTCTGCCGCCAGTTCACCTGCAAGTACCACGGCTGGCGCTACGGGCTCGACGGCGCGCTGACCTTCATCCAGCAGGAGGGCGAGTTCTTCGACGTCGACAAGAGCCGGTACGGTCTCGCGCCGGTTCACTGCGACGTCTGGGCCGGCTTCATCTTCGTCAATTTCGCCCGGGAGCCCGAGCAGTCGCTCCGCGAATTCCTCGGCCCGATGGTGACCGCGCTCGAAGGCTATCCGTTCGAGAAGCAGACCGCCCGCTTCGCGTACAGCACCACGATCCACGCGAACTGGAAGCTGTACATGGACGCGTTCGCGGAGTTCTACCACGCGCCCGTCCTGCACGCGAAGCAGTCACCGGAGAAGTACTCCACGGCCGCGCAGCAGGCCGGATTCGAGGCGCCGCACTACCAGATCGACGGCCCGCACCGGATGGTCAGCACGTCCGGCGTCCGCTTCTGGGAGATGGACTCCGAACTGGTCAAGCCGATGGAGATCCTGACCCGCAGCGGGCTGTTCGGCCCGTGGGACGCGGCGGACCTCGGCGAGATGCCGGCCGGCGTCAACCCGGCGAAATGCGACCCGTGGGGGCTGGACTCCTTCCAGCTCTTCCCGAACTTCGTGATCCTCATCTGGAGCCAGGGCTGGTACCTGACGTACCACTACTGGCCGACGTCCTACAACACGCACGTCTTCGAGGGCAACGTCTACTTCCTGCCGGCGGCGAACGTCCGCGAGCGCATCGCCCAGGAAATGGCGGCGGTGACGTTCAAGGAATTCGCGCTCCAGGACTCCAACACCCTGGAGGCCACGCAGATGATGCTGGAGACCCGGTACATCGACCGCTTCCTTCTCAACGACCAGGAGATCCTCTGCCGGCACCTGCACAAGGTCGTCGGCGACTGGGTCGACGACCACGAGGGGGCCCGCAAGTGAGCGCGCTGCTGCCCGAGGAATTCGCCGCTCTGGAGCCGTTCGCCGGGAAATGGTGCCTGGCCACCGAGCAGGAGCGGTACGGCACCCGGCTCGCGAGCACGACGGAGGAGATGCAGGAGTTCTACGACGCCGTCGTGCCCCGCGCCGAGGAGGCCATGGCCTACCTCGAAGGGCTCCCGTTCGACGCGCTGCCCGACGACGCGACGAACCTGCTGCACCTGCTGTACTCGATGATCCAGGTGTCCTTCCCGGTCGAGGTGTGGCGCCAGCCGCGCGTCCCCGACAGCGGGTCGTCGAGCTTCGACTGCGTCATCGAGCCGGTGCCGTGACGGCACCCATCGTCCTGAGGGCCGGGCGCTGGGCGGACGTCGAGTCGGGGGAGGTCCTGTCGCCGGCGGTGATCGTGGTGGAGGGGAACCGGATCGTCGCGGTGAACCCCGCCGAGGTCCCCGCCGGAGCGACCGAGATCGACCTCGGCGACGTGACGCTGCTGCCGGGCCTGATGGACATGGAGCTGAACTTCCTCATCGGCGGCCCCGAGACCCCGACGGGCCTCCCGCTGCCGATGCACGGCGTCCAGGACGACCCGGCCTACCGCACGATCCGCGCGACCCTGAACGCCCGCGCGACGCTGCTCGCCGGGTTCACCACCGTCCGCAACCTCGGCCTGATGGTCAAGACGGGCGGCTACCTCCTCGACGTCGCGGTGCAGCGCGCCATCGACCAGGGATGGGTGGACGGCCCCCGCATCGTCCCGGCGGGCCATGCGGTCACCCCGTACGGCGGCCACCTCGACCCGACCGTCTTCCAGCGGCTCGCACCGGGCATCATGCCGCTGAGCGTCGGCGAGGGCATCGCCAACGGCGTCGGGGAGGTGCGGGCCTGCGTCCGCTACCAGATCCGGCACGGCGCCAAGGTGATCAAGGTGTCGGCGTCCGGCGGGGTGATGTCGCACAGCACCGGCCCCGGCTCCCAGCAGTACTCCGACGAGGAGCTGGCGGCCATCGCCGACGAGGCGCACCGCGCCGGGGTCCGCGTCGCCGCGCACGCGGTGGGGGACCGGGCGGTGCGGGCGTGCGTCCGGGCCGGCATCGACTGCGTCGAGCACGGTTTCCTCGCCAGCGAGGAGACCCTCGACCTGATGGCGGAGCACGGCACGTTCCTCGTGTCGACGACCTACCTCACCGACGCGATGGACATCGAGCGGGCCGCGCCGGAACTGCGCAAGAAGGCGGCCGAGGTCTTCCCGCGCGCCAGGTCGATGCTGCCCAAGGCGATCGCCGCCGGCGTCAGGATCGCCTGCGGGACCGACGCCCCGGCCGTCCCGCACGGCGACAACGCCAAGGAACTCGCCGCCCTGGTGGCGCGGGGCATGACCCCGATGCAGGCGCTGCGGGCCGCGACCGTCACCAGTGCGGAACTGGTCGAGCTGGACGACGAGCTCGGCCGGCTGAAGGAGGGCTTCCTCGCCGACGTCATCGCCGTCCCCGGCGACCCCTCGCAGGACATCACCGTCACCCAGGACGTGCGGTTCGTCATGAAGGACGGCCGCGTCTACAAGAACACCTGATCCCACCCGACCGACAGCACCCCACCTGACAGCACCCCGAACGGAGCGCGACATGCCCAGCGGCGTGATGATCGTCGAATCGTCCCCCTCGCCCGACCGGGACGGCCCGGCGTACCACGACTGGTACGAGAACACGCACATCCCGGAGATGCTGCAGGTCGACGGGTTCGTCTCCGCCCGGCGGCTGGAGCCCCTCGAAGGCGGCTCCTTCGTCGTGATCTATGAGATCGAGGGCGATCCGGAGAAGGCGAAGGCGGCGCTGGCCGAGGCGCTGTCGTCCGGGAAGGTGTCGCGGCCGGAGGGCGTCACGCTCGATCCGCCGCCGACGGTCCGCTACCTCCGCCAGATCGGCGACTAGCGCGGCCGGCGGCCGGTCAGGGGCGGGGAAGCATGCACATCGTGTCGAGGCCCAGCACGTGGTTGAGGCGCCCGAACGCCAGCCACGAGCCGATGCACATGCTCAGCTCCACGATCTCCGCCTGGCTGTAGTGCGCGGTCATCCGCGCCCAGAACGCCTCGTCGAGGCTGTGGTGGTCCAGGGCGTAGCGCTCGGCGTACTCGGCGGCCAGCCGCGTGCGGTCGTCGAAGGCCGTGGTGGTGCGCCACTCGGTGACCGCGCCGGCGAACTCCTCCTCGACCTTCTCCCCGTCCCGCTCGGTCCGCCAGTCCATGCAGAACAGGCAGCCGTTGATCCGCGCGATGCGCAGCCTCGCGGCCTCGAACTCGCGGAGGCCGAGGGTGGTGTCGGAGTACACCGCGAGAGAGAGGCGCGAGGCGGCGGGTCCGATGCCGGGGACCATCTCGCCCCACACGTACTGGATCGGGTCCTTGCCTTCGGGGACGTCGATGTTCACGGGTGCTTCCTTCCGAGCCTTCCGACGGCGGGGCGGAGCGGGACGTCGAGCGCGTCGTAGAGGCCGGGCTCGGCGTCCGCGAGCCAGTCGATGGCGCCGACCAGCCGACCGACGGCCGTGGCGTTCCCCCCGACCGAGCGGTTGCCGTCCTCGCCGGTGGCCTCGACGGTGACCTCGATGCGCGGATCGCCCTCGATGACGACGCGGTGCGCGCCGTCGCCGGTCGGCGGCACGGGCCAGTCCGGCGCGCAGGACGGGTGGATGCGGGTGACGTGCTCGACGATGATCCGCGGCTCGCCGCCGACGACGCCCTGCACCTCGAAGCGCACCGCGCCCTGGGTGCCGGCCTCGAACGCGCCCATCGCCTCGGTGGTCACGGTCGCGTCGAGCGGGCGGCGCTCCACGGTCTCGCGGACCTCGTCCAGTTCGACGCCGAGGGCGCGGGCCATCAGCCGCACCTGCCCGCCCCACACCATCGTCGGGACGGTCGGCGCGAGCATCGGCGGTTCGTAGTCCATCGGCTGGCCCATGCCGACCAGGAACCGGACCGCGTCGGGCTGGTCGTACGTCGAGTAATCGAAGATCTCCTGGCAGCGGATCGCGTCGAGGGTGGTGCCGAGCCCGCTGATCAGCAGCGGCAGCACGTCGTTGCCCCAGCCGGGGTCGATCCCCGAGACGAACAGCGAGCCGCCGCCCTCCTTGACGGCCGCGAGCACCGGCTCCCGCACTTCGGGCGGCGCGTTGCGCTGGTCGTAGAGCGCGTAGAGGGCCGGGGTGACGACCACGGCGCCGGCCCGGACCGCGCGGACGATGTCGGCGAGGGCGTCGTCGGGCCGGACGTCTCCGGACGCCGCGTACACGACCGCGCGCGGCCCGGCGGCCAGCACCGCGCCGATGTCGGTGGTCGCCGCGACGCCGAGGTCGCGGCCGAGGCCCGCGAGGTCGCCCGCGTCGCGGCCGGCCTTGGCGGGGTCGTGGACGAGCACGGCCGCGAGGCCGAGCGAGGGGTGGGCGTCGACGGCCCGGACGGCCAGCCGGCCGACGTTGCCGGTGCCCCACACGACCGTCGGGATCATGCGCGAAGCGTAGCAAGCGCTTGGTCCCAGGTACAGGCCGTTCCCGGCGCGGCCCTTCGGTCAGGGTCCGAGCCGTGCGGCGGCCAGTTCCCGCAGGTCACTGGACTTGATCTTCGCGGTGCCGGTCAGCGCGATCTCGTCCTGGCGGAAGAACAGGACGTGGCGCGGGACCTTGTAGCTCGCCAGCCGCTCCCGGAGGAACGTCCGGAGCTCATGCGCCTCCAGGGTCCGGCCGTCATGCGGGACGACGCAGGTGACCACGACCTCGCCGAGCGTCTCGTGCGGCACCCCGACGGTCTGCGCCAGCCGCACGCCGGGGTGCGCGGACGCGGCCTCGTCGACCTCGCGCGGCGAGACGTTGGCGCCGCCCGTCTTGATGATGTCGGTGAGCCGGCCCTCCCAGTACAGGCGTCCGGCGTCGTCGAGGCGGCCGCCGTCGCCGGTGTGGAAGAAGCCCTCGCCGTCGACGGTCTCGTCGAGCGGGGTGCCGAGGTAGCAGAGCATGAGGGTGGGGCCCTTGACGCAGATCTCCCCGCGCTCGCCGCGCGGCACGACGGCGCCGGTGAGCGGGTCGACGATCTTCACGGTGACGCCGGGCAGCGGCACTCCGCTGCTCCCGGCGTGCACCTCGGGCGGCGTGTCGGCCGGGTAGCAGGTGCTGATGGTGAACGTCTCGGTGTTGCCGTAGGCGCGGCCCGGCTCGTACCAGACGGTGGTGACGGTGGGGTGGCGCGCGACCGGGGTGGCGTGGTCGACGAAGCGCAGGCCGCTGAGGTCCGCGTCCGCCCAGTTGGGGGCCGCTTCGAACTGCGCCCACTGGTGCGGCCAGGCGAACGGGAAGTTGACCCGTTCCGCCTGGATGAGGTCGAGGGCCTCGGCGGCGTCGAAGGTGGGCTGCAGCACGAGCGCGCCCCCGGCGGCGAGGGTCGAGCCGAGCGACATGGCGAAGTTGCCGGACCAGAAGTAGCCGTTCGCCGTCCAGCCCCGGACGCCGTCCTCCGGGCCGAACCCGTACAGCCGCCGGAAGCGCCACATCTGGACGCAGACGCCGCGGTGCGCGCTGAGGATGCCCTTCGGCCTGCTGGTGGAGCCCGACGAGAAGAACAGCACAGCCGGGTCGCCGGGGCGCGTGGCCGCGGCGGCGGCCTCGACCAGTTCGCGCGGTTCCGCGACGCCGCGGGCGAGGAACGCGTCCCAGGCGTCGACCGCCCCGTCCGGCGCGGCGTCGCCGATCGCCGCGAGATGGCGCAGGTACGGGTACCGCGCCGACCGCAGCCCGCCCGGCGCCGCCGTGCCGATCTCCGGTTCGAGCCCGGTCAGGACGGCCGCGAAGTCCGTCTTCAGCACGGTGCGCTCGAAGAGCAGCACCGAGACGCAGGACACCTGGAGCAGGTGGTCGAGCTCGGGAGGCGTGGAGAAGGTGCTGAGCGTGACGGCCACGCCGCCGGCGAGCGACACCCCGAAGACGGCGGCGATCCATTCGGGCCGGTTCGTCATCAGGACGCCGACGCGGCCGTCCTTGCCCAGGCCGCACGCCCGCAACGCGCGAGCGACCTCCATCGCGCGTTCCCAGAGCTCGGCGTATGTCCAGCGGACGGTGCCGTCCGGCCCGCGCAGGACGACCGCCTCGCGGTCGCCGTACATCTCCGTGACTTCCCGCAGGAAGCCGGGAAGGGTGAGCGGGCCGAGGCCCGGCTCCTCGCTCAGCGGCGGCCCCGCCACGATCGAAAGGGGCCGTTCCGATCCGTTTCCCGTCGCGGCATCCATCGCTCGCCTCCGTCCCCCAGCGCTAGAACGGCAGCTCGATCTCGGCGGTGCAGGTCACCAGCACTCCGCCGTCCTGGTCGGTGAGGCGCAGCTTCACCTGGACGAGCGGGACCCCCCATTCCGACTCGGTCCTCTTGTCGATGACCTCCGCGTCGAAGTACGTGACGTCACCTTCGAACGCGGGCCCTCGGAAGTCCGCCTTGGAATGGCGCACCATGCCTTTGTGGCCCGCCCAGTAGGCGAGGTAGTCGGTGCACCACGCGCCCATCGTCGCGCCATAACCGTAGGCACGAGCCATGCCGACCTCGCTCGCCCGTTCGGCGTCGATGTGGCCGCGCGACGGGCCGACGTACAGGCCGTCCCGCTTGCGCGGGTCGATCCTCGCGTCCTCCTCGTCGAAGCGGAAGTCGTCGCCCCAGCCGGGGTCCTGGTTGACCCACGGGTCGTCGACGCCCTGAGGAGCGACCCAGTGGAAGGTGCCCCAGATGTTGAAGAGGAACGCCCGGTACTCGGTGGTGAAGGAGGCGATGCTGTGCGGGCCGATGACGCGGCGCGGCAGCCGGTCGCCGACCTTCACCTCCTCGAAATGGGGCGAGGCGCCCGCGCGGTTGGATTCGAGCCACGCCCGCCGCACCTTCTCGATCTCGGCCAGCTCGCCGGCCGCCCAGCGCTTGATCTCGCCGAGCCGGTCCTCGTACATGCCGCGCTTGCGCGCCTCCTCGTAGAGGTAGCGGATCGCGGTCGACCGCTCGCGCGCCACCAGCACGCCGTTCTGGTTGGTGTGGACGGTGTCGCCCCGCGAGAACATGGTCGGCCCGGCGAACCTTGTCTCGGTCACCTTGTAGTCGTGGAAGCGCCGTTCCTGGAACAGCTTGTCGCCGGGGCGGACCGGACAGCCGTAGAACCACCACTCCTCGCCGCCGAAGATGAGGTGGCTGCCGGGGATGCGGCCGACGCACGCGGGCGCGGCGCCGTGCCCGTAGTCCAGCGCCACCGCGATGGACTGCGGCGCGACGATGCCGCCGAATCCCGACTCGCGGGCGAACTCCTCGTCCCAGTGCAGCGGGTTGGGGTAGTCCATCGCCATCACCCAGCGGCGGATGTCGGACGAACTGCACGGGTCCCACAACTGGCCGCCGCCGACCGGCAGGCCGACGCGGTGGTCGACGTCGGACAGGTCGAGTGCGGGCTTGCTGGACTCTGCGCTCACGGGTGCTCCCGGCTGTCGGCTAGCGGTTGACGTCGACGACGATGCGGCCGCGGACGCCGCCTTCGAGGAGCCGGCCGGCCGCGGCGATCGCGTCCGGCAGCGCGACGTCCTGGGCGATCTCGTCGAGGACGTCCGGTGGCAGGTCGCGGGCGAGGCGGTCCCAGGCGGCCGTGCGCGGCCGGGCGGGCGCCATGACGCTGTCGATGCCGATGAGCGCCACGCCGCGCAGGATGAACGGCGCGACGGTCGCGGGCAGGTCCATGCCCTGGGCCAGGCCGCACGCGACGACCGTGCCGCCGTAGCGGGTCTGCGCGCACGCGTTCGCCAGGGTGCTGCTTCCGGCGGAGTCGATGACGCCCGCCCAGCGCTCCTTCTGCAGCGGTTTGCCGGGCGCGGCCAGCTCGGCGCGGTCGAGGACGGTCGCGGCGCCGAGCCGCCGGAGGTAACCGCCCTCGGACGGTTTGCTGGTCGCGGCGGCGACGCTGAAGCCGGCCTTGCTCAGCAGGGCGATCGCGACGCCGCCGACGCCGCCGGTCGCCCCGGTCACGAGTATCTCGCCCTGGTCGGGGCGGACGCCGCGGTCCACGAGCGCGTTCACGCACAGGCTCGCGGTGTAGCCCGCGGTGCCGATCGCCATCGCCTGCCGTGGAGTGAAGGCGGGGGGCAGCGGGACGAGCCAGTCCCCGTCGAGGCGCGCCTGCTGGGCGAGGCCGCCCCAGTGCCGCTCGCCCACGCCCCAGCCGTTGAGCACCACCAGGTCGCCCTTCTCCCACCCGCGATGCGTGCTCTCCGTGACCACGCCCGCGAGGTCGATGCCGGGGACCATCGGGAAGTCGCGCACCACGGGGGAGCGGCCGGTGATGGCGAGGGCGTCCTTGTAGTTCAGCGTCGAGTAGGCGACCTCGACGCTGACGTCCCCTTCGGGGAGTTCGGCCTCGTCCAGCGTCGTGAGCGCGACCGTTCGCCCGGCCTCGCCCTGGTCGATGAGAATCGCCGAGAACACCTGATGGTCCGCCCTTCCTCGTCCCCTCGGGGCCGGGGTGCCGGCCTGCGCGCCGCGATGGCCCGGCGCGGCCCGCATCGTAACCACGTCCTCGCCATCATTACAAGGATTGCAAGACTATTGCGTTCACCTGTCCCGGTCGTTAGATTCGCTCGATATGAGAGGTCGGTTCTCACAGGATGAACCGGCGTAACCGCAGCGTCGAGGCTGCTGGAGGTCGGTCGCCATGGCGGGTGCGAAGGCGCGGTACACCGGTGCGGCCCCGGTCGGCCTCGCCGGCGGGTGGAGCCTGGAGCGGCTCGCTCCACCGAGCCGGCTGTTCGGCGCGAACGGCCTGCGCACGGGCCCGGACGGCCGCGTCTACGTGGCGCAGGTGGCGGGCAGCCAGATCAGCGCGCTCGACGTCGACACCGGCGACCTGGAGACGATCAGCGCGCAGGGCGGCGACGTCGTCGCGCCCGACGACGTCGACTTCGGACCCGAGGGCGACCTCTACATCACCGAGTACTACGACGGCCGCGTCAGCGTGCGCGGCGCGGACGGCGCCTCGCGCGTGCTGCGCGACGACCTGCCGGGCGCGAACGGCATCACCTTCCACCAGGGCCGGCTGTTCGTGAACGAGTGCCGGATCGGCGGGCGCCTGATGGAGCTCGACCTGAACGGCGGCGCGCCCCGGGTGCTGCTGGAGAACCTGCCGATGCCGAACGCCATGGAGGTCGGGCCGGACGGCATGCTCTACTACCCGACGCTGGGCGGCAACGACATCTGGCGCATCGACCCGGACGGCGGCGAGCCCGAGCGGGTGGCGGCGGACCTCGGCGTCCCGGACGCGGTGAAGTTCGACTCCGCGGGCCGCATCGTCTCCACCCAGGTCGGCAGCGGCGAGGTGCTGCGGATCGATCCCCGCAACGGCGAGCGCACCGTCCTCGCGACCGTCGCCCCCGGCCTGGACAACCTGACCTTCGTCGACGGGCGCCTGTTCGTCTCGGGCTTCACCGGGCAGATCACCGAGATCCTCGGCGGCGGACGGACCCGGGCGGTCCTGCCGGAGGGGCTGACCTGGCCTCTGGACCTCACCATCGACGCCGGCGGCGTGCTGCACGTCGCCGACGGCACCTACTTCCACAGGTTCACGCCCGGCACCGGACTGGAGGTGCTGGGCATGCTGTTCAGTCCCGGCTGGCCGGGCTACATCCGCGGGGCCGCGGCCGTCGGGCAGGGCGCGTTCGCCGTCACCACGTCGAACGGCCAGATCGCCCGGTGGACGCCGGCGCGCGGCGAGCATCAGGTGCTGGCGGGGGAGAGCGAGCCGTTCGACCAGCTCTACGGCATCGCCGTCGGGCCCGGCGGCGACGTGGTGGCCGCCGAGCTCGGCACCGGGCGCGTGGTCTCGGTGCGGGCCACGGGCGAGGTGACGACCCTGGCCTCGGGGCTGGACCGGCCGATGGGCGTCGCGTTCGCCGCCGACGGCACCTGCCTGGTCTCCGAGTCCGGCGTGGGACGGGTCGTCTCGATCACCGGCACCGGCCCGGTCACCGTGCTCGACGGGCTGGCGACGCCGCAAGGCCTCGCGGTCCGCGCCGGAACCCTCTTCGTCGTCGACGCGGAGACGAAGACGCTGACCGCCGCCTCCCTCGACGGCCGGTCCCGGACGACGATCGCCCGCGACCTGCCGGTGGGCCCACCGCCCGGAGTGGATCCGAAGCCGCTGAAGGGCCTGCCGCCGTTCAGCGGGCCGCAAGGCCTGTTCGCGGGCGTCGCGGCAGGGCCGGACGGCACCGTCTACGTCTCCGGCGACGCCGAGGGCAGCGTCCTGGCGCTCCGCGATCTCCGCGGCGGCGACCACAGGAAAGGTGACCTCGCATGAACCACGATCTGCTCGGTCTGGACGGACGCGTCGTCATCGTCGCCGGTGCGGGCGGCGGCGGCATCGGCACCGCGACGACGGCCCTCATCGCCCGCGCCGGGGCGACCGTGGTCGCGGTGAGCCGGCGGCGCGAGAACCTCGACGAGCACGTCGGCCCGCTGGCGGACGAGGGCCTGCCCGTCGTCCCGGTCCCGGCCGACGTGTCCACCGCCGACGGCGTCGCGGAGGTGATGGAGCACGCCGCGAAGGCCGGCGGCGACCTGCACGGCCTGGTCAACGTCGCGGGCGGCGCCGCGCCCGCCACCTGGATGCCCGCCACCCGCGTCACCCGCGACGACTGGCGGGCGCTGTTCCACCAGAACCTGGAGACGATGTTCTTCATGAGCCAGGCCGTCGCCGCCGAGCTGAAGGCGCGCGGCCGTCCGGGCTCGATCGTCTCGCTTTCGTCGATCAGCGGCATGAACACGGCGCCGTTCCACATCGCCTACGGCACCGCCAAGGCGGCGCTGGTCGCGGCGACCCGCACGATGGCCGTGGAACTGGCCCTCGACGGCATCCGGGTGAACGCCGTCGCGCCGGGGGTGACCGAGACCCCGGCGTCCGGCACCTACGTCGACGAGGACCCGGAACGCGACCGCCGCGCCATCGCCATGGGACGGCGCGGGCGCCCCGAGGAGCAGGCGGGCGCCGTCCTCTTCCTGCTGTCGGACCTGTCGTCGTACATCACGGGGCAGACGCTCCTGGTCGACGGCGGCCTCAACCTCAAGTGGACCCACCTGGGCGCCGACAACACGTCCCTCTTCCTCAAGGACGAGGGCTTCCGCGACGCCATCACGCACTGACCCCACGGCCCGGCACCTGCCCGGATCTCCCGACGCATCCCCGACGCGGGTTGGAGGAAGCCATGAGCGAGACCCTCGAGAACGTCCCCGAAGCCGCATCCACGGAACCGTTGTCGGAGCCGATGACGATCGGCGTGGAGGCGTACGTCTCGGAGGAGTACGCCCGCGCCGAGGGGGACCGGCTGTGGAGCAGGGTGTGGCAGCAGGTCGCCCGGGTCGAGGAGCTGCCCGAGGCCGGCGACTGGCTCACCTACGACATCGCCGACGACTCGATCATCGTCGTGCGCACGGCGAAGGACCGGTTCCGCGCGTACCACAACGTCTGCTCGCACCGCGGCCGGCGGCTGGTGGACACCCCGCCCGGCGCGCACGACGCCCGCGGCCACGGCCGCCAGTTCGTCTGCGGGTTCCACGGCTGGCGGTACAACATCGACGGCGACTGCACCCACGTCCCCGAACGCGAGGACTGGCCGTGCGGGCTGACCGACGAGCGCATCGCGCTGAAACAGGTCGCGGTCGACACCTGGGGCGGCTGGGTCTGGATCAACATGGACCCGGACTGCGAGCCGCTGCGCGACTACCTCGAACCCGCCGCCACCTTGCTCGACCCGTTCCACCTGGAGAACATGCGCTACCGGTGGCGGCGCTGGCTGGTCTTCGACTGCAACTGGAAGGTCGCCTTCGAGGCGTTCATGGAGACCTACCACGTCCCCTACACGCACCCGGAGTTCATGAAGTTCGGCGGGTTCCTCGGCTGGGCGCGCTCGCACGGCAGGCACAGCAACATCGGCTACGACGCGCCGAAGAGCATGGACGAGAACCAGGCCAAGCTGCGCCTCGGCACCGGCGACGACCCGCGCGTGTCGACGGCCGAACTGCAGAGCTTCACCTGGGAGAACGCCAACACCAACACCACCTGGACGCTGGTCGAGGTGGCGCAGGAGCTCGTCAAGGACCTGCCCGAGGGCACCCCGGCGCCCGAGGTGCTCGCGCACTGGCTGTCCACGGCCCGCGCGAAGGACGCCGAGCGCGGCGTGGTCTGGCCGACCGTCCCGCCGGAGATCACCGCGAAGGCCGGCACGGCCTGGCAGATCTTCCCGAACTTCCAGATCGGGCACGCGCCCAACAACATGCTCTGCTACCGGTTCCGGCCGTACGGGCACGACCCCGACAAGTGCGTGTTCGAGGCCGCCGTCTACGAGCTGTTCCCGCCCGGCGAGGAGCCCGAGACCGAGTGGATCCACACACCGCAGGACGACCCCGGCTGGCGCACCGTCCTGCCGCAGGACTTCTCCAACATGGCGGCCGTCCAGCAGGGGATGAAGTCGCGCGGCTTCTCCGGTCCCAAGCCCAACCCGTACCGCGAGCGCAGCGTCGTGAACCTCCACCACAACCTCGCGAAGTACATGGGCACCGGAGCGCCGCGCGACCTCGCCTGAGCCGCCCACCCGCACCGACGTGACGGCGGACGACCCGGAGTCACCGCCCCGAGCCGAGGAATCACTGGATGCCGCACGAATGCGCGCCGACGCAGACTCCCGAGGTCGACCGCGACGCCCTCCGAGAGAAGTACCTGTCCGAGCGCGACAAGCGCCTGCACCCCGAGGGGCGCGGCCAGTACGTGGTGACCGAGGGGGAGTTCGCGGACTTCTACGAGTCCGACCCGTACCTGCCGGTCCAGCCGCGCGAGCCGATCACCGGCGACGTGGACGCGGTGGTGCTCGGCGCCGGCTTCTCCGGCCTCGTCACCGCGGCGCGGATCAAGCAGGCCGGCGTCACGGACCTGCGCGTCGTCGACTGGGCGGGCGACTTCGGCGGTGCCTGGTACTGGAACCGGTACCCGGGGATCCAGTGCGACACCGACAGCTACTGCTACCTGCCGCTGCTCGAAGAGGTCGGGTACATGCCGAAGCAGAAGTACGCCTTCGGCGACGAGGTGTACGAGCACTGCCAACGCATCGCCAAGCACTTCGGCCTCTACGACAACGCGCTGTTCCACACCTTGGTGACCTCGCTGCAGTGGGACGAGTCGATCGGCCGCTGGCGGATCGGCACCAACCGCGGCGACGGCATCACGGCCCGCTTCGTCGCCATGTGCCAGGGCCCGTTCAACCGTCCGAAGCTGCCCGGCGTCCCCGGCCTCACCGAGTTCGAGGGGCACACCATCCACACCGCGCGCTGGGACTACGACTACTCCGGCGGCGACATGAGCGGCGGGCTCAGCGGCCTGGCCGGCAAGAAGGTCGCGGTCATCGGCACCGGCGCGAGCGGCGTCCAGGTGATCCCGCACATCGCCCGCGCCGCCGAGCACCTGTACGTCTTCCAGCGGACGGCGTCGACCATCGACGAGCGCGGCGACGTCCCGACCGACCCGGAGTGGGCGAAGACGCTGCGTCCGGGCTGGCAGGAGGAGCGGCGCCGCAGCTTCCACACCGCGGCGTTCGAGGCGTTCGGGCCGGGCCAGCCCGACCTGGTGTGCGACGGCTGGACGGAGATCAGCCGCAACCTGGCCGCGTACCTGGACGAGACGGACGGCTGGGCCGCGATGGCCGACCCCGCGACGTTCATGGAGCTGCGCGAGCTCGTGGACTACCGGGTGATGGAGCGGCTGCGCCGCCGCGTCGAGGCGCTCGTCGACGACCCGGAGACCGCCGAGATCCTCAAGCCCTACTACCGCTTCCTGTGCAAGCGGCCGTGCTTCAACGACCAGTACCTGCCGACGTTCAACCGCCCGAACGTCACGCTCGTCGACGTGTCCGGGACCAAGGGCGTCGAGCGCATCACGCCGAAGGGCATCATGGCGCGCGGCGTCGAGCACGAGGTCGACTGCATCGTCTTCGCCAGCGGCTTCGAGATCACCACCGACCTCGACCGGCGGTTCGGCATCCAGCCCTTCGCGGGACGCGGCGGCGTGTCACTGTACGACCACTGGGCCGACGGCTACCGCACCTTGCACGGCATCACCACGCACGGCTTCCCGAACCTGTTCTTCACCGGGTTCCTGCAAGGCGGCGTCACCGCGAGCACGACGGCGATGTTCGAGCAGCAGGCCCGGCACATCTCCTACCTGATCGCCGAGACGCTGGCGCGCGGCGCCACGACCGTCGAACCGACCGCCGACGCCCAGGCCCAGTGGTGCAGGACGGTCAAGGAGACCGCCGTCGACAACAGCACGTTCGAGCGGGAGTGCACGCCCGGCTACTACAACGGCGAGGGCGAGAAGAAGATCCGGTCGCATCTGGGCGAGCCGTACTGGCCGGGCTTCTACGCCATGGAGGACCTGCTGCGGGCGTGGCGCGACACCGGCGACATGGAGGGCATGGTCGTCCATGGCTGACCTCGGGTTCGACGGCCGGGTCGCCGTCGTCACCGGCGCGGGCCGCGGACTCGGGCGCGCCTACGCCCGGCTGCTCGGCGCGCTGGGCGCCAAGGTCGTCGTCAACGACCCGGGCGGCGCGATGAGCGGCGAGGGCACCGACCCCGGTCCGGCGGACGCGGTCGTCCGGGAGATCGAGGAGGCCGGGGGAGAGGCCGCCGCCAGCCACGCGTCCGTCGCGACGTTCGAGGGCGGCCGGGCGATCATCGACGCGGCGCTCGACCGCTTCGGCCGGATCGACGTGCTGGTCCACAACGCGGGCAACCACCGTCCGGCGCCGCTCGCGGAGATGACGCCCGAGGACCTCGACGCCGTCCTGGACGTCCACCTGCGCGGCGCTTTCAACGTCGTCCGGCACGCGTTCCCCGCCATGTGCGCCGCCGGATACGGGCGCGTCGTGCTGACCTCGTCGATCGGCGGCCTGTACGGCAACCGCCGGGTCGCCAACTACGCGATGGCGAAGGCGGGCGTGATCGGGCTGTCGAACGTGGTCGCGCTCGAAGGCGCCGAACACGGCGTGAAATGCAACGTCATCGTCCCCGCCGCCGTCACCCGGATGGCCGCGGGCATCGACACCTCCGCCTACCCGCCGATGGAACCCGAGCTCGCGGCGCCCGCCGTCGGCTGGCTCGCGCACGAGTCCTGCTCGATCACCGGCGAGATGCTGGTGGCGATCGCCGGACGGGTCGCGCGGGCGTTCGTCGGCGAGACCCCGGGCGTGCACCGGCCGTCCTGGACGATCGACGAGGTCGGCGAGCGGATCGCGGAGATCCGCGACGCCCGCGACCCCTGGATCCTGCCGGTCGTCCCCTCGGCGCACAACGACCACATCAGCAGGAGCTTCGCGATGGCGAGCCCCGCAACGGCCAAGGAGGGCTAGCCGCCATGGCGGTCAAGGTCTACGAACGCATCCTTCAGCTCTTCGAGGCCGAGGGGATCAGCACCATCTTCGGCATCCCCGATCCGAACTTCGTGCACCTCTTCCACCTCGCCGAGGAGCGCGGCTGGAACGTGGTCGCCCCGCACCACGAGGAGGCCGCCGGGTTCATGGCGGAGGCGGTGTCGCGGATGACGGGGAAGCCGGCCGTGTGCATCGGCACGCTCGGCCCCGGCATGGCGAACATGGCCGGGGCGATGATGTGCGCCAAGGTCGAGAACTCGCCGGTCGTGTTCCTCGGCGGGCAGCGGGCCCGCATCACCGAGCAGCGGGTGCGGCGCGGCCGCATCCAGTTCGTCAAGCAGTCCGAGTTGTTCGCGCCCTCGGTGAAGTACGCCGCCAGCATCGAGTACGCCGACCAGACCGACGAGATCGTCCGCGAGGGGCTGCGGAAGGCGCTGTCGGGCACGCCCGGGCCCGTCTACATCGAGTACCCGTCGCACGTGATCCAGGAGGAGCTCGACGTCCCGGCGGCGGCGCCACCCGAGACGTACCGCCTGGTCGGGCAGACGGCGGGCCCGGACAAGGTCGCCGAGGCAGCGGTGGCCGTACGGGCGGCGAAGCAGCCGATCCTCCTCGTCGGCCACGGCGTCCACACCGCCCGCGCGGGGGAGCAGGTCAAGCAGCTCGCCGACCTGATGGCATGCCCCGTCATCCAGACGTCCGGCGGCACCTCCTACATCAAGGGACTGGAGGACCGCACCTGGTCCTACGGCTTCTCGCCATCGGCCGTCGACGCGGTCGTGAAATCGGACCTCTGCCTGGCGATCGGCACCGAACTGGGCGAGCCCGTCCACTACGGGCGGGGCCGGCACTGGCTCGAGAACGCCGCCGGACGCACCTGGATCCTCATCGAGCAGGACCCCGGGGCGATCGGCGTCAACCGCCCGATCGACATCCCGCTGGTCGGCGACCTGCGCGCGGTCGTCCCGCAGCTCGTGGACGCGCTCGCCGGCTCGCCGCGCACACCGTCACCGGAGCTCGCCGGCTGGATCGAGCAGGACGCGGCGCGGCTCGCGGACCTGGCGGAGACGGCCCCGTCCGGCGGGTCGCCCGTCCACCCCGCGCGGCTCGTCGTCGAGGCGACCAGGGCCTTCCCGCCGGACGGGATCATGGTCCGCGACGGCGGCGCCACCACGATCTTCGGCTGGACGTACTCGCAGGCCAAACCGCACGACGTGCTCTGGAACCAGAACTTCGGCCACCTCGGCACCGGGCTGCCCTACGCCGTGGGCGCCGGGGTCGCCGACGGCGGCGCGCGCCCGCTGATGCTGATCACCGGCGACTCGTCGTTCCTGTTCCAGATCGCGGAGCTGGAGACGGCGGCCCGCCTGAACCTGCCGCTGGTCTGCGTCGTGGCCGTCGACTACGCGTGGGGCCTGGAGGTGGGCGTCTACAAGCGCACCTTCGGGCAGGACGCGCGGATGCCCGGCGTGCACTGGAGCACCGGCACCCGGCTCGACAAGGTCGCCGAGGGCTTCGGCTGCCACGGCGAGTACGTCGACCGCGACGCGGACATCGCCCCCGCCATCAAGCGCGCCTACGCGAGCGGGAAGCCGGCGGTCGTCCACGTCGCGGTCGACCCCAAGGCGAACTCGGAGGAGATGCCGAGCTACGCCGAGTTCCGGACCTGGTACGCGGAAGGGATGCAGTGACGGCCATGGGCGACAACCTGGAGTTCTACATCGGCGGGGAGTGGACCGCCCCGGCCGATCCGTCACGGACCCTCGACGTCGTGAACCCCGCGACCGAGCAGGTCTGCGGCAAGGTCGCGGCCGGTTCGGCCGCCGACGTGGACCGGGCGGTCGCGGCGGCGCGCGGCGCGTTCGGCTCCTGGTCGCGGACGAGCGCCGCCGACCGGACCGAGGTGCTGCGGAACGTCCAGGAGGCGTACCAGAAGCGGTCCGGCGACCTCGCCGCCGCGCTGACCGAGGAGATGGGCGCGCCCGCGTCGCTCGCCGGCGGGTTCCAGGTCGGGCTCGGCGCCGGCCACCTGGCCAAGGCGATCGAGATCCTCCAGGACTTCGCGTTCGAGGAGCGGCGCGGCGCCACCCTCGTCGTGAAGGAGCCGATCGGGGTCTGCGCGCTGATCACCCCCTGGAACTGGCCGCTCAACCAGATCGCGGTGAAGGTGTTCCCGGCGCTGGCGACCGGCTGCACGATGGTCCTCAAGCCGTCGGAGATCGCACCGTCCGCCGGGCGGATCTTCGCCGAGATCCTGGACGCCGCGGGCGTCCCCGCCGGGGTGTTCAACCTCGTCCAGGGCGACGGGCCCGGCGTCGGCGCGGCGCTCTCGTCGCACCCCGGCGTCGACATGGTCTCCTTCACCGGGTCGGTGCGCGCGGGCGTCGAGGTCGCGCGGAACGCCGCGCCCGGCGTCAAGCGGGTCACCCAGGAACTCGGCGGCAAGAGCCCGAACATCGTGCTGGACGACGCGGCCTTCGCCGCGAACGTCGCGTCCGGCGTCACCACCATGATGGGCAACTCCGGGCAGACCTGCAGCGCCCTCTCGCGGATGCTGGTGCCGAGGTCGCGGATGGACGAGGCCGCCGCCGTCGCGCGCGAGGCCGTCGCCGGCGTCAGCGTGGGCGACCCCGCCGGCGACGTCGTGATGGGCCCGGTGGCGTCGCGGGCCCAGTTCGACAAGGTGCAGGCGCTCATCCGGAAGGGAATCGAGGAAGGCGCCACCCTCGTGGCCGGAGGCACCGGCCGTCCGGACGGCCTGCCGACCGGCTTCTACGTCAGGCCGACCGTCTTCGCCGACGTCACCAACGACATGACCATCGCCCGCGAGGAGATCTTCGGCCCGGTCCTGACGATCATCGGCTACGACGACGTCGACCACGCCGTCGAGATCGCCAACGACACCGAGTACGGCCTGGCCGGCAACGTCGCCGGCGCCGACCTCGACGCCGCCCGCGCCGTGGCCCGCCGCATCCGCGCGGGCTGGGTCTCCATCAACGACGGGTTCGACTTCGGCTGCCCCTTCGGCGGCTACAAGAAGAGCGGCAACGGCCGCGAATGGGGCGAGTTCGGCTTCCACGACTACCTGGAGACCAAGGGCGTCCTCGGCTACGAACCCGAGCAGGCCGCGGGCTAGAACCCGCGCTGCTCGATCGCGTGCGCCTCCCTCGCCAGCTCCTCCTGGAAATCGGGATGGGCGATGGCGACGAGGCGGCGGGCGCGCTCGGCGAGCGGCCTGCCCTTGAGCTCGGCCGCCCCGAACTCGGTGACGATCACGTCCGCGTCGCTCCGGGCCGTGGTGACCGGGCCCGACAGCGCGGCGGTGATCCTGCTGACGGTGCCGCGCCGCGCCGTGGCGGGCAGCGCGATGATCGCGTGCCCGCCGGGCGAGCGCGCGCCCGCCCGGACGAAGTCCGCCTGCCCGCCGGTGCCGCCCAGGTAGGCGGGGCCCGTCTGCTCGGCGTTCACCTGGCCGGTCAGATCCACCTCGACCGCGGAGTTCAGCGTCACCAGCCTCTCCAGCCGCGCGAGGACCGCCGCGTCGTGGGTGTAGTCCGCGGCGCGCATGCGGATCGCCGGGTTGCGGTCGGCGAACCGGTAGAGGCGCTCCGTGCCGATCAGCGCGCCGGTGACGGACACGCCCCGGTCGATGGGCTTGCGGGCGTTGGTGACGACGCCCGCCTCGACCAGGTCGACCAGCCCGTCCCCGATCATGCCGGAGTGGACGCCGAGGTCCGCGCGGTCGTGGAGGAGGCGGAGCAGCGCGTCCGGGACGGCGCCGATCCCGGTCTGGACGACCGAGCCGTCCTCGATGTAGGCGGCGGCGTGCTCCGCGATGGCCCGGTCGGTCGCGCCGATCGTCGCCGGAGGGACCTCGACCGGGGGCCGCGAGACGTGCACCGCGCAGTCGATCCCGGCGGCGGGGAGCACCTCCCCGTACGTGCGGGGCACCCGCTCGTTCACCTCGGCGATGACGACGCGCGCCTTCGCCGCGGCGGCGCGGACGTGGTCGCTGATGAGGCCGAGGCTGTGGTCCCCGTCCGCGCCGGCGGGGGCGACCTGGACGAACGCGGCGTCGCACCGCAGGATCCCCGCCTCGATCATCGGACCGATCTGGCCGACGTGGCAGGGGACGACGGTGAGCCGGTGCTTCGCGGAGAGGGCGCGCAGCGCGCCGATCGCCCCCATGCTGGACACGGCGACGCCGTCCATCGCGTCCGGGGTGAGGAGGCCGGAGAAGCTCGTCGCGATGAAGACCGACAGGCCGCCGATGGCGGGGCCCTGCTCGATCAGGGCCTCGACCAGCGTGGTCGGCTCGCCGCACGCCTGCCCCACGACGATGTGGTCCCCGGGGCGCAGGAACCGGCTCAGGTCGAGCCCGGCGGGATCCGTGACGGTCTTCACGCGCGTCCCGCCTGGGCGAGCAGCGCCCGCGCGCGGGCGAGGTGGGGACGGTCGAGCATGGCGCCGTCGTGGGCGAGGGTGCCCGCGCCCGGGTTGGCGTCGAACAGGTCGACGATCTCCTGCGCGGCGGCCACTTCCGCGTCCGTGGGGGTGAAGGCCGCGTTGATCACCTCGACCTGGGCGGGGTGGATGGCGAGCATGCCGCGGTAGCCGTCCCGGCGCACCCGCGCGGCCCGCGCGCGCAGCCCGTCCAGGTCGCGGAAGTCGCCGTGGATGGTGTCGACCGGGACCGCTCCTGCGGCGGCGGCGCCGAGGAGGCACAGGCTCCGGGCCAGTTCGTAGGTGAACCCGTACTCGCCGTCGGCGGTGCGGTTGCCGGAGGCGCCCACCGCGTCGGCGAGGTCCTCGGCGCCCCAGGTCATCGCGACCAGGCGCGGCGCGCCCGCGTAGGTGCCGATGGTGAACATGGCCTCGGCCGTCTCCGTCACCAGCGCGATGACCTTGGTCGAGCCCTCCTCGGTGCCCGCCGAGACCTCCAGCGCGGACAGGTAGTGGTCGAGCCTCTCCACGTCCGCGCGGCCGCGCGCCTTGGGGAGCATGACGCCGCCCGGGCGGGCGGGCATCACCGCCGCCAGGTCCGCCAGCGCGTGCGGGCCGTCGAGCGGGTTGATGCGCACCCAGAGCCGGTCTCTGCCGTCGTCCGGGCGGGAACGCAGGAAGTCCGCGACCATCGTCCGGGCGGACGGCTTGCGCTCTTCGGCGACCGCGTCCTCCAGGTCGAAGAGCACGATGTCGGCCGGAGACGCCGTGGCCTTCTCCATCTTCCGTTCGCTGTCGCCGGGAGCGAACAGCCACGAGCGTGCGGAGAACGTTTCCGCGCCTTGGGTCATTTCCGGTCCCATCCCATTTCGTCCAGTACTTCCGCCGTGTGGGCGCCGAGCCTCGGGGCCGGGCCGGCGACCCGGCCCGGCGTCCGCGAGAACCAGGCCGGCGTCCCAGGGAACCGCACCGGCCCGTTCGGCGTGTCGACCGTCTCGAAGAAGCCGACGGCGTTCAGGTGCGGATCGTCGAACAGCTCGTCCAGGGTGCGGACCGGCGCGGCGGGAATGTCCAGGGACGAGAGCAGCTCCAGCCATTCCCGCGTCGTGCGCTGCATGAACGTCTCGCCGAGCAGCGCGTAAACGGTGTCGATCTGCCGGGCCCGCTGTTCGAGGGTGGCGAAATGCTCGCCCGCCCATTCCGGCTTCACGGCCTCGACGAACGCCGACCACTGCTTGTCGTTGTACACGAGCGCGGAGACGTGACCGTCCTTGGTGCGGTACGGCCTCCGGTTCCGGGAGACCGCGCGCGGATAGACCGCAGGGCCCAGCGGAGGGGTGAACAGCGCGCCGTTGGCGTGCTCGACCAGCATGAACGCGGCCATCGTCTCGAACATCGCGACCTCGACCTCCTGGCCCTCGCCGGTCCGCTCGCGATGGAACAGCGCCATCATGGTGGCGTACAGCGCCGTTATCCCGGCGACCTTGTCGGCCATGATCGTCCCGACGTAGCCCGCCTCGCCGGTCAGCTGCTCCTGGACGGACGGCAGCCCGCATTCCGCCTGGATCGTGTCGTCGTAGGCGGTACGGCCCGCGTCCGGCCCGCGCCGTCCGTAGCCGTAGCAGTTGGTGTAGACGATCGACGGGTTGATCGCGGCCACGTCGGGATAGGCGAACCCCAGCCCGTCGATCGCCCTCGCGCGCATCGAATGGATGAAGACGTCGCCGCGCTCGATGAGGCCGCGCAGGGCGTCCTTTCCTTCGCCGGTGCGCAGGTCGAGCACCACGCTGCGCTTGCCGCGGTTGACGTTGACGAAGACGCCGGCCATTCCCGGTTCGGGCCCGGCCGAGATCCGCCGGGTGTTGTCGCCGGCGGGAGGTTCGACCTTGATGACGTCCGCCCCCATGTCGGCCATGACCTGGGTGCAGTGCGCGCCCATCACCATCGCCGTCAGGTCGACGACCCGCACTCCCGACAGCGGGCCCGGATGGTGTCCGCGTTCGTCCGACATCGGCCGCTCCCACCGGATTCTCGCGCCCGGGAACCCTGTATCCAGATGATGCTGTCAATCCTTACAAGGATGATGATATCAAGAGGGTCATGAGGAGCACCGAAGCCGGCGCCGCCCCTCCGCCCTCCATCGCCGCCGTGCTGGACGCACCGCTCGCCGCGCGGCCCCGCGCCACCGCGATCGAGGCGGCCTCCGGCGCCTGGTCGTACGCCGAACTCGACGACCGGGCGCGGAGAGCGGCCGGTGCGCTGTGGTCGCTCGGGGTGCGGCAAGGGGACCGCGTCGCCGCGTGCCTGCCCAACGACCTGGACATCGTGGCGGCCTTCCACGGCGCCCAGCGGATCGGCGCGGTGTGGGCGGGGATCGGCGAGGCGCTCGCGCCCGCCGAGCAGGAGGAGCTGCACGGCATCTGCGATCCGGCGGTCGTCCTCGCCGGGCCGCGCTGCCGCCTCGACGTGCCGGGCCGCGTCGACCCCGACCGGTGGGCGCGGCTCATGGCGGGGGAGGGGTCCGCCCCGGAAGTCGCGCTCGACGTCGACGCGCCCGCCGGGATCGCGTTCACCAGCGGGACGTCGGGACGGCCGAAGGCCGTCGTGCACAGCCAGCGCAACCTGCTCCTACCGGGCGCGGTGCTCGTCGCCACCCGAGGCTGGGGCCCGGAGCTGCGCAAAGGCGACGGCTTCCCGCTCACGATCCTCAACCTCATGGTCCTGTCGACCCTGCTCGCCGCGCAGGCCGGCGGATGCTCGGTCATCATGGACCGGCGCGACGCCGACGGCCTGGCCGGCTGGATCTCCGAGCGCGGCGTCACCGCGTGGAACGGCGCCCCCGCGCAGCTCTACGACCTCGCCCGGCGCCCCGACCTCGGCCTCGGCCCGCTCCAGGAGGCGTGGAGCGGGGGCGGCGACACCTCCGACGCGCTGCGCGAGGCCTTCTCCGCGACGCACGGCCTCGTGCCCCGGGCCACCTACGGCCTGACCGAGGCGCCGACCGTCGTGTCCATCGACCCGCCCGGCGAGCAGTGGCGCCCGAGCACGAGCGGGCGCGTGCTGCCCCACCTCGACGTCGCCGCCTACGACGACGACGGCCGCCTCCCCGCAGGTGAGCCGGGCGAGCTGCGGCTCAGCGCCGCGACCTCGGGCCCCTGGGCGGGGGCTTGGACGCCGCTGCTCGGCTACTGGGAGAACGGCCGGGTCCGCCCGCCGGAACCCGGCCCCGTGCCCACCGGCGACATCGGTACGGTCGACGCCGACGGATGGCTGACCGTGCTCGACCGCAAGAAGCTGGTCATCGTCAGGGGCGGCGCGAACGTCTACCCCCTCGAAGTGGAGCGGGTGCTCCTGGCGCATCCCGGCGTCGCCAACGCGGCGGTGTGCGGGGTGCCCGACGACCGCCTCGGGCAGCGGGTGGCCGCCGTCGTGGAGAGCGCCGGCGCGCGGCTCGACGTCGCGGCGCTCACCGAGGCGTGCCGCCGGGAGCTCGCGCCCTACAAGGTGCCGGAGATCTGGAAGCGGGTCGACGCGCTGCCGGTCAACGCCATGGGGAAGGTACAGCGCGCCGGGCTGGCCGACCTGGTCGCACGGGACGCGCCGGGCGACCGGTGAATCCGGAGCTTCAGCAAAGGGAGGCGCGCGTGGACGCGGATGCCGCCGCACGCGGGATGTTCGGTCTCGACGGCCGGGTGGCGATCGTGGCGGGAGCCTCGTCCGGGCTGGGCGCCGCGGTCGCGCGCGCACTGGCCGCGTTCGGTGCCCGGGTCGGCCTGGTGGCGCGCCGCAGGGACAGGCTGGACGCGCTCGCCGCGGAGATCGGCGGCCTGGCCGTCGCCTGCGACCTGTCCGACCCCGAGCGGGCCGGGACGGTCGTGCCGGCGGTGGCGGACGGGCTCGGCCCGCCGGAGATCCTCGTCAACGCGGCGGGCGCCATGTTCACCGAGGAGCGCGCCGAGTCCGAACCGCTCGACGCCGTCCGCGCGACCCTGGACCTCAACCTGGTGGCGCCGTTCGTGCTGGCGCAGGCGGTCTACCCGCACATGCGCGCGGCCGGGCGGGGCTCCATCGTCAACGTCTCGTCCATCAGCGGACGGGTCGGCGTGCCGGGGATCCCGCAGGCGTCCTACGCGGCGAGCAAGGCGGGCCTGTCCGGCCTCACCGCCGAGCTGGCCGTGCAGTGGGCGCGGCACTCGATCCGGGTGAACACGGTGGCGCCGGGTTTCTTCCGCAGCGAGATCACCAGCCCGCTGTACGAGAACGAGCGGCCGGCCGAGTACCTGCGCCGCAACACGCCGCTCCCGAAGGAGGGCGGCGCGGACGACATCGTCGGCGCCATCGTCTGGCTCGCTGGGGACGCCGCGAGCTACGTCACGGGGCAGACGATCGTCGTCGACGGAGGATGGACCGCCCGGTAGCCCGCGCCTCCGTCAGTGGCGCGCGCGCACGCCGGACTGGATCGCCTGCCGGGCGGCGGGCGACGCGGCGTTGACGATCCCGTCGTCGAAACGCTCCAGGAGCAGGGACTGGGTCGCGGTGAGGTGCGCGCAGGCGACCCGCTCCGCCTCCCCGGCGCGCCCGGCGGCGATGTCGTCGACGATCCGGCGGTGGGTGCGGACGGACGTCATCGCCTCGTCCCGGGTCGGGTACTCGCCGCGCCGGGTGAGCGCCTCGGCCCACGCCTCCTCCTGCGCCGACCACAGCGCGACGAGGCTGCCGACGACGTTGCGGACCGTCGCGTTCGGGGTGAAGGCGACGAGGAGGTCGTGGAACTCGCGGGCGGTCTGGGTGAACGCGACGCCGTCGTCCACCAGCGCGGTGCACTCCTCGACGTTGGCGCGCAGGGCGGGGACGACGGCCTCCGCGCGGTCCTCGCGCCGCGCGCACTCGGCGGCGCACAGCGGTTCCAGCATCCGCAGCCCGGCCGCCAGGTCGCCGAGCGAGACCCGGTCGCCCTGGAGCGCGAGGCCGAGGTGGTACGCGGCCGACGACTGGTCCGGCCGGTGCACCTCGGCGCCGCCGACGTTGCCGCGCCGGACCGTCACCAGGCCCTCGGTCTCCAGGATGCGCAGCGCCTCCCGCACCGAGGGGTAGCTCACGCCGAACTCCTTGACCAGCTGGTCCTGGGTGGGGAGCGCGTAGTCGTAGTCGCTGGCGAGGATGCGGGTGCGCAGCTCGCCGGCGACGGTCTCGGCGATGCGGTGCTGGTGGACTCGGCTGCGTCGCGGTGTCGTCACGCAGGCCGCTTCCCGTGGAGCTGAGGGACCATGCGGCGAGTCTACCGTGACCGGATAACCAAAGGCAGTATTGCAATCCTTACAATGATTGAAATAGCGTCGTCGGCATGGACTTCACGATGGGCGAGGCCGCCACCGCCCTCCGCGGCGACCTGCGCAGGCTGGTCGCCGAGCACGTCCCGCCCGGCTTCCTCGGGGCCTTCACCGACGACCCGTCCGACCTGGAGACCGCGCAGCGCTTCTGCCGCCTGCTCGCCGACCGCGGGCTGCTCTGCCTCGCCTGGCCCGGGGAGTACGGCGGCGCGGACGCCTCGGTGTGGGAGCAGACCGTCGTCCGCGAGGAGATGTGGGCGCACCACGAGCCCCGCGGCGCGCAGTACATGGGCGTCAACTGGGTGGGGCCGACGATCATGCGGCACGGCACGGCGGAGCAGCGCCGCCGGCACCTGCCGCCGATCGCGCGCGGCGAGGTCATCTGGTGCCAGGGGTTCAGCGAGCCCGACGCCGGCTCCGACCTCGCGGCGCTGCGCACGTCCGCCCGTTGGGACGGCGGCGCCTGGCGCATCTCCGGCCAGAAGATCTGGACGTCCTACGCCGGCATGGCGCAGTGGTGCTTCCTGCTCGCCCGCACCTCGACGGGGGAGCGGCGGCAGCACGGGCTGACGATCTTCCTCGTGCCGATGGACGCGCCGGGCATCGAGGTCAGGCCGATCGCGTCGATGATGGGGCCGCACCACCTCAACGAGGTCTTCTTCAGCGACCTGCGGGTGACCGGCGCGGACGTCCTCGGCGCCGTCGACCGGGGATGGGAGGTGGTGCAGGAGGTGCTGTCGTTCGAGCGCGTCGGCATCGCCCGCTACGCCCGGTGCGAGCGGCTGCTCCAGGCGGCGCCCGCGGTGCTCGGCGACCGGTGGGACGACCTGCCGGACGAGCTGCGCGGGCGGTGGGCCCGGATGCTGACGCACTGCCGGCGCGCGCGCCTGCTCGCCTACGAGGTGGTGGCGAGACAGGCCAAGGGCGCGGTGCGGCCCGCCGACGCGGCCGCGTACCGGATCGCGGTGACCCGGCTCGACCAGGACAGCGCCGACGTGCTGATGGAGATCGTCGCGTCGGCCGAACCGGATGGAGCGGAGGCCCGCCGGTTCCGCCTGCGCGTCGAGGACCACTGGCGCTACTCCCGGGCGTCCACGGTCGCGTCGGGGAGCATCGAGATGCAGCAGATCCTGCTGTCCCGATCGCTGCTGGCGTCATGACCGGCCCGCTGAGCACCGCCCTTACGGCCGGCACCGCATGAACATCGACCTGAGCGAAGAGGCCGCCGAGTACGGGCGGCAGGCGGTCCGGGCGTTCGAGGCGGCCGGCGGCGACGACCTCGTCCGGCAGGCCGAACGCGAACCCAAGCGCAGAGCGGCGCTCGTCGGGCCGGTCCTGGACGAGCTGGGCGCGCTCGACCTCGACCCGCGCGGCGATGCGGCGGAACTGGAGGCGGCGGCGGCGCTGTGCCGCGCCGCGGGCTACTTCGCCGTCCCGTTCCCGGTGGCCGAGCGCCTGTCCCGGCCGGCCGGTGCCGACGGGCTGCTCGTCGTCGACGGCGCCCGTCCAGCCGCCGCCGTCGCGGGGCTCGACCTGAGCTGGACGGCCGTGACGCTGGACGGCCGGCGCTGCGACGCCGCCGCGCGGGCACCGGAGGGCCCACCCCGCACGTCGGCGTTCGTCACCGGACTGGACCTGCGACCGGCCGGCGCCGGCGGAGAGTGCGCGCGAGACCTCGCCCTCGGCCTGGTCCTGCCGTGCTGGACGCTGCTCGGGATGCTCGACCGAGCGATCGACCTCACCCGGGAGCACGTCCTCCTCCGCGAGCAGTTCGGGCAGGCGCTCGCGCGGTTCCAGGGCGTGCGCTTCCAGCTCACCGAGGCCGAGGTCGAGCGCAGCGGTGCCGAGGCGCTGGCGAAGTACGCGCTCTGGAGCGTCCAGGACCACCGCGGCGAGGCGGCCGACGACGCGCTCGCGCTGCGGCTCGCGGCCGTCGAGGCGGCCGACGTCGTCTTCCGCGTCGCGCATCAGCTGCACGGCGCGTTCGGCTTCTGCGATGAGGCGTTCCTGTCCTGGCTGTCCCGGTACGGCCAGCCGCTGCGGCGCCTGCCGCTGGGGCCCGCCGGGACGCGCGACCGGCTGACGCGCAGCCTGGGCCGGCGCGGCCTGACCGGGCCGTTCGGCGAGGCGCGGGAGCGTGCGGCGCGATGACCGGAGTTCGCGGGACCGCACACGACCTCGCGGAGTTCCGTGCCGAGGTGCGCGGATGGTGCCGCGAGCACATCCCGGCCGATTGGCGGCGGGCGCAGACGGGCGTCCCGGAGGAGGAGTTCGTCGCCTTCCAGAAGGAGTGGTTCCAGGAACTGCGCCGTGCCGGGTTCGCCGTCCCGCACTGGCCGCGTGAATGGGGCGGCGGGATGCCGGTCGCCGAGCAGATCATCCTGTACCAGGAACTCGCCGCCCACGACGCGCCGCGGCTCGTGCTGGCGTTCGTCGCGATCCACCACGCCGCCGCGACGCTGCTGGCCGCCGGGACCGACGAGCAGCGCCGCCGCCACCTCCCGGCGATCCTGGACGGCGAGATCTGGGCCCAGGGCTTCTCCGAGCCCGGCGCCGGGTCCGACCTGGCCGCGCTCTCGACCACCGCCCGCAGGCAGGACGACGGGTACGTCGTCAACGGGCAGAAGGTGTGGGCGAGCGGCGCCGCGCACGCCGACTGGTGCCTGCTGCTCGCCCGCACCGACCCCGGCGCGCCGAAGCGGCGCGGCATCTCCTACTTCCTGCTCGACATGAGCACGCCGGGGATCGACGTCCGCCCCATCCGGCAGGCGACCGGCGAGTCGCACTTCTGCGAGATCTTCCTCGACGACGTCGTCATCCCCCGGACCTGCCTCGTCGGGCGCGAGAACGACGGCTGGCGGGTGGCGCAGGAGACGCTGGGCGCCGAGCGCGGCATGACGATGCTGGAGCTGGCCGAGCGGCTCGGCAACGCCGGCTTCCGATGGCTGCTGGAGACGTGCGCCCGCCCCGGGCCGGGCGGAGCGAGGCCCGTCGACGACGCGCTCGTCGCCGACCGGCTGGCCGGTTTCGAGACCGAGCTGACCGCGCTCCGCGCGCTCTGCCGCGACCTGGTGGAACGCCACGACGCGGGCACGCCCGGTCCGGCCGACGCGTCCGTCGTCAAGCTGTTCTACAGCGAGCTGCTCCAGCGGATGACCGGCTTCGGCGCCGAGATCGCCGGGCCCGCCGCCCACGCCGAGCTGCGCAAACCCCTGTCCAGCGGATGGGAGTCGGGCGCCTGGGCGCTGGACTTCATCGGCTCGTGGGAGTGGACGATCCCGGGCGGGACGAGCGAGATCCAGCGCACCATCATCGGCGAGCGCGGCCTCGGCCTGCCCCGCGAACCCCGGGGCGGCCGATGAGCCCCGACCTCTCCGATCTGCACGGCGAGTTCCGCGCCGTGGCGCGCGACCTGCTCGGCGGCGCCGGCCCGGACCGGGCGCCCGGCTGGAAGGCGATCACCGGATCCGGCTGGCCCGGCCTGGAGGTGCCGGAGGCGCTGGGCGGCTCCGGCGCCACCTTCGCGGAGGTCGCCGTCGTCCTGGAGGAGATGGGCCGCGCGGCGGCGTCCACTCCGTACGTCGGCGCCGCGGTCCTGGGTGTCGGAGCGCTCAACCTGCTGGAACCCGGACCGGACCGGGACGGGTTGCTGCGCGCCATCGCGTCGGGGGCCGCGCGTCCGGCCGTCGCGCTGGCGGGCGACACGGGCGACCCGGGCACCGCCGTCGCCGCCGAGCCGCCGTTCCGCCTGGAGCGGTCGCCGCGAGGGCTCGTCCTGCGCGGCGACGCGGCGTTCGTGCCCGACGCGGCCGGCGCCGACCGGCTCCTGCTGCCCGCGCTCGCACCCGGCGGCGAGCCGGTCATGGTGGACGCCGGTCCGGACCTCGCGGGGATCCGGGTGACCGCTCAGCCGCTCCTCGATGACACCCGCGCGTTCGGCCGCGTGACCGCCGAAGGCGCGGTCGTGGCAGAGGGCTCGCTCCGGAGGTTCACCGGAGACCCCGCGGCCGCCTTCCGGCACCTGGGTGACCGTGCCGCCATGGCCGTCGCCTGCGACGGCCTCGGCCTGAGCGAGGCCATGCTGGACGCGACCGTCGCCTACGCGGGCGTGCGCGAGCAGTTCGGCCGCCCCATCGGCTCCTTCCAGGCGGTCAAGCACGCCTGCGCCGACATGCTCGTCCGGGTCACCGTGGCGCGCCGCCTCGTCGAGGCCGCCGTGCGGGCGCTGGCCGCCGGCGACCCGGACTGCTGGGTGGCGGTGTCCATGGCGAAGTCGTACGCCTGCGAGGCCGCGGTGGACGTCGCGGGCAAGGCGATGCAACTGCACGGGGGCATGGGCTACACGTGGGAGAGCGGCGTCCACGTCCACCTGAAGCGCGCGATGCTCGACCGCTCCCTGTTCGGTTCGCCCGCGGACCACCGGCGCCGCGTCGCGCACCGGTATCGGTGAGCGCCGCCTCTTGCGTTTCGTGCCGGGATGAGGTGGACTCGGCAGCAAGACAATACAGATTCTCTGATCTTGTTCGGTCGAGGTCGTGAGAGGCCCGTGGCCGCCGCCCGGACGTCCGGGCAGGGCGCGGACGGTCGCGACCTCATGGTAAGCCCGTTATCGCCATACAAGAACTTAATATCGATCAGAAAGAATTTTCTTCTCGCATGTTCCGGTGGGCGGATGCCGCCCCCGGGCGGACGTTCCCGCAGGACGCGCGAGACGCTCATTCCGGCATGCCGCCAATGGCTGGGCGACAGGTCATATTCCCTGGTCAGAGGGGATATTGACCCACTTTTCGGAGCGGTGCTATCCAGGTGTTCAGCATCGCTGAACGACCGTCCAGCGGCACGAGCGGCGCATGCGGAACGGCGTGCGCGGCGACGACCGCGCACCTGGCACAGGGAGGTCCTCCGTTGGGTGAGTTGTCCCCGTCCGTCCGGCCGGCCGCCGACAGGCGGACGCCCGGGCCGGTGCGCCCGTGACCGGCGCGGCGGCGGCCGCGGCGCGGTACGCCGGAACGCGGGTCCCGCGCGTGGAGGACCCGCGGCTGTTGACCGGCCACGGGACGTACGTCGACGACGTCACGCGGCCCGGGATGCTGCACGCCTGCTTCGTCCGCAGCCCCCTGGCGCGCGCCCGGATCCTCGGCGTCGACGCCGCCGAGGCGCTCGCCGCCGACGGCGTCCACGCGGTGTTCACCGCCGCGGACCTCAACCCGGACGTGCGCGAGCAGTGGTACACGCTGATCGGCAAGGACGTCCCGGACACGCCGCGGCCCCCGCTCGCCGAGGGCGAGGTCCGGTTCGTCGGCGACCCGGTCGCGATGGTGGTCGCCACCGACCGCTACGTCGCCGAGGACGCCGCCGAGCTGGTCGCCGTCGACTACGAGCCGCTGCCCCCGGTCGTCGACTACGCCGCCGCGGGGGAGTCCGCGGAGCTGGTGCACGACGGCTACCCGGGCAACGTCGCGGGCGAGTTCCCCGGCGCTCCGTTCGAGGACGTCGAGCCCGTCTTCGCCGAGGCGCCCGTGGTCGTGCGGCGCACGATCCGCCAGCAGGCCTGCAGCCAGGTGCCGATCGAGACGCGCGGCATCGTCGCCGAATGGTCGGCGCCGAGCGGCGAGCTGACGATCTGGGCGGCGACGCAGTCCCCGCACGAGGTGCGGCTGTTCTGCTCCCGGCTGCTCGGGCTGCCGGAGCAGCGGGTGCGGGTGGTGATGCGCGACACCGGCGGCGGCTTCGGGCAGAAGGTGATCCCGCAGCGCGAGGACATGTGCGTCATGCTCGCCGCCCGCAAGGTGCCCGGTCCGCTGAAGTGGATCGAGGACCGGCGGGAGAACCTCCAGTCGGCCGGCATGGCGCGGCACGCCCACGGCGACGTCCGGATCGCCCTCGACGACGGCGGCGCGATCCTCGCCGCCGCGATCGACTACGTCGAGGACGTCGGCGCCTACCCGGTGCCGTGGCCGGTCGGGACGTCCGCCGCGGTCGGGATGTTCTTCCCCGGCCCGTACCGCGTCCCGAAGGCCGCGTGGGCGACGGCGTCGGTGTTCTCCAACACCTCCGGCCGCACCGCCTACCGCGGGCCGTGGCAGTTCGAGTCGCTGGCCCGCGAACTGCTCCTGGACTCGGCCGCCCGCAAGATGGGCCTCGACCCGGCCGAGCTGCGCCGCCGGAACCTGCTGCGCCGCGACGAGCTGCCGTACACCAACCCGTGCGGCGTCCCCTACGACGGCATCACACCGCTGGAGACGTTCGAGCAGGCGCTGAAGATGCTCGACTACGAGGCCTTCCGGCGCGAGCAGGAGCTCGCCCGCGCCGAGGGCCGGTACATCGGCGTCGGCACCTGCACGTACGTGGAGCCGACCTCGGCCGCGATGGCGCTGCACGCCACCGAGGGCGCGACGATCCGGATCGAGCCGTCCGGCAAGGTCAACGTGTACGTGTCCGGCGGGTCGAGCGGCAACAGCATCGAGACCACGGTCGTGCAGCTCACCGCGGACGCGCTCGGCGTGGACATCGCCGACGTCAGCACGGTGCAGGGCGACACGGCCGTCACCCCGTTCGGCGGCGGCGCGGCCGGCAGCCGGTCGGGCTCGATGACCGCGGGCGCCGTGGCGGAGACGGCGTCGGTGCTGCGGGAGCGGATCGTCGCGATCGCGGCGCACCGGCTGGAGGCCGACCCCGGCGACATCGAGCTGGACGGCGGCCGCGCCCGGGTGCGCGGCGTGCCGGAGTCCGGCGTCACGCTCGCCGAGATCGCGAACGCCGCCTACTTCCAGCCGGAGACCCTGCCGCCGGACGTGCCGGCGGGCCTGGAGGCGTCCGGCCGGTACCGGCCGGAGCACCCGCTCATCTACGCCAACGCCACCCACCTGTGCACCTGCGAGGTGGACGTGGTGACCGGCGCGGTGAAGCTGCTGCGCTACATCGTCAGCGAGGACTGCGGCCCGATGATCAACCCGAACGTCGTGGAGGGGCAGATCGCGGGCGGCGTCGTGCAGGGCATCGGCAACGCGCTCTGCGAGCACCTCGCCTACGACGCCGAAGGCAACCCCGTCGCCACCACCTTCATGGACTACCTGCTGCCCACGGCCGCCGAGATACCCGACATCGAGTACGGCCACGTCGAGACGCCGTCGCCGGGGCCCGGCGGCTACAAGGGCGTCGGCGAGGGCGGCGCGATCGGCGCGCCGCCCGCCGTGGCGAACGCCGTCGCCGACGCGCTCGCGCCGTTCGGCGCCGAGATCACCAGCCTGCCGCTGACGCCCGAGACCATCGTCGCGCTGGTGCGCGGCGCGGACGGGACGGTGACGCGATGAAACCGCCGTCCTTCGAGTACCACGTCCCCGGCGACGTGGACGAGGCCGTCGGGCTCCTCGCCGAACTCGGCGAGGACGCCAAGGCCATCGCGGGCGGGCAGAGCCTCGTCCCGATGCTCGCGCTCCGGCTCGCCAACCCCGAACACCTGGTGGACCTGCGCAGGCTCGACGGCCTGCGCGGCGTCGAGGAGCGCGGCGGGACGGTCCGGATCGGGGCGGGCACCACGCAGGCGGCCGTCGCGCGGTCCGCCGGGGTCGCGCGGTCCGTCCCGCTGATGGCCCGCGCCACCCCGCTGATCGGGCACTTCCAGATCCGCAACCGCGGCACCGTCGGCGGGTCGCTCGCGCACGCCGACGCCGCCGCCGAGTACCCCGCCGTCGTCCTCGCGCTCGACGCGGAGCTCCAGGCGGTCTCGCCGCGCGGCACCCGCACCATCCCCGCCGCCGGCTTCTTCACCGGCCTGTGGAGCACCGCGCTGGACGAGGACGAGCTGCTGACCGCGATCGACTTCCCGGTACGGCGCGGCCGCAGCGGCTTCGCGATCGAGGAGTTCGCAAGGCGCGGCGGCGACTTCGCCATCGCCGGCGCGGCCGTCGCCCTCGAGCTGGACGACGCCGGCCGGGTCGCCCGCTGCGGGATCGGGCTGTTCGGGCTCGGCTCCACGCCGCTGCGCGCCCCGGCCGCGGAGGCCGCCGCGACCGGCGCCGCACTGGCCGACATCGACCCCGACGAACTCGGACGCACGGCCATCGGGGAACTGGACGCGGTCCCCGCCGACCTGCACGCGTCCGCCGACCACCGCGCGCACGTCGGCGCCGTCGTCGTGGCGCGCGCATGGCGCCGCGCCGCCGAGGAGGCCGGGCGGCGCGCCGCCGAGGAGGCCGGGCACCGCGCCGCTGAGGAGGCTGCGAATGGCTGACGTCACCGTCCGGATGCGGGTCAACGGCGGGCCGCGGAGCGCGTCCGTCCCGCCCCGGCTCACCCTCGCCGACTTCCTGCGCGAGCGGTGCGGGCTCACCGGCACCCATCTCGGCTGCGAGCACGGCGTGTGCGGCGCGTGCACGGTCCTGCTGGACGGGCAGGCCGTCCGCGCCTGCCTCGTCCTCGCCGTGCAGGCCGACGGCGCCGAGATCACCACCGTGGAGGGGATCGCCTCGCCGGACGGTGAGCTGTCCCGGGTGCAGCAGGCGTTCCGCGACCACCACGGCCTGCAGTGCGGCTTCTGCACGCCCGGGTTCGTCGTCTCCGTGACGGCGTTCCTGCGCGACAACCCCGACCCCACCGACGAGCAGATCCGCGACGGCCTGTCCGGCAACCTGTGCCGCTGCACCGGCTACCAGGGGATCCTCAAGGCCGTCCGCGCGGCGGCGGGCCCGTCCGCGGGCGCCGCCGCACCGGAGGAGACCGGATGAAGCTGGAGAACGCCTTCACGATCCCCGTGCCCGCGGACGAGGCGTGGCGCGTCCTGCTCGACATCGAGCGGATCGCCCCGTGCGTTCCGGGCGCGACGCTCACCTCCCGCGACGGCGACCGCTTCGACGGGAAGGTCAAGGTCAGGCTCGGCCCGATCGGCCTCACCTACAGCGGGTCGGTCGCGTTCGTCTCGCTCGACGAGGACGCCGGGGTCGCGGTGATGGAGGCCGCCGGGCGGGAGACGCGCGGCGGCGGCACCGCGAAGGCCGTCGTCACGTGCCGGCTCACCGGACGCGGCGGCACCACCGACGTCCAGGTGGAGACCGACCTCGCCATCACCGGCAAGCCCGTGCAGTTCGGCCGCGGCGCTCTCGCCGACGTCTCGGCCGCCCTCCTCGGCAGGTTCGCCGCGAACCTCGCCGAGGAGATCGCGCCCGGCGGGGACGCGTCCCCGGCCCCGGACGCCTCCTCCGGGACCGGGG